>DAOUAQ010000274.1:0-5803 GCA_034433375.1 Anaerolineae bacterium | reverse complement strand
CGCGAAGGTCCGTTCGGCGCGAAGAACCTGGCGGAACCGGTGATGATCGGCGCGGCCCCGGCGATTGCGAACGCCGTCTTCCAGGCGACGGGGAGGCGGGTGCGGGCGCTGCCTGTGACGGCGCGTTGACATTTTTTGCGACCTGCTTATAATTTTGATTAGTTTGAAGTTAAGGATAAGACCGGATTTCTCACAGGAGACGGGCGCCATGATATTCAGAATGCAGTTCGTGAACCAGAATAATAATCACGGCGCGCGCCTGTGGGAGGGTCGAAGCTAATCCTAACCTGATACCAAGACCAACCAAACCACGGGCGCGCGGTGCGCCCGTGGTTTTTTTTGTTTCCAGACCACGGGCCACCCAAAGGCCCGTGGTTTTTTGTTAATTTCGGCCTTTGTCAACGGATTGAACAGATGAAAGTATCATCAAAAAAGGGGGAGAAGTGGGGTTTGGGGCGGACGCGGCCCGCCTCCAAACCCCTACCCCCGGATTTTTGAGAAGATACGGATGAAACGGATTTCTGATTTGTGGGGAGGGGAGAAATGGCGCAGCGAACGCATACGTGTGGGGCATTGCGGTTGGAAGATGTGGGCCAGGAGGTGACGCTGGTGGGCTGGGTGCGCAACCGGCGCGATCACGGCAGACTCGTGTTCCTCGATCTGTGGGACCGCGAGGGGACAACGCAGATCGTCGTCCATCCGGCGGCGTCGAATGGCGCGAGCGTCATCGCCCACGAGCTGCGCGCCGAATCCGTAGTCGCCGTGCGCGGCGTGGCGCAGCGGCGACCGCCAGGCACAGAACATCCCACCTGGGCAACGGGTGATATTGAAGTGACGGCGCGCCAGATTGAGGTGCTCAACAACGCGCGCGCGTTGCCCTTTGCCCTGGATGATCGTCATCCGGTGGACGAGATGCTGGCGCTGCGCTATCGTTACCTGGATTTGCGGCGCGCGGCGATGCAGCACAACCTGCGACTGCGCCATCGCGTGGTCAAAGCCATGCGTGATTTCCTCGACGCGCAGGGCTTCATCGAAGTCGAGACGCCGATCCTCACGCGCAGCACGCCGGAGGGGGCGCGTGATTACCTGGTGCCCAGCCGCGTCCACGGCGGGGAATTCTACGCGCTCCCGCAGTCTCCGCAACAGATGAAACAACTGCTGATGATCGCCGGCGTGGATCGCTACTTCCAAATCGCGCGCTGCTTCCGCGACGAAGACCTGCGCGTCGACCGCCAACCGGAGTTCACGCAGCTCGATCTGGAGATGAGCTTCGTGGAACAGGAAGATGTGCTGGCGCTGATCGAGGCGCTGATCGTCAAAATTGTGCGTGAGGTCGCGCCGGAAAAGCGCATCCCTGCGCCGTTCCCGCGCCTCACGCACGCCGAGGCGCTCGCGCGTTACGGGACGGACAAGCCCGATCTGCGCGCGGAGGCGGACAGCAACGATCCCGATGTGCTGGCTTTCGCCTGGGTGGTGGATTTTCCGCTATTCAAGTGGGACGCGGAAAACAGGCGTTGGGACGCGGAGCATCATCCCTTCACCGCGCCCAAAGCCGCAGACCTGCCACTGCTGGAAAGCGATCCCGCCGCTGTGCGCGCCAACTGTTACGACCTGGTGTGCAACGGGTGGGAGTTAGGCTCCGGGTCGCTGCGCATCCACACGCGGGACGTGCAGGCGCGCATCTTTCGATTGTTAGGCTACACGCCGGAGCGCGCCCAGGCCAGCTTCGGCCACTTGCTGGAAGCCTTCGAGTACGGCGCGCCGCCGCACGGTGGCATCGGCATTGGCGTGGATCGGCTCGTGGCGATCCTGGCGGGGACGGACTCCATCCGCGACGTGATCGCCTTCCCCAAGAACCGCCAGGCCGTGGATGTGATGATGAACGCGCCCGCGCCGGTAGACCCGGGACAACTCGAAACCGCGCACATCCGCATCAGTTGATTGCAGATTGGGGGATTGGGGATTTGCTGATCTCACATTCACCGATTTCCTCGTTCTTGATTTCTAATTTTCGTGGAGGTTTTCTATGTCACAACGCATTGATTCCGACCTGGTGCAACATATCGCCTTCCTCACGCGACTGGCGTTGACCGAGGAAGAGACGGCGTTGTTTAGCGAGCAGTTCAGCGCCATTATTGACTATTTCGACGTGCTCGGTGAAGTTGACGTCAGCGCCGTCGCGCCATTTACGCAGCCGCAGATCACGCAGGCTGAACTGCGCGAGGACGTCGCGCACCCCTCTATGGCCCGCGAGGACTTCCTGGCGAACATCCCACAGCGCCAGGGTGACTATGTTCGCGTTTCGATGGTATTGGAAAACTCGAGAATGTAGCGCAAGCTGTTAGCTTGCGGCAGAGGCAAACTGACAGTTTGCTCTACGTTTTGTTATTCGCTATGTGTTTGCGTCTCCGTGGTGCTGGAAAATTCGAGAATGTAGCGCAAACTGTTAGCTTGCGGCTTGCGGCAGAGGCAAACTGACAGTTTGCCTTACGTTTTGTTATTCGCGATGTGAAGGGGGAGAATATGGACTTACATACACTCAGCGTCCGGCAAGCGTCGGACTTGCTGCAAACTGGCGAAATCACATCGGTCGCGCTGACGAGCGCGATTTTGGAGCGCATCCGCGCGGTAGAGCCGACCGTGCGCGCACACATCACCGTTAGCGATGACCTGGCGCTACAGCAAGCGGAGGCCGCGGACGCCCGCTTACGCGCTGGCGAGCAAGTGACCGCGCTCACCGGCGTCCCTTACTCGGTCAAGGACTGCCTGTCAACCAAAGGCGTGCGGACGACGTGCGCCTCCAAAATCCTCGAAACCTATGTTCCGCGCTACAATGCCACCGTCATCCAACGTTTGGAAGATGCCGGCGCCGTCCTCGTGGGGAAGCACAACATGGACGAGTTCGGCATGGGATCGTCGTGCGAGAACTCGGCGTTCTTCAATACACACAACCCCTGGGACACAGCGCGCGTGCCGGGCGGGTCGAGCGGCGGGTCGGCGGCGGCGGTGGCGGCGGAGATGACGCCGTTCGCGCTGGGCGAGGATACCGGCGGCTCCATCCGTATGCCGGCCGGATTCTGCGGCGTGACGGGCCTCAAACCCACCTACGGGCGCGTGTCGCGTTACGGGCTGATCGCGCTGGTCTCGTCATTCGACTCGATTGGACCGCTCGCGCGCGACGTGGCGGACGCGGCGCTGGTGACGCAGACGATTGCGGGCCACGATCCACGCGACAATACCTCGCTGCGCGCGCCCGTGCCGGACTATGCCCAGGCGTTCACCGGCGACCTCAAGGGCGTGACACTCGGCGTCCCCGTGGAGTACTTCGCCGAGGGCATTAATCCCGCCGTCGAAGCGCCGATTCGCGCCGCCCTGGAGCAGTTCCGCGACCTGGGCGCGGAGGTGCGCGAAGTCTCGCTGCCGCACACACCCTACGCGATTCCCGTCTACTATTTGATCCTCTTCGCGGAGGCCAGCTCCAATCTGGCGCGTTTCGACGGCGTGCGCTTTGGCCTCTCATCCGACGGCGCGGACGTGTTGGAACGCTATCTACAAACGCGCCACGCCGGGTTCGGCGATGAGGTGAAGCGGCGCATTATGCTCGGCGCGTTCGCGCTCTCCGCCGGGTACTACGACGCCTACTACTTGCGCGCGCAGAAAGTCCGCGCGCTGCTCCGCCAGGACTTCGACCGCGTTTTCGCCGAGGTGGACGCGCTCGTCGCGCCGGTTTGCCCGACGCCGGCCTTCAAGCTGGGCGAGAAGGTCGCCGATCCGCTGACGATGTATCTCTCGGACGTACACGTGGTCGCCATCAACCCGGCCGGCGTCCCCGCGCTGGCGCTGCCGTGCGGCTTCACCGGCGACGCGCCCTCGCTGCCCGTGGGGATGCAGCTCATCGGACGCCCACTCGACGAAGCGACCCTGTTCCGCATCGGCCACGCCTACCAACAGGCGACGCATTGGCATCTGGCGCGACCCACTCTAGCATCCTAGACTATCCGACTAAGGACTACCAGACTATTCCCGGAGGATGAGAAATGAACTGCATACAAAGATACGAACCCGTCATCGGCATGGAAATCCACGCCGAGCTGCACACCCAATCGAAGATGTTCTGCGGCTGCGCGGTGACGGATACCACCGTCGCGGAGCCGAATACCACCATCTGCCCGGTCTGCACCGGGTTGCCCGGCGCGATGCCGGCGGTCAACCGCGAGGCCGTCGCGCAGGCGATGATGGTCGGGTTGGCGCTCAACTGCCAGATCAACGAATTCACCAACTTCGCCCGCAAAAACTACTTCTATCCCGATCTGCCCAAAGGCTACCAGATTTCGCAATACGATTTTCCCATCGCCACCAACGGGTGGGTGGATGTGACGGACGAGAATAGCGCGGCGCACCACATCCGCGTGCGGCGCGCGCACATGGAGGAGGACACCGCCAAACTGTTTCACATCTACGAGCCGGGCGGCGCGGATTACACGCTCATTGACTTCAACCGTTGCGGCATCCCACTGCTGGAAATTGTTTCCGAGCCGGACATGCACTCCGTCGAAGCCGTGCAGGCCTACGCGACCAAAATCCGCGAAACCCTGCGCTATCTGGGCGTGAACAGCGGCGATATGGAGAAGGGCGTTCTGCGCTTCGAGGCTAACGTCTCGGTGCGCCCGCGCGGCAGCGACACGCTCGGCACGCGCACCGAGATCAAGAACCTCAACAGCTTCCGCGCGCTAACGCTGGCGACGGCCTACGAAATTGAGCGGCAGATCGCCATCCTTGAGGCCGGCGGCGGGGTTGTGCAGGAAACGCTCGGCTGGGATGCGCTGCGCAACGCGACCTTCTCGCAACGCGGCAAGGAGCACGCGCACGACTATCGCTACTTCCCGGAGCCGGATTTGCCGCCGTTGCGCATTGAGCGCGCCTGGGTCAACGAAGTCGCTGCTATCCTGCCAGAACTGCCCGACGCGAAGCACGCGCGTTTTGTGGCGGACTATGGCCTTACGCCGCAAGATGCGCGTATTCTGGTCGGAGATCGCGCCGTTGCGGGTTATTTTGAGAGTGCGCTCCATGCCTATACCGGCGCGCCGTCATCTGTCGCCAAATGGTTAATCGGGGAATTGTTCTACCTGATGAACCGTGACAACGTATCCATAGAGGCAGCGCAAGTTCGCCCCGCAGCGTTGGCGCGGCTCATCGGTCTGGTGGATGCCGGGACACTCAATCCCAACAGCGCCAAAGCGGTGCTCGGCGAGATGTTTGCGACGGGCGGACAGCCCGAAGCCATCGTCGAAGCCAAAGGGCTGGCGCAGATCTCTGACGATGAGCGGTTAGCGGCAGTCGTCGCGCAAGTGTTGGCCGATAACGCCGCCCAGGTGGTCGCCTATCGCGCCGGCAAAGACTCCGTCTTCCAATGGCTGATGGGGCAAGTGATGCGCGCCACCCGAGGCCGCGCTGCGCCCGATGTGGTGCGGCGGCTGTTGAGCGCGGCGCTGGCTTCGATAGACGACAGCAGCGAGGGCAGGGATCGTATCAAGTCACAAGCACAGGCGTTGTGATTTGCAGTTTTTCAGGAAAAAGGGTATAATATCTTTACATACGCAAAAGCGTTGAGCGGGACGAGTATCCGGCGGACAGCGCCAGAGAATGGAGGCCACCGACTGAGAGCCTCCTCCGTGGATGAGCAGTATCCATCCCGAACCCGGTGAAAACCCCCCGCGAGCGAGGTCTGGAAAGAAGAGCTAATAGCTTTCAGCTAACAGCTAATCGCTTCTTCAAGTAAAGACCTTCGGGTTAGCCCGTTATC
>DAOUAQ010000273.1:0-14304 GCA_034433375.1 Anaerolineae bacterium | reverse complement strand
ATGCACTGCCTGCCGGCGCATCGCGGCGAAGAAATCACTGATGCTGTCGCCGATGGCCCACATTCGGCGCTCTTCGACCAGGCTGAAAACCGTCTGCACGCGCAGAAGGCCATCCTGGTGTGGGCGTTGGAGAAGGATTAGGAACAGACTACAAAAGTCTCACGAAATACTTTATAAAGCCAATATCTGCTATGAACGAGCGACCTACAACACGCCAATACGTGCTGAGACTTTTGTAGTCTCTGCCTGATTGCTGATCGCTGACTGCTGACAGCTCATAGCTCAAACAGGGGGTGTCCATTGGCCGGTAACCGTTTACGCTTCGATGAGGCCATCCAAAAGGCGAACGACTGTGTTTGGGATGAAAAGTGGGATGAGGCAGTACGGTTCTATCGCCGCGCATTGACCGAGTTCCCCGACGATGTCTCCGCGCTCATGGGCCATGCCTGGGCGCTGCTCAACGCAGAGGACCTGGAGGAGGCCCGTGACGTTTACCAACGGCTGACCACCTTAAATCCCTCCGATCCCGGTCCCTACGAACGTATCGCCGAGATTCGAGAGCGCGTTGGTGAGGTTGCACAGGCTGCCGAGATGTATCACGAAGCCGGAGCGCGCTATGGCAAACAAAACCTGCCGAGCAAGATGACGGCTGCTTACGAAGCCTCCTTGCGTCTCGAACCTCACAACGACAAAACGTGGCGTGAACTCCTGCAGCATTATCAGGGGCAGAAGCAGGTAGACAAGGCCGTTCTGTCTGCGCTTTGGCTGGCGTATCTATACCAGACGTCACATCCCGATTGGGCAATTGAGATTTGCCGCCAGATGCAAGGCTTCATCCCTCATGAGCCGCGCATTGGGCAAACGATGATGCTGCTTCAGAGCCAACGTCCTATTCCCGAACCGCCTCTTCTCACCAGTGAAGAGGCGCTGCCTCAAGATGTGGAAGTCGAACCTGGTGATAAAGGCAGCCCGGTGGATATCGCCAGGCAGCGCGCGCTGGCGATGTTGGCCGAATCCATTTTCGCGGAGGACAAACCCCAGATTCAAGGCATATCGCAGATGGAGGTTGATCTGTTGATCGGCAAAGCCGTTGACGCGCAAACACGCGGGGACTTGACGGCGGCGCTGCAGGCCTACGAGCAATTGACCAAGGCCGGCGTGTCAATGATTTCCATACACTTCAATCTAGGATTGTTGTATAAGGAACAGATGCGCTTTGCTGAGGCCATAGGGCAGTTGTCAAAATCTTTGCCGGACCCAGAATATGTGTTGGGCAGCCATTTTGGTTTGGGAGAATGTTATCAGGCTCAAGGGAACTTCGCCGAAGCGCTCAAGCATTTCTGGGAAGCGGTGAAGATCGTTGATCTGGCGACGGTGGGGCGGGAACATGCCGCTGACCTCACCCGCGTTTATGACAGCGTGGCGCAAAATCTGGTTGGCACCGGCGATTCTGAGCGTGCGCGGCGTTTGAGTGAGTCGTTGGTTGACTTTCTGGGACGGCGGGGATGGGAAGACAGAGCTATTGCGGCGCGCAAATGTCTGGATGGATTAACACGTTCGGGCATCGTACTCAGCTTGGGGGAACTGGTCAGCCTGCCAGGATCGGCGGACGTTTTGCGCGCCATTGCCGTGGCGCAGCAATACATTAGTCAGAAAAAGGTCTACAATGCCTTGGAAGAGCTATTCCACACGCTCAGCAAATCGCCGGATTATCTGCCTTTGCACTATCTTCTGGCGAGCTTGCTCCAGGAAGCTGGTCATCTGGAAGAAGCAGTATCCAAATTTCACACCATTGCGCGCACTTATGAGGCGCGTGGACAGACATTACAGGCATTGGCAACCTATCGTGAAGTTTTACAGTCTTCACCCCTGGATGTGGCGGTCCACCGGCATGTCATCGAGTTGCTCATCCAGCGTGGACAGATTGACGATGCGCTGGACCAGTACTTGCAGTTGGCGGATGCGTATTACCAATTGGCGCAGGCGGAACGTGCCCGGGATATCTACTCCGAAGCGTTGCGCATGGCTCCGCGCGGCGCGCAAGATGAACAGTGGGAAGTGCGCATCCTGCACAAAATGGCCGACCTGGATTTGCAACGTCTGGATTGGTTGGCGGCCATTAAGAGCAACGAAGAAATTCTGCGGATTGCGCCTGGCGATGAGCGCGCGCACCTGGCGCTCTTCCGGCTGTATCCCCGTACCGGTCGTCCGCATTTGGGGTTGAACGCTCTCGATAAGTTGATCAGGCTTTACCTCGAGGCCAGGAATGTTGATCGGGCATTGGTGGTTTTGGAGGACCTGATTCATACTGAACCTGAGAGCATCCCATTGCGCGCGCGAGGGGCGCAGTTGTATTTGAATACCGGCAAACGCGAGAAGGCGCTGGAACATCTGGATGTGTTGGGTGATCTGCAACTCGAGGCCGGACAAAAGGATGCCGCGATTAAGTCCATCAGCGCGATCCTGGCTCTGGATCCGCCGAACCGGGCTGATTACGTCAGCCTGTATCGCGACATGACCGGGCGCGAGCCGCCGCCAGCGCGCAGCGGTTAGGGGAGGGTGTTTTAGCCGAGAGTGAGCATGTGGAACTTAAGGTGGTTGTTGGATCGTATATCGTGGGTTGATGGCCTGGATATATTCATTGTGGCCTGTTTCTTCTACCTGGTCTTCTATGCGATTAGAGGGACGCGGGCAGTGCCTCTCGTGCGCGGCATTACTGCCTTGCTCATTTCTTTGGCCTTACTCACCCGCCTGGTCCAACTCCGGGCATTTTCATGGTTGGTGGAGAAAATACTCCCGGCGCTCATGGTAGGCATTCCGGTACTCTTTCAGCCGGAACTGCGCCGCGCCTTTGAACAACTGGGGCGCAACCGTCTGTTTTGGACAGCGCCGCGCGATAATGAAAAACTCACCCTCATGATTACTAACGTGGTTAAAGCCGTCAGTCACATGGCGATGGATTACGTCGGCGCGCTGATCGTTTTCGAACGTCAAACCGGATTGCAGGAGTATATTGATACCGGCGTTCCGATCGGCGCCGATGTCACATTTGAACTGCTGACCTCCATTTTCAACCATCACGTGATCCTCCACGACGGCGCTGTGATTGTTAGAAACGGCCGGCTCGTGGCGGCGGCCTGTGTCATGCCGCTGACGGCGGCTTTCCTGGCCGACCGCGAATTGGGACTGCGCCATCGCGCGGCCATTGGGATCACCGAGGAAGGGGATGCCGTTGCGGTCGTCGTTTCCGAAGAACGAGGCAAAATTTCGCTGACGCATAACGGGCGCATCATCCGCGATATTGACGCCAAGCGGCTGGAATCCATCTTGCGCGCTTTCCTGATCCCTGAAGTCGAGCACGCCCCGGGCATCTTGCGCCGTTTGCGCCGCCGTGTCGTCAGGCCAAACCGGGAAATCGAAGAAGGAATTCTCGCATGAGCCGTTGGCTAGGACAGAATATCGGTCTATTCCTTGCCTCTTTGCTGTTAGCCTTTTTCTTCTGGGCTGTGGCGATTGAGACCGAGGATCCGACGCGCCAAGATGCATTTGGTCTGTCGCTTCCGGTTGAAACCGATAACCTGGATGATGATATGGTCGCCTACGGCGTCAATGGGACGCGCGTGCGGGTCGAACTGCGCGCGCCGGAATCTATCTGGGAAACGCTGAGCCTGGATGACTTGCGCGCTTATATTGATCTCACTGAAGTGGGCACCGGAACACTGTCTGTGCCGGTGCGCGTTGATGTCCGGGTAGCGCCTGTTCAAGTATTGAAAATCACCCCGCCTGAGGTGTCGCTTACCGTCGAGGAAATCGCTGAAAAAGAAGTAACGGTCACAGTGCGGATAGATGGCACAGCGATCTTCGGTTACAAGGTGGACGAGCCTGTCGTTGTTCCGCAGACGGTGCGTGTGCGCGGGCCATCTTCCTGGGTGGCCCAGGTGACACAGGCGCAGGTGACAGTTAACGTGCAAGGGCAGCAGAGCGATGTTCGCGGTGATTACCAGCCCGTGCTCCTGGATCAAAACGAACATACCGTTTCCAATGTTGAAGTCGTTCCGAAAATGGTGACCGTCAACGTGCCTATAACGCAGTTGGGGTATGTGCGCGATCTCGCGGTCAATGTGGCTTTGGAAGGGCAACCTGCATCGGGGTATCGCATTGCTAACCTCGTGGTCAATCCGCAGGTCGTCAAAGTCTTTGGGCGCGTCGAGTTGGTGCGCGCCGTGCCCGGCTATTTGCAAACGCAGCCGGTTAGTTTGGAAGGATTGACTGAAAGTATGACGACCACCGTGGCCTTGCAGATGACGGAGGGATTGTCCCTCATTTCGCCGCCGCGCCCCTACGTCACTGTTAGCCTGACCATTGAGGCCATCCAAAGCGGCCTGACGCTGGCAGTTTCACCGGCTATTCGCGGTTTGGCTGCCGATATGACGGCTACGGTGAGTATAGAATCGGTCGTGTTGATCTTGAACGGCCCGCTGGCGGTCATGGAAAATCTGCACGTCGCGGATGCGCGCGTTATTCTGGATTTGACCAATTTGATGCCCGGCGATTATACCGTCATCCCGGTTGTGAAGGTTCCCGATGGGGTAACTGTCCAAAACGTCATCCCCGAGGCCATTCCGGTGAGAATTGAACGCTTTGTCGAACCTGTATTGCCATACAGATGACCTTATTCGACGCGCGAGGCGGGCGCCGATCTCCAGCGCCCGCCTCATCATTCTCCGACTACCAGACTAACGACTCCCCGACTAACGACTCCCCGACTATCCTACAACTTCCCGGCTTCTTTGAGACCCTGTTTCATCGCGTTGAGCGGCAACAGCGCACACTTCACGCGCCCCATACTCAGGCGCACACCGCCCATGATTTCCTGAATATCGGGTAATCCCATCCTGCTAATCTCTTCCGGTTTCTTGCCGACAATCGCCTCGGTGAACATGGACGATGATGCCATACTGATGACGCACCCCTGGCCTTCGAACATCACTTCGGTGATGCGACCTTCGGCATCCAGATGCGCCGTCAAGTGAATCATATCCCCGCACGTGGGGTTATCCATTTCTATATCAACGTCAGCGTTGTCCAGCACGCCGAAGTTTTCCGGGTTGTGATAGTGATCCAGCAATTGTTCGCGGTAAAGGTCACTGCTCATTCATGCCTCCTCAATTGACAATCATCTTCCCAATATCCGCACAACCTTGTGGAGCGCGTCAACCAGCGCATCCACATCATCTTTGTCATTGTAAATGTAGAAGCTCGCGCGGGCGCTGGCGGCGAGGCCAAAACGCTCGTGGAGCGGCTGCGCGCAGTGATGACCGGCGCGCACGCAGATGCCCTCCTCGTCCAGCACCGATGCGATGTCGTGCGGATGGATACCATCCACCCAAAAAGAGACCACCCCGCCGCGCTCGTAGGGGCCAGGGCCGAGCACGTGCAGCCACGGGAGTTCCGCCAAGCGCGCCAACGCATACGCAACGATTGCCTGCTCGTGGGTGTGAATGGCATCCATCCCGATCTCGCTGAGAAAGTCCACCGCCGCACCGAGTCCGACAACCTCCGCAATGGGTGGCGTTCCGGCCTCGAACTTGTACGGGACCTCATTCCACTTCGCGTAGTCACGCTTGACGGTGCGGATCATATCCCCGCCATAGAGGAAGGGTGGCATCGCCTCTAGCAACTCGGAGCGTCCCCACAGGATGCCAACGCCCGGCCCGCACATCTTGTGCCCGGAGAAGGCCATAAAGTCAGCGCCCAATGCCTGCACATCCATAGGCCGGTGGGGGACAGCCTGCGCGCCATCCATCATAACGAGAGCGCCGGCAGCGTGCGCCATCGCGGCGATCTGCGTGACCGGCGGCGATGTCCCCAGGACGTTGGACATCACCGAACACGCGACGATTTTGGTGCGCCCATCTTCCAACAGCGGCGGCAGCGCGGCTAAATCGAGCTGTCCCGCTTCTGTCACCGGGATGTACGCCAGTTCCGCCCCTTTGCGCAGCGCCAACTGCTGCCAGGGCACGAGGTTGGCGTGATGTTCCAGCTCCGTCAGCACGATGCGATCTCCAGCGTGGATGTTGGTCTCGCCCCAACTGTAGGCAACGAGGTTGATGCCCTCCGTCGCGTTGCGCACGTTGACGACTTCCGCCGGATCGGGCGCATTGATGAAGCGCGCGATTTTCGCTCGCGCGTCCTCATACATCTCAGTGGCTTCTTCTGCCAGCGCGTACAATCCCCGGTGGACGTTGGCATAGCTGTGAGTGTACACGCGCATCAGCGCGCCGATAACCGCGCGTGGTTTCTGCGAACTGGCGGCGCTGTCCAGAAATACCAGGCGTTTGCCGTGGATTTTACGTTCGAAGATCGGGAATTCTTGCCGGATAGCGGCAACATCCAATGGCATAGGAACCTCCTCAGAGCAAAGTTCAGCTTATCCTTATGTGCGCCTTAGTATACCACAAAAAAGAAGAAAAATATATGTCAATTGTGCCGCGTAGTAACGACTTCAGTCGTTGCAAAATCAACTTGCCTTCACCCTCAATTGACTATAATGGAAATCACTATGTCCGACGATCCCGAATCGCTGCAATTACCGCTCTTCCCGGTGGAGACGCCCGCGCCGACGCCCCCGCCCGCGCCGGAGTCTGCCTCGAAACCGCCTTCACTGGCGGCGGATTTGACCCCCCGTTCTCCACTGAGCGTCGCGCTAGGCGCGTTTGAGAAATATATGGCGACGCGCGGCTTCACGGAAAACACACAGCAAGCGTTCCGGCTAGACATGCAGATTTTGAGCGATTACCTCACGCCTGTGCAGCGCATCGGCGACATCAGCGCCGTAACGTTGCAGGCCTTCATCAAGTGGATGGAATCCGCGCGCGGCGTGCCGTGCAGTCCCAAAACGTTGGAGCGCCGCATCACCACACTCAAAGTCTTCTTCGGCTGGCTGGCGGAAGAAGGCGTCTTGCCGCGCGATCCCGCCGCGCCGCTGATTCACCAGGCTGTATCGGCGCCGCTTTCGGAGATTCTGACCGCCGCGCAGATCGAAGCCGCGCTGGCGGTGACGCAGACGCTGCGGGCCGGCAGCGACGCGCGCAAGGCCGACGTGCGCCCGCACGCGCTGTTCACCCTCATCCTGCACACCGGCATCAAGAAGAGCGAGTGCGTCAACATCCACGTCAACCACATTGATCTGACCGACGCTGAACATCCGGCGTTGTGGATACGCTACAAGGAGGCCCGGCGGCGTCACAAAGAGCGTCGTATTGCGCTGCCGCGCGAGTGGCCCGCCATTTTGAAGGAGTATCTGGATCAGTACCCCTCGCGTCAGTTTCTCTTCCCGTGGAGCGCGCGCAATCTGGAATATGTGCTCACCGACGTTGCGGCAGAGGCCGGCATCCCCCGCCTCACCTTCGAGATTCTGCGCTGGACGTGCGCGGCCCGCGACTTCGCCGCCGGTATGGATCACACCGAACTGCGGCGTAAACTTGGTCTTTCAGAAATCAGTTGGTACGAAGTCGAAGTCAAGCTGGCGTTGTTGGCGCAGCGTGTCAGTAAAGAGCAGTAGGTTGGCCGCTGTGTCTACAGGGTGGACGGTGTTAATCCGTCCGCCGTTTGTTGTCAGTCGAGTGCTCACACTATCTTACTTGTGGAGGTTGCATGAACACGTCACTTTCGGATAAAATCACCTATCGCACGGCGAAAGTTGCCATTATTGGGATGGGATATGTGGGGCTGCCGTTGGCCTTGGCCTTCGCCAAGGCCGGCTTTGTGACGCTTGGCGTCGAGGTCAACGCCGAGCGCGCCGCTGACCTCAATGCCGGTCGCAGCTACATCGAGGACGTCGCCGACGAAGAACTGCTGCCGCACCTGCGTGAGGGGCGTCTGAGCGCGACGACCGACTACGACGTTGTCCGCGACTGCGACGCCATTTTCATCTGCGTGCCCACGCCGTACACCATCCAACGCACCCCTGACATGAGCTTTATCGTCTCGGCGACAGAAGGCATCGCCCCGCGTCTACGCCCCCAGCAACTCGTCGTCCTGCAATCCACCACGTATCCCGGCACGACGACTGAAGTTGTGCAACCGATCCTCGAACAGGCAAGCGGGATGAAGGCCGGCGCGGACGACTTCTATCTGGCCTTTTCACCGGAGCGCATTGACCCCGGCAACAAACAATGGAGCGCCTACAACACGCCCAAAGTCGTCGGTGGGCTGACGCCGAACGCCACAGCCGTCGCCGCCGCGCTGCTGCGGCAGATGGGCGCGCCGGTTCACGAAGTCTCGTCGCCCGCTGCCGCCGAGTTGACCAAGCTGCTGGAAAACACCTTCCGCGCGGTGAACATCGCCCTCGTCAACGAAATGGCGCAACTCGCCGAGCGTATGGGCATTGATTTCTGGGAGGTGATTGACGCCGCCAAAACCAAACCCTTCGGCTTTATGCCTTTCCGTCCCGGCCCGGGGGTGGGGGGACATTGTATCCCCATTGACCCCTACTACCTGCTGTGGAAAGCGCGCGAGTACGACTTCTGGACGCGCTTCATCGAATTGGCGGCGGAGACCAACGAAGCGATGCCGTATCATGTCGTCGAACTGGTGACGCGGGGACTGAGCCTCGCCGGAAAATCCCTGCACGGTGCGCGCGCCCTCGTGTTGGGCGTCGCTTTCAAGCCCGACATCGGCGACTCGCGCGATACGCCCGCCGAGCGCGTCATCGAGCTGCTGCTTGGGCGCGGCGCCGACGTGCGCTACCACGACCCCTTTGTGCCGACGTTCCACGTGGGGGGCAACGTTTTTTATCATAACGCCCTGCAATTGGAATCTGTGTCTTTGACGGGTGAAGAACTCCAAGCCGCCGACGTTGTTGTGGTCATCACCGGACATCATAACGTGGACTATGGCCGGATTCTGCGGCAGACATCGCTGGTGGTGGATAGCTGCAATGCGACACGCGGCGTCACCGGGACGGCCAGGGTTGTGCGGTTGGGAACACCGCTGTCATAATGAACTCGACTGAGTCAAGCGCCTCGGATAAGGGGAAAGTCAGTGCGCCGCCCATCTCAAAGGCAGTGCATACCCGCAAAGTAATCCTGCGCGTCGTTCTGGTGCTTTTCTTTGTGGGATTCACCACGTTTATCGCGCTCAGCCGTGAAAAAATCACCTTTGAGCATCTTAGCGGTTTGGGGTATTTTGGGGTTTTCTTGATGGCCTGGATCGGCAGTACGACGGTGCTGCTACCCATTCCGCACCTCGCGTTCACCTTCACCATGGGATCGGTGCCGGCGCTTGTCCCCTGGTTGATTGGGCTGTGCGCCGGGTTCGGCGACTCGCTCGGTGAGCTGTGGGGGTATGTGGCCGGGTACGCCGTCGAGGATTTGGTGGATCGCTGGAAAGTCTACCCTAAAATTGAGGGGTGGGTGCGCCGCCACGGGATGCTGACCATTTTCTTGATGGGATCCGTGCCGATGCCGTTGTTTGACATGGCCGGCATGTCCGCCGGCGCGACGGGAATGCCGGTGTGGAAGTTCTATCTGGCGACGTGGAGCGGCAAGACGTTCAAGGCCATCGTTGTGGCCTGGGCCGGTCGCTACAGCATCGCCTGGATTGCCAATCTTCTGGGCTTGTAAGAACCTCGCGAAGGTTCCCGAACTTCGCAAGGTTGTGGAGAAATGCTTATGATGGTACGTGTTTTTCGTCACCCGCGTATTTACACCGGCGACGCGCGCCATCCCTGGGCGCGTGTGTTGGCGGTGGTGGATGGGTGCATCGCCGGTTTGGATGGCGAGGCTGAAGCCTGGGCTGCTGCGCCTGGCGCGGTGGTTGAGGACGTGGAGGGCGCGCTCGTCATCCCCGGCCTGACCGACGCGCACATCCACGCGATGTGGTACGCGCTGAGCCTGCGCGAGCTGTCCTTGCGCGACCTGTCGCGCGCGGCGCTGCTGGAAGCGGTGGCGGCGCGCGCGCGCGCGTTGCCGCCCGGCGCGTGGATCATCGGGCGGGGGTGGGATCAAACCCTGTGGGATGATGCGCGTTTCCCGACTGCCGCCGAACTGGATCGCGTCGCCCCGCAGCATCCCGTGGCGCTCATCGCCAAGAACGCGCACGCCTGGGTGGTGAACACGGCGGCGTTACGGGCGGCGCATATCGTGGCAGACACACCCGACCCGCAGCACGGCAAAATCGGGCGCATCGCCGGTGGCGCGCCCGATGGGATGCTGTTCGAGGACGCAATGCGGCTGGTGCAGGCGGTGATTCCCCCGGCGACGCTGGATGAGGTTGTGGATGCGCTGGACGTGGCGCAGAATCATCTCCTGGCTTTGGGTATTACCGGTTTCCACGATGTGGATAGCGAACCCGCGTTCGCTGCATTGCAGGAACTTCGCCGCCAGGAACGTCTGCGCCTGCGCGTGGTCAAGTACGTGCGGCTGGAATCATTCGAGGCGGTGCTGGCGGCCGGCCTGCGCAGCGGCTTCGGCGACGACTGGCTGCGTTTTGGCGGCCTGAAGCTCTTCGCCGATGGCGCGTTGGGCGCGCGCACGGGCGCGATGTTCGCGCCTTACGAAGGCGAGCCGGACAACGTGGGGCTGCTTACGCTGGAGCCGGACGTTCTCACCGACATCGCGCGGCGGGCGGCAGCGGGCGGACTGGCGCTGGCGATCCATGCCATCGGCGACCGCGCCAACGCGCTGGTGCTGGATGCGCTGGAGGCCGCGCGCGGCGTCAACCCGGGCTTGCGCCATCGCGTTGAACACGTGCAGCACATTCGCCCGGCGGATCAGGCGCGTTTAGGTCGGGCGGGTTTCGTCGCCTCCATGCAGCCGATCCACGCCATTCATGACATGGCGATGACCGACCGTTATCTGGGGCCGCAGCGCGCGCCGCAAGCCTACCCGTGGCGTTCCGTGGCGGATGGCGGGGCGGTGTTGGCCTTCGGCTCGGATGCGCCCATTGAAATCTTTGACCCATTCATCGGCCTGTATGCCGCCGTGACGCGCCGCCGCGAAGACGGTTTCCCCGGCCCGGAGGGCTGGTATCCCGCGCAACGGCTCATCCTGTCGGAGGCGTTGCGCGCGTATACCTGGGGCGCAGCCTACGCCGCCGGTTTGGAATCGCGGATCGGCTTGCTGATGCCCGGCTACGTTGCTGATCTGGCCGTGCTCGACCACGACATCTTCACCTTGCCGCCCGAAGCCCTGCTCGAAACGCGCGTCTCCCGCGTGATGGTCGCCGGTCACTGGCGCACCCCCTAAAACCACACATCGGCAGAAGCCTGCGCTTTTGCCGATGTGTCTCTTGCCACGTTTCACGCCTTACATTTTACGGCTCACGTTTTACGTGTGAGATGTCGAATTCCATTTATCCCGGCGACGATGACGTCATCAGCCATCCCCAGACACAGCCCGTGTTCCACGATCCCGGCGCGCGCATGAATGTGCGCGGCCAGTTCCTCCGGCTGCGCGATCGGCCCAAAGCGACAGTCCAGAATCAGGTTGCCTTGGTCGGTGCGGAAAGGCTCGCCAGCGCTCGAATGGCGCAGTGTGACTTCTGCTCCCAGGGCGGCGAGATAATTGGCCTGCGAGCGCCAGCCAAAGGGGATAACCTCGACCGGCACGGCCCACACCGTCCCCAATGTCGGAACGAGCTTGCCCTCGTTGACAGCGATGATTTCGCGGCGGCTGGCTTGGGCGACGATCTTCTCCCGCAGGAGCGCGCCGCCTCCGCCTTTCATCAGATTGAGCGCGGGATCAACTTCATCGGCGCCGTCAATGGTCACGTCAATGACGGGTGTTTCTTCGAGCGTGGTGAGTGGGATGCCCAACGCGCGCGCATCGGCTTCCGTCTGCCGTGAGCAGGGAACCGCCACGATGTCTTTGAGTTCGCCGGTGGCGAGCCGCGCCGCAATGGCGCGGACGGCGAAGATGGCCGTGCTGCCATGCCCTAATCCTACGACCATGCCGGAGGTCACATAGTGCGCTGCGTATTCGGCAGCTTGTTGTTTGAGTTGTGCAATGTTCACGTGAAGTGAATTTCCTCCTTGGAATAAAGAATCAGCAAATAGAGAATCAGCGAATAGAGAATCAGCGAATAGAGAATCAGCGAATTGTCTCAATCATAGAGCAAACTGCCCGAAACGTCAACCTTCTTACGCGCTTCTCTATTCGCTCATTCGCTCATTCGCCCATTCGCTCATTCGCTCATTCGCTCATTCGCTCATTCGCTATTCCTCTCCCCACGGAATCACCGGCCCCGTCCACCCGTAGACCTTTAGATCAATCCGCCCTGTCGCATCGAAGACGACGCCTTCCGCTTCCAGCAGCGCCCGTTGCAGGCCGTCGTCATCCGCTAGACTGACGCGCCCCTGCGCGTTGACGACGCGATACCAGGGGATTTCGTCCGCGCGCAGCGCGCGTAACGCCCATCCGATCGTGCGCGCCCCGCGCGGCCAGCCGAGCCACCGCGCAATCTGCCCATACGCTGCCACCTTCCCGCGCGGAACCAGGCGCACAAGCGCGTACACTCGCTCGAACTGATTTTGGATTTTCGATTTTTGATTTTCGAGAAGGGATTCGTAATTCGTAATTTGCAATTTGTTATTCTCTACTTCCGATTCCTCATCAATCTTCATTTTCCAATCCCCCAATCTCCAATCTCCCAATCTCCAATCAACAAATCTTCAATCCGCTCTCGTCGGATCCGCCACCTTGATCGGGAACACGTGAAACATCAGCGCGCCCATCAACCGGATGCTGGCGCCGATAATCAGCAGCAGGCGAATATCGAGTGTGCGTGAGAGCGCCACGCCAATCAGCGGGCCAAAGAACGCGCCCATGTTGATGATCGTCGAGTAGAAGGCGATGTAACTCGCGCGGCGGTCTTCGGGGCAGAGCTTGAGCAGGATGTTGAAGTGGCTGAGGTTCACGCCGGGATTGATGATGTTGATGAGCACGCCCCACACCAAAATTGCCGTCAGGTTGGGAAACAGGCTCACCAGGAAGGCGTAACTCGCCGAAAGCGGGATGGTGACGAGCAGCGTGCGTGCATCGCCCCACTTGTAGATGATCTTTTGCCAGAGCGCGTAGCCGATGATGACGCCGATGTTCGCCAGTGTGCTATTCAGCCCCACCCAGCCGTCCGTCGCGTTGAGGTGCCGCAGAAAGAAGATAATGTACAGCGGTGAGATCAGCCATTCCCCAAACCCAAAGAGCAATGTGTTGAGGATGATGCGCACAAAATTGCGGTTTTGCCCGAACATCGCCCTCATCTGCGCCACAGACATCTTCTGGCGTGGTGGGCGCTCCACGATTTTGCTTTTCGGTACTCTGATTTTGAGCAGGTAAGCTGAACTCACAACGGCGGCCAGAAAGCCGACAATGTACATCACCTGGAAATTTGCGGGAAAGGCAGCCCAGTGGATGCGCTTGGCGGCTTCGAGCCACCGGCCGGCGAGAAACGTCAGCACGGCGATGGTAAGACCGGCGATGATGTTGCGGTTGGCGAAGACGCGCGCCCGGTCGCGTTCGGGCACGACGTCGGCCAGCAGCGGATTGAAGCCCGCGCTGAAAAAAGTGCTCGGAATGCTGATGACGATCAACAAGCCGACGATGGCCTCGGCGCGGTAGCCGCTGATGAGCCAGGGCAGCATCGCGATCAAGCCGTAGCCGAGCCGCGCAATGAACAGACTGCCCCAAATCCAGGGGGCGCGTTGCGTCTTGCGTTCCAGCAGCCGCGCCGATGGCACCAGCAAGAAAACTGCTAACAAGGCCGGCACCGAAGAGAGCCAGCCGATCATCGTGTTGGACGCGCCCAACCGCACCGCGAAAGTGGCGTTGAAGGACGCCGCTGCGCTGAGCATCGCCGCCCAGAACACTTCTACGTACAGATACCAGATATTGTGCTCGATTTTACTTTGCAGCTTCGGGCCGCGCAGCCGGAAGCGTGTAGTTTTGGTCCACACGTCTACCTTATCGTGAAGTTGTGACAAGAAACGCCTCATTACTTCCTACTCCCGTTTATCCGTATTCGCACATCCACTGCCCACGCGCCCGCACCGGCCGGGCCGACGATGAGCGGATTGATGTCCATTTCGGCGATGCAGGGGAAATCGCTCACGAGCTGCCCGACGCGCCGCAGTGTCTCCACGACGGCGGGGATATCGCCCGGCGGCTCGCCGCGTACGCCCTGCATGATGCGCCCGGCGGCAGTCTCGCCGATCATGCTGCGCGCGTCTTCCGCGCTGATGGGGGCGAGGCGGAACGCTACGTCGCGCAGGATTTCGACGTATAGCCCGCCCATCCCGAACATCAA
>DAOUAQ010000272.1:0-8497 GCA_034433375.1 Anaerolineae bacterium | reverse complement strand
TTCGACAACCGCGCCGCGTTGACCTTTTTCCCGAGGTACCAATCGTCCAGAAACACCTTCAGCGTGCCCGCGAAATAGCTGAAATAATCCGGCGTGCCGAAGGCCACAGCGTCGTAGCCGCGATATTCGTCCATCGTGATGCGCCGTTCGTTCGCGTTGAGCAGTGTCACGTCGGCGCCGGAAGCGCGCGCACCCTCGGCGACAGCCTCGGCCATCGCGCCGGTGTTGCCGTATTCTTGCGAATGATAAAGCACCAAAATCGAACTCATAGACACCTCCTTATTTATTTTCTTGGCGAATTTGGCGTCTTGGCGGTTATGAAAGGTTTTTTGCAGTAGATTCTTTCTTGAAATTAGCGCAAATTCGCTAAATCCAGGTCGCAGCCCAAGCTAGCGACATGATCCAGAAACGCCTGGGAGAATGGCGACTTTTCGCCTTCGTGGATGATCCATTGCGCGTTGTACATATCCATGTGCAGGTTGGCAAAGACGACGAAATAGGTATCCTCCGCAGCCAGTTTGAGCAGCACACACCAGACTTCTGTGGGAGGATAGGGGATAGGTCGTGAGGTCCTGAAGCCGCCGCTGGTCGCGGTGTATGGAGTGTTGCTTTGTGTAAGCAAGGTCGGCTCTGGCGTGAGATCGGTGAGGGAATAGGGAACAGAGCGCGTACTTGCGTCGCTGCCGGTGGTCTCGTCCACGGCATAGTAGGGTGAAGCCTCGCTGTAGGTATGAAAATTCATGTCTTGAGTGAAGTTGCCCGGCGCATACGCCTTCACGGCTTGTTTGATAGTTATCTGTTGCCCTAACACCAATTCGCGTTGTTTGACGTAGCTCCCTGTGACATTTTCCCAAGTCTCTGGGTTTCGTCCAGGGCTGTGAATCAACGTCAGCATCAGCCCACCCATCAGGACAACCGCCACAATTAATGTTGTGAGAACCAGCCAACTCCTTTTCATAGTCCCTCCCAATTGGCGCGTAGCAGCCACTCCAGTCGCTCTGGCGTGTAGTAGCGACTTCAGTCGCTCTTGTGACGCTGGAACGACTGAAGTCGTTACTACGCCATTTACCGATATGGTTCCACGGCCTTCAGCAATTGTTCGGCCTCTGCTTCCGATTCCGCCGCCGTCATGATGTACATCCCCTTGCCGCCGACGGCATCCAGCAACGGGACGACTTGCTCAGGTTTGACGCCGATGGCCTGCACCGATTTGCCCGCATCCAGGATTTTGCGGTACATCGCGTACCACGCCGGATCGCCGCCGCCGGGCACTTGCGGATCGGGCGTCCACTCGATGGCATCCAGCGGTTCGATGTCCAGCAGTAGATCGAGGTGGGGGATGCACTGATGCCCGTCGAGGTGGAACATCGAGCAATCGAGCCACGCGCATTGCTCGGTCAGCGCCGGGACGACGAAGCGGGCGAACATCCTGGGCGAGAACATCGCCGACGCATCGCACTGCACTTTGGCGACCTTCCCCGGCCCCCACAGGCGAAACGCGCCGAATACTGAACTGCCGTCCTCCAACTTGATTATATCATAAACCCGGTTGTAGGCTTCAAAAAAGGCGGCGTTGACCTCGGCGACTTTCTCCAGCACCCATGCAGGCCGCTCGATCATATCCATCAAGAGCAACTGCGGGTCGCGTAATGCGGCGACGATGTCAATATTCTCGATGAGATCGGGACAACCGACGGTGTATGTGCCTCGTCCCAATTCGGCGCACGCCTTCAATGTGGCCTCAGTGATCTGCCACCAGCGGCTCTCTGGCATAAAGCGCAGGGGTGGGTGACTTTCCGGGTCATCAGGATCAATGCAGGGCATAAACCAGACGGTGTCTTCGGCCAGTTTCGGTTCGCTGCCCATAAAGAGGGCGAGTGAACCGGGGCCGATGTCCGTGTTGGCGATGGGGAACGCGTCGCCGTGGAAGCGCTGGCGCGAGAGTTGGTAATGATTCCACCGCGCGCGCCACGCGGGTTGCGTGTAGTAGGATGCGCTGTCCAGGGCGTCGCCGGGAAAGGCGACCGCTTCGCGCGGGGGAGCGTCGCGTGACAGGTGGTCAATGTATAACACTAAACCTTGGTGTTGCCACCAGGCTATGAAATGCTGCTTTGTCTCTTCCCAGCCGGGTTTCCAGGCGCAGTCCATCGTGATGACTCCTTTATCCTGTATCGAGGTAGCACTGATTGTCTACAGAGGACCAAAATAGTCAACAATACTCGCTCGGGCCTGTCCGCTAGACCGCGCCTATTGTCTGGACTTGGGGCGGCGCGGTTAGGAGATGGGCACAGCAGTTCAAGCAATGTGGCAATGCTGTTGCAGCTATTGTACCTGCAAGCGCAACAGGGTCATCGCCAGCGGCGCAAAGGTCAGTTCCAGGCGATTACCCGCGACGCCGGCAATCTTTTGGGCGGGGGCGTCGGATAGATCGTCTGCGGGGTCTACGACGCCATTGTACGTCGCCGTCAGCGCATCAAACGACGGCGCTGTGACCACATCCAGCAAGCCGCCGGTGATGCGGGCGACGCCGTTGAAAGTGATCTGGGTGTGGACTTCGCTTCCCGTTTTGTTGAGCGCAAGCAGTGTGAGCGTTCCGTCGTCCAGCCGGCCGGCGTACACACTCAACTCCGCTTCTGGCCTGGCTGAGGATGTGACCGGCAGCAGAGTCGTACCGAAGCGCGACCATAGGGGGAAGGCGTAGTATTTGGGCTGGCGGAAATTCGTCCCGTCGGCGCGCATCAGGCCAAATTCGTTGCCATACTTGTCCGGGCCGTTCATCACATCCCATTGCGCCGCCATATCTACGCCGAGTGTCGCCATCTGCCCGATGGAATCGGCGATGAAGAGCGCATCCACGTATCTGTTCATATAAGTGCGGAGGTCATTTTCCCCCCAGGGTGGCGTCAACTCGTATTCGTTGATCACAATAGGAATGGCGCGACCATTGGCATAATACTGATGCGCCATACTGGCGCTTTCTGCCAATTTGCGCCAATGGGTCTGGGGCAATGCCGAAATTTCTGCCCATTCTTTGGGCAGGTTGCCGAAGTAAAAATTGTAGCTCGGATAGGTATGGATGACAAAGTAATCCATTTGATCGCCGCCGGTCCGCAGTACAGCCTCACTCCAGCGGTTGCCCATCGTTGAGTCGCTGCCGCCGACCGCGCCGACCTGGATGGTGGGATCCACGGCGAGCATCGCGGCGCGTAATTGCAGGAAACCGTCGTGCTGTACTGTGCCGGAGATGTATTCGGTCCCATTGCACGTCCAGGTTTCTTCCCAGCCGTTGGCTTTGCAGCCGGGCGTGCTGGGTTTGCCGCCGTGGACTTCGTTGCCGATTTCCCACCAATGGATGCCCAACGGGCGCTCATTGCCGCCAGCGGCGCGCAGCGCGGCCCAATCCCCGGCTGTCTTCCAGTCGGTCCCGTTCCGATCCAGGCCGATCACGGTGGTGTCGGTCAGCGGCGCGTTGTAGAAGGCGACGAGGGCGGCTGCTTCCTGGGCCGTGTAGTTGACGTTCACAATGTACATCGGTTCGATATGGACACCCAGTTCCTCCATCCCCCGGAAAAAGTTGATGAAATCCGTGGGGCGAGAGGCCCAGGTGAACCGGCATGGAATAGCGCCAGGCGCATCTTTTTGGGACTCGCAACTCAGCCAGCCGTATTCGTCTCCCCAACTGCCGCCGGGGATGCGCAGCAGGGTGATGCCGGTAGCGGCGACGCGACGGCGGAACTGTTCATCTTCAAAAGTTGATGGCTTGAGCCAGGCCGGAAGGTTGCTGCCCAACAGGTAAGAGCTGAAAGTGTCGCCTGATGCGGCGGTGTCTACCTCGATGGATGCCGTCATGGGCATAGGCGTCAGCGTGGCGGTAGGGAGCGGGGTGGGTGATGGGGTGCTGGCGCGGGTCGGCGTGGCTGTGGGGAGGGCGGTTGGGGCGGGCGTCGGTGTGGATGAAGGGGCAACCGAGGGGACGATGGATGGAGGGGCCGCGGGTGATGGCGTTGACGTTTCGCATCCCCCTAATCCGATCAATAGCAGCGCACAGATCCATAAGGCGGGAAGTGTTCTTTTCATCAATGATGTGCTCCTTCTAAAGCAAGCACTGTGCCAGAGGGCACAGTGCTTGGTGGTAAAGATTCAATTCACTATATGGCTATAAAGTCAATGACTCCACTGAAAAAATCACCAAGTCGCCAAGAACGCCAAGGTTTTTAATGGTTAGATGAAGATAATTTGTGAAAACGGGTAAATCTCTTGAAATTATTCATCAATTATTCGATTTTCTTGGCGAACTTGGCGTCTTAGCGGTCAAGAAGGACTTTTTGCAGTAGACTCATATACTGGGCAGAAGCATATTGCAATTTTGGTACACGGATGAACACGGGAAACACGGATTTCTTTCCCTAAAAATCCGTAGAATCCGTGAAATCCGTGTACGATTCTTCGATTCGTGATTGCAAGATCATCTTGACTACTACAGAATTTTCACGAATATGAGAGAAATTAGTATAGATTCGTGGTTGATTTTATGTGGAGGATGAAAATGACACAAAATGTAAATGTAGAAGTCGCCACGCTGGGTGGCGGGTGTTTTTGGTGTTTGGAGGCGGTGTTCGACAAGCTCAAGGGCGTGCTGCACGTCGAATCCGGCTACGCAGGCGGGACGGTTCCCAATCCGACGTACAAGCAGGTATGCACCGATATGACCGGGCACGCGGAGGTGGTGCAGATCACCTTCGATCCGGCGGTGCTCACGTTCCGGGAACTCCTGGAGGTCTTCTTCGACATCCACGACCCGACGACGTTGAACCGCCAGGGCGCGGACGTGGGCACGCAGTACCGCTCGGCGATTTTCTATCACTCCGACGCGCAGAAGACGACGGCTGAGGATTTGATCGCAGAACTGGAAGCCGCGCGGGTGTGGAAATCGCCCGTTGTGACCGAGGTGACGCCGTTCGACGTGTTCTACGAAGCGGAAGACTATCATCAGGAATATTACGAACAAAATCAGCAGCAGCCGTATTGTCGTGCTGTTATCACACCCAAGCTGGCGAAATTCACCCAGCATTTTGTCGCCAAGCTGAAGGTATAAACGGATCAAGCGGATTCTGCAACTTCTAACTTTCAACTTTCAACCAGTAACTTGTCTTAAGGAGGCAAACAATGGTCAAGAATATGGGAACTGTAGATCGGATTGTGCGGGCGGTCGTCGCTGTGATCATCCTCGTGTTGTGGAGCGCGAACGTGATTTCGGGCGCGCTGGCTATCATCCTGGGATTCCTGGCGATGGTTTTCCTGGCGACGAGCATCATCGGCTTTTGCCCGCTGTATATGCCGTTCAAGTTTTCGACGCGCAAGAAGGCGTGAAGGGGTAACATGACCGATAAAATCGTGAAAAGCGATGCGGAATGGCAGGAGGTTCTGACGTCGGAGCAATATCGGGTGATGCGCAAGAAGGGCACGGAACGCGCGTTCACCGGCAAGTACTACGCCTACAAAGAGGACGGCGTCTACCGGTGTAGCGCGTGCGGGCAGGAATTGTTCGACTCGCAGACCAAGTATGATTCCGGCAGCGGTTGGCCGAGTTTCTACGCGCCAATTGGACCGGAGCGGGTGACGGAAGCGAACGACTTCAGCCACTTCATGGTGCGCACCGAAGTCACGTGCAGCCGCTGCGGCGCGCATCTCGGCCACGTCTTCGACGACGGCCCCGCGCCGACCGGTTTGCGCTATTGTCTCAACTCGGTTTCGCTGGATTTTGAACCGCGGGTTCAGTAAGCGGAGTTGCTTTACTATCACTCACAAAAAAACGCTTGCGCCGGATCATAATCTGGTGCTGCGAGAACGACGGATTGTGATCCGCCTGAAGCGTTATGGTGGGATTGTCAAGGGGGTCTACTATGGTGATGGGAGAAATGACCCAGGAAGTGGATGTAGTGGTGGTCGGCGGGGGGCCGGGCGGGTACGCGGCGGCATTTCGCGCGGCGGACCTGGGCCTCGACGTGGCGCTGATCGAGAAAGATGCGACGCTTGGCGGGGTGTGCCTCAACCGGGGCTGCATCCCATCGAAGACGCTGCTGCACGTCAGCCAACTGCTCTACGACGCGCGCCACGCCGATGATCTGGGCCTGCGCTTTACCGAACCGGAGATCAATCTCGACAAAGTACGCGAATTCAAAGACGGCGTCGTCTCCAAGCTGACCGGCGGCCTGGATCGCCTGGCGAAGCGGCGCGGCGTGCAGGTCGTGCGCGGCGCGGCGACCTTCGAGAGTTCGACGACGCTGCGCGCGATCGGCGCGGAGATCGCGCACTTCAAGTTCAAGCACGCGATCATCGCCACGGGATCGTCGCCCATAGCCTTGCCCGGCGTCGAAATCCGCGAGAGCGGGCGGATCATGGATTCGACCGGCGCGCTGGCCTTGCCGGACATCCCCGAACGGCTGCTGGTCATCGGCGGCGGGTACGTGGGCCTGGAGCTTGGCTCGTTCTACGCAACGCTCGGCAGCCGCGTGACCGTCGTGGAGATGCTGGACAGCCTCATCGCGGCAGCGGACGCCGACCTGGCAAGGCCGCTGCTGAGGCGTATCAAAGACACCTTCGCCGCCGTCTACACGCAGACGAAGGTGACCGCGTTGCGCGAGGATGAAGACGGCGTGGATGTCACCTTCGAGGGGCAGGCCGATCCCGCGCAACAGCGTTTCGACCGCGTGCTCGTCGCGGTGGGGCGGCGGCCTAATTCGAAGGGCCTGGGATTGGAAAATACCCACGTCGAAGTGGACGCGCGTGGCTTCATCCAGGTAGATGCGCAGCAGCGCACCGCCGATCCGCACATCTTCGCCGCGGGCGATGTGGTGGGTGGGCTGATGCTCGCGCACAAGGCGATGCGCGAGGGCAAGGTCGCCGCCGAGGTGATCGCCGGGCAGCCGGCGGCCTTCGATGTGCAGGCCATTCCCGCCGTCGTCTACACCGATCCGCAACTGGCGTGGGCCGGACTGACGGAAAACGAAGCCCGCGCGCAGCAACGCCCGGTCAAAGTGGCGCGCTTCCCGTGGAGCGCCTCCGGTCGCGCGCTGACGATGGACGCGCCGGAAGGCATGACCAAGATCATCGCCGACCCGGAGACCGGGCGCGTGCTCGGCTTCGGCATCGTCGGGCGCGAAGCCGGCGAGATGATCGCCGAGGGCGTGCTAGCTATCGAGATGGGCGCGCTGGCCGAAGATGTGGCGCTCACCATTCACGCGCATCCGACGCTCTCCGAAACGGAGGGCGAGGCGGCGGAACTGTTCTTGGGAAGCGCTACGCATATTCTGCCGGGCAAGAAATAGAACGGATTTCATATCCGTTCGTTCGCTGATTCTACGCGAGGTATGATCATGAACTTCTTCGATTGTAATGCCTTTTTCGGTCTCCCTTCTCTTCGCCCGCTTATGCCGGTGGCGACGGCGGAGAACCTTTTGACGGAAATGGATCGCGCTGGCGTGGAAAAGGCGCTCGTGTGGCACATCGCGCAGCACGACGGCGCGCCGCGCGTGGGCAACCAACTGCTCGCCGAGGCGATTGCGCCACATCCGCGTTTGATGGGGTGTTGGACGGTGCTGCCGAATCAGGCGCACGAGTTCCCTGCGCCGGACGAGCTTTTCCAGCAGATGCAAGCCGCGCGGGTGGCGGCGTTGCGCGTCTTCCCCAACGCGCACAAGTTTCTGCTGAACGCCGTCTCAATGGGCGAGTTGTTGGAAGCGATGGTCGCCCGGCGCGTGCCGCTGTTCGTATCGGTCAAGCGCGGGATCACCTGGCACGATGTATACAACCTGCTGGCCGAGTTCCCCGATTTGGTTTGCGTCATCTGCGACCACGGGTGTTGGGGCGAGGACCGGATGTTCCGCCCGCTGTTGGAGCGGTATCCCAATGTCTACGTGGACACGGCGCAGTATTTGCTCGACGGTGGTATCGAATCGCTGGTGGCGGATTACGGTCCGCGCCGTGTGTTGTTCGGCAGCGGCTTCCCCGAATCCTACTTCGGCGGCATGATGATGGCGCTCAAGCACGCGCAAATCTCCGACGAGGCGAAAGCGCTGATTGCGAGCGGCAACCTGGAGCGCATCATTGGGGAAGTTTTGTCAGCAGATTTAGCAGATTAAGCAGATTTTTATATTGTAATCTGCTAGATCTGCTTAATCTGCTGATAGTTTTTAGGAGGTGTAAAGATGATCGGGAATTCTGTGTTGGCGCGTGAGTTTTGGGAGAACGGCAAATCGGCAGCGTGCCCGATTTACGATATGCACGGGCACATGGGTGACTTTCACTCGATCTACTTCCCGCGTGGGGATACGGCGGCGATGATTCGCACGATGGACGAGTGCGGCGTGCGGATACTCGTCTTTTCGCATCACACGGCGCTCTTCTCGCCCGATCTGGCGAACACGCGCAGTGTGGAGGCCGTGCGACAGTTCCCGGACCGCCTGCGGGCCTATTGCGCGATCAATCCCAACTACCC
>DAOUAQ010000271.1:0-38660 GCA_034433375.1 Anaerolineae bacterium | reverse complement strand
GCCACGGCGAGAGCTACGTTCGTGATTCTCTTGATAGGAATGGCAAGCTGCCGGGCGGCAAACCACAGCAAGACCAGGCTGGCGAGGAGCAGCGCAACGCCGATACCGATCATTTGTTGCGTCAGACGCCGTGCCTCCGCCGTGATGGTCCGGACGGGTAAGACAACGCTGACCGCCCACGGTGTGTTCGTCTTACCGATTAAGATGGGAACGAAGACTTCAAGATGTTGTCCCTGGCTCTGATATTCGTGGATCAGCTCGCCTTTTTGCACGCGCAGCAGCTCATCCGCGAAATCTTCATGAAGTTCAAGCGCCGGTTTGCCCACCAACTCCGGTTGATCACTTACGCCTACCAAAGTGCCATCGTAAGTGATGATGCTGATTTGCCCAGCGCCATTGTATAAATTTACGGCATCCGCAAATGCTTGCAGAGAATCAACACGTATATCAATACCTACAATCCCCAAGAATTGACCTTCATACATAATGGGAGCAATCAGTGTCGTCATGAGCACATCCACCCCTTGAATGGGGTAGAGATATGGCTCAATGATACATTCCTGATGCGTTCGTTCCGGGCACTGGTAGAAATCTCCCTCTCCTTCCACATCGTAGTTAACCAGAGGTTCGAGGGCGATCTTTCCCCCATCACCCCTCGCCCAGTAGGGAATGAAACGCCCGGTCGCGTCGTGACCAGGGGTATTGACATAGTCAGCGTCGCGTCCATCGAAGGCGTTGGGTTCCCAGCCTGTACCGATGCCTACAAACTCCGGGTTATCCACCAGTACCTGGTATAACATCTTTGTGACTGTCTCACGGCTCACGTTCTCCCCATCCGCGCGTAGCACCGCGAATGCCTGCGCCAGCGCGCGCACTGCGTCCAGGGGAACCTCAAGTTCCGCATCAACCGTTGACGCATTCGACTGCGCCACAGCCATCGCTTTTTCTTCCGCGGCTTCGGTGGCGGTGGCGTTCAGCGACACCGCCGCATAAACCAGGATAATCGCCACAGCCAGGAAAAGACATAATCCCGCCCACAGAGCAATTTTCATTTGGATTGACTTAATTTTGTTCATGGTTTCCCTCACTAATTTATATAAGACGAGACCTGATTTTGTGGATGCGCAACGAGATTTTTCTGAAATAACTGCCCCGCGCCACTGAGACGATGAAACAACGGTTCGATTTCGGGGGGCAGTTTTTGCGTCTGCTCGGTGACCAGATAGCCGCCGGGCATCAACGCCGCGTGGAACATGCGCAGCACGGCGACGCGCTGTTCCGGGGTAAAGTGCAAGAGCACGTTCTTGCACACAATCAACCCTACTTCTGTGCGAACAGGTTGGAGCGTGAGTAAATCATGGCGTTGATAACGCACTGCCCCGCGAATTTCGTCGCGCACGCGCACATGGCCGGGTGCGTCGGCCGGCTCGAAGTAGCGCGTCAGGATATTCGCCGGGATGCGACCGACTTCGGTATCGGTGTAGACGCCGCGCGCGATGATGTCGCCGAAGTGCTGGCTCTCGTCAATGTCGGTGGCGTAGATACGCACGTTGCGGAACAGGAAATGCCCCATATTCTCGCGGAAGGTGATGGCGATGGAGAACGGTTCCGGGCCGTAAGCGCAACCCGCATCCCACACGTTGATGTAGCGCCGCGTCGCCAAATCGGGCAGCGCGTGTTGGGCGATCAAATCCAACACTGCCTGGTCGCGGAAGAAATACGTAAAGGCCATAGCGCTTACACCAGTTCCTCGTGAATGATAAGCTGCGGGTCACTCAGCAGTTGCGGCAGGTCGAGGATGACCAGGAAGGGGGGAAGATCGGCGCCCTCGTCGCTCTGCACCATGCCGCGCACCACAGCAGCCGGGATGTTGAGCGTTTCGCCGGCTTCCTGGATACGGTTCACCGGCAGCGCAACCACGCTGAGCACATCATCTACCTTCAGCGCCAGTTCCAGCGCCTCGGATTGCACCACCACCAGATAGGCCCCCGCGCCGTTGGATGCTGCCGGCAGGCCCAGAAAGCCGGCCAAATCCAGCACCGGATAGATGCGCCCGCGCACGTTCACCACACCTGCCATCCACCCTGGCGCGCGCGGCACCGGGGTGATCCGTTCCAATGGGCGCGCATCGAACACGTAGTGGGCTTCCAGCCCGTAAACTTCTTGTCCCAACCGCACGAGAACGACCGACAACTGCTCGCCGCCATCGTCCTCCGCAACCTTTTCGGCCAGCGCCTCAGCTCGCCGCGTCCAGATTTGTTCCAACATCTCTGTGGTCATCTCATCATTCATCCATTGAAGAGTCATTGTTGTTCTCCGTCTCTAGTCCTGAGTCCTCAGACGTTCTTCCCCCGCCTACCGTCTACTGTCTACCGTCTACTCCCTTACCCACTGCTGCTGCTGGCGGGTGATGGCGTCGCGCAGACGCTTCACCGTGACGCCGTCGGAACGCGCTACCACGACATCATCGGGCTGCGCTTCCAGCAGACGGCGGGCATTGTCCAGCGATTTGAGCGCCGCCGGCGACTGTCCGTTCTGGTAGTGCAGCCGCGCCAGGCTGAAGTGACCGAGCACGTCGTTGCGGTCAATGTAAACTACTCTTTTGAGCGCCTCGATGGCCTCTGGCAATTTGGCCTGATGCTGCAAGACCAGCGCCAGGGTGTAATAGGCTTCCAACGCCAGTTTGTTGCGCCGCAACGCCTCACGGCACCAGGATTCGGCGGCCTCCAGATCGCCCAGGTTCGCGCTGGCCTGGCCCAACAAAACGTAGACCTCAAAACTGACCGGCGGCGATTGCGTCAAAGCCAGCAGCAGGTCGCGCGCTTCCTCCGAGCGCCCGTATTCCATCAACTGGCGCGCCCGGTCGAGCGGTGGAACGTCTGTTGTAGGGGGGAGGGGACGCGGTGGCGTCGGCGGAGAAGGCGGTGTTGGTATCGCTGGCGGGGGCGGCGCGACCGTCTCCGTGTGGAGCGGCGGCCACTGCCACGCTGAAGGCTGCGGCGAAGACTGCATATCCCGTTGATAGAGTACAGTATTGGGGAAATTGCGCGTCTGGAAGCGGCGGTAGACGTTCAACGACAGTTCCGAGTGCCCGACCACCAGCCAACCGCCATCCGTCAACGTGTCGTGGAAGCGATCCACCACAGCCAATGTCACAATTTCGCTAAAATAGATCGTCACATTGCGGCACAGGATCAAATCCACGAACATTGTGTTGGTGGCATACGAGGGGAACTCGGTTCCGGCCAGGTTGAGCCGGCTGAACGTGACCATACGGCGCACGTCGGGGGTCAGTTCCCAGCGCGCGCCGGTGCGCCGGAAATAGCGCGCGCGCAGGTCTTTGGCCCGTTGCTCGCGGAACGCCCAATCGCCGAACAACCCTTGCCGCGCCCGGTCGAGCGCCGCCGTGTTCACATCCGTGGCGAGGATGGTGATGGACCATTCGTCCACGTCGGGCAGCATATCGCGCAGCAGCATAGCGATGGAGTACGGCTCTTCGCCGCTGGAACAACCGGCGCTCCAGACGCGCAGCGTGCGCAACATCCGCCGCCGCTCGATCAACTGTGGCAAGACAGTGGTTGAGAGCGCGTCGAACTGGGCCGCGTCGCGGAAAAAGTACGTCTCGTTGATAGTGACGGCGTTGACCAAGCGCTCCATCTCCAGGCCGCCGTCGGTCTGCTCGGCCAAGAGCGTGTAGTATTCGTTGAAATCGGCAGTCGGCGAGGCCGCGAATGCGCGTAAAATGGCCGACTCTAGCTCGGGGCGGCGGCGATCGGAGAAGAACAAACCATAGCGGTCCAGCAGCAATTTGCTGAATCGCAGATAATCCCCGTATCCCAGGGTGGCATGTTGCAGCGTTTTCTTCTCCACAGATGCGCTCCGCTAGGGGGTTGCGGTTTCTTCAGCCGCCGCCGCGTCGGCGGCTTGCGCGAGCGCCTGCTCCTGCGCCGCGCTGAAAAGACGCTCGTGATCGAGCAGCAAAGTCATACACCCGTCGTGATAGGCCACGCCTTGTAACAACCGCGCGACTTCCAGGCCATAAGGCAAGAAGGCCGACGGGGGCGCCGGAGGCTCGTGCAGGGTAACGACTTCCAGAACCTCATCCACAATCAACCCGACGACACGCTCGCCAGGCAAGCGCAGCAGAATGATCGGCGTGTGGAGCGCCCAAGATTGTTTTTCCAGGCCCACGTAATAGCGCAGGCTGACCACGGGAACCATCGTCCCATGCACATTGATAATGCCCTCAATGCCGTCATTCATCAGCGGCAGCGGAATGATCGAGACCATTTCGAGCAATTGCGCAATCGGTTCGATAGGGATGGCGTAGGTCTGGCGCCCAAGCCGAAAGGTGAGTACCGTACACAAAGCATCGCGCTCACCATCGGCATAGTTAGACATCTGCGTTACGGTCATAAGTCAGCCCCTCTCTTTCGGCCCGCCATCAACAAAAGAATGGCATCCATTGCATTGCTTTCATATCATAGACAGGCCAGTGATAGCTTCACAATAACATAAAGTATGGCGTGGTGCGTTCCAACATTGTTCCAAGAAGATCGCAATTTGGTTCCAGGGAGCGAGAAGGGGTGCGCTCTTTACAGCCAACAATAAGAGCGGGGAAACTATCTTCCCCGCTCCCGGCGATGCGCCAGACGACTCGGCGCAAGAAAATCCCTATCGGTTAACGATGTTGGATAGGTGCAATCATCTCCTGAGTTACCTCCGACAGCGTCTCACTCCAGATACTCAATAGCTGACAACCACACAGACCTTACCGCCGGCGGGCGGCAGCGTCACATCGCCGCTGGCTGCGTCGAACGCTGTGTGAGGACAGCCGTTGACCTCGACGGAACGGATGGGCTGCTTTTGCGGATGGCGGAAGCGGACTAACAGCCGCTCCGGCGCGTGGCGCACATCAAGATCAATCTCCGCTTCGATGCTGCCGGTTTCAGGGTGCGGGCGGTAGGTGATGGAGACGACGCCGGCCATGGCCCACAGCCGCGTCGCGCCGAAAGCCTCCTCACCCGCAAACCAGGCCCGTGGAATGGCGCGCCCCAGGTGCAGCAGGCCATCCCGTTCGTAGACGAACATGGAAGCCAGCCACTTCATCGCGTTGGCCTGATCGCTCGTCTTGAAGGGCGCAGAATTCGAGAAGCCGAGCACCGGTTGCGGGTGTTCGACCATCGCCTGCACTTCCTCGCGGTAGCAGGCAGCCCAGCCGTTGAAGAACATCCACAGATAAACCTCGATTTCGTCGCGGTCGAGGTGCGGCAGCAGCCCGGCGAGCAGATTGGGCTGCGCGGAGAAGCCGCCGCAGGCAAACCACTGCGTCTGCGGATCGTCAATCCGGTAGCCGAACGGCGGGTTCATGTAGCGCGTGTCGTGGTAATCGTCGAGAATCCACCCGCCCTCTTTGCTCGCCGGATCGTAGAGGCCGGAAAGCAGCAGGTAGACCGAACCTTCGAGCACTTCGCGGATCCAGCCGAAATCTCGCCCCCGGCAATACAGGCGCGAGGGGTAGTGCGGAATCCAGCGCCCGTCGCGCAGGCGGATCAGCGGGCTGTGGCGACGCGCTGTCTCGAAGCCGCGTAGCAGGTCGCGCCGGTAGGCGTCCGCCTCCTGGCGAACGCGCGGCGCTTCCGCGTGGCCGAACTGTTCCAACGCGGTCGCGGCGCTATCCAGCCCGCGCCAGGTGAGGCAGTTGGTGCTCAACCAGTAGAAGAAGTCATCCACATCCTCCAACGCGCCGGCCGGCAAAAAGCCGCGCTCCCACCCGCGCGAGTGCGGGACGCCGCCGCGCGTCGCGTCGCTGTGCGACGCATCATCGGCGGTTTCCCGGCGCTGGCGGATGATCCACGCCGCGCCTGCCAAGACGTTGTCAACCACTTCCGCGAACCACGCGCGGTCGCCCGTGCGCAGGTAGTGGCGCGCCAGGTACCACAGCACCCAGCCGTGGTGCTGGTTGTAGCTGTGCCCCGCTTCCAGCCCATCCGCGCCAAAGAACACGCCCTCGTGGTCGGTGAACCGGCCAATCAGCCCGACCGTCCCCTGGTAGCGCAGCCACACGGCCAGACGGCGACGCACTTCCTCGATTAACCCGCGCTGTTCCAACTCCTCAACGATCATCACGGATTCGTTGGTGTAGTTGCCGTAGGTCGCCGCGCCGACCGAGGTGTTGACAAGCCCCGATCCGTCAGGGTGGCCGAAATCGCTCATCAGCACAATCGGCAGGTGCGCGGCGTAAACGGCGTTGAGGTGCGCGTCCGGCGTGTGAATCTGCGCGCCCTTGCGGCTCTCGGCGCGCCAGTAGCGCGCCATCTCATCGTAGCACTGCGCGAAGTCCAGCCGGCGCAGCGCCGCCAGCTCCGCCTCCGTTTCGAGCGCGACGTAGGGGATGCGCAGCAACAGCTCACAGCCTTCGCCGGGCTGAAGCGGCTTGCGGAAGCGCACGCCGTCAGCCGTTGTCGAGGCTTCCATGTCCGTCTCGAACGTGAGTCGCAGCACCGGCGCGCCCGCGAATTCGCCCATCACCCCGTCGCCGTCCAGCGTCAGCTTTTCGCGCGGACACAGCGGAATCAACGTATCGGTCTGGGCGCGCGACGCACGCGCCATTTCCTCGCGGTGATTGTGCGGGCGCGCGGCGTCGGGGCTATAGGCCAGCGGTAATTCCGCCAGGGCGGGGCGGTCGCCGGTGTTCTCAAAGCGGAAACGCACCAGCGCCACGATGGTCTCGTCCGGCGCAGGTTCACCGACCAGGATGGATTGCGTCAGCGGCGCGGCGAAGCATTTTTGCCGCACCCGTATGTCAGCGCGGCGGAATTGCAGATTGTACGCCATCACCGGCCAGGGATCGTTATGACGACCTTCCACCGCCCAGCGCTCCAGCCCGAACAGAACCCGCGCGCTGCCGCTGTTCTTCCAGCGGGGCGTGTCGCGGCCCGGTTGGCGGAGCAGCGGCCACGCGGTCAATTGGAGATCGCCGCACGGCTCAACCAGAAATTTCTGCCGGGCATGTTTGCAGCCGAAGCCGTAGGGGATCGGATGCGGGCGCGGCTGACCGTGCATCGCCCCGGCCAACGATTGTTCGGGCCGCCCGGCGACCTGGCGGGCAATCGTCTGCGCGCCGGCGATGCGCGCGCGATACTGTGCGAACGTTTCAGGGGCGTCAACCCAGGTGATGTAGATGCCGGCCTCGGCAAACCAGATCGGTCCCTCCGTCTCCAGCGCGGTCAGGGAGATCGTGAACGCCTCCTCGTCCAACGCGAAAAGTAGATGCCCGTCGTCGTGGGCGTAGCGGTGGGCCGGGCGCATGTGCTCGACGTCCACCGTGAAGGATGCCGCGTCTGCCGCTGTGAGCAACACCCGGTCGCCGTCTACACGAACACCAGAGCCGGGCGTCACCTGGCGCACCACCGCGTTGTAGCCGGAAACGGCAATCTGCGCAGTCTCCGTCCGGCAACCGGCGTGCAGTTCTACGCGCAGCGCGCTGTGGGCCGGTTGCGAGCGGGTGAAGACCCGCAGCGCGCGAACCGGGACAGCGCTTCCCACCACGCGCACGCCAACGGTGCGGCGAAAGGTCACGTCGTATTGTTCGGCGTCGGGAAAGTCGGGGATTTCGTTGCGCAGCGGCTTAAAGATGAACCACAGGGTATGCGCCTCTAGCTGGTTGACCTCCACGGCAGCTTCTACCCACGCCGGGGTGAACAGGTCGTCCAGGCGCGTCCAGCCAAAATTCATCGGGCGTACCAGGTCCAGATTGCCGGGTCGTTCGATGCGCGTGTGCGGCCACACCTTGCGTTTGTATTCCAGCCGCGCCTCAGGGGACGGCGCGCCGGCAAATACGACCTCGACGGCTTCCACATCCCGCGCTTCCTCGAAGATAAGTTCGCCGGCGGGGGCGTTGGGCAGGGCGAAAGGGGCAATATCAAACGGTGTCATCTCATTCTCCTTTTCGTGTTTCCTGGATGCAGAATGGCAGCCCAGATTATACGATTGGAACATTCTGTGTAAAGCGCAACGAAGCATTTCCTGACGCAGCTTGCGCAGTTTGGCACATGCTGCTATCATCTGTCATACAAGCGCCAAAACATTCATCCAGGCAGACATGGCCTTATCCATGATGACCGACACGACCTCCATAACCGTTCGTCCTGTCGTCACACGACGGGAGAAACGCATATTCCTGCGCTTCCCCTGGCGCATCTACCGGGACGATCCCCTGTGGGTTCCCCCCATCCTCGCGGAACGCGCGGAACGGCTGGACCCGCAGAAAAACGAACTGTTCCGCACCGGCGCAGTCGCCGTTTTCCTCGCATGGCAAGGTCGCACACCGGTCGGCACGATAGCGACAGTGATTGACCCGGCCGCTAACGCTTACCAGAATGAGCGCGTTGCCGTATTTGGCTTCTTTGAGTGTGTGGAGGAGTATGCCGTCGCCCACGCGCTGCTGGATCAAGCCACAGCCTGGGCGCGCGCGCAGGGGATGCGCCTCCTGCGCGGGCCGCAGTCCTTCGGCCCTTCAGACGATCCGGGCATATTGATCGAAGGCCGCGACACCCTACGCGGTCTGTTGATGGGCTGGGCGCCGCCTTATTACCAGACCTTTGTGGAGCAGTATGGCTTCCGCAAAGGTCAGGATTCGCTCGCTTACCGGGCGTATCTGGCCGATTATGTGGATGGCGACGGGGTCTTTCATCCGCCGCACGCCATTGACCGCATCGCCGAGTACGTCCGGCAGCGGTACGGCGAACGTTGCCGCGTCCGCCTGGGCGACCTGCGCAACCTGGACGGCGAGCTAGAAGTCGCGCGCGACGTCTACAACCGCAGCCTGGCGACGTTGCCGGAGTTCACGCCGATGAACCGCGAGGAGTGGCGCCGCATGGCCGAGGCGATACGTCCGCTGCTCGACCCGGAATTCGCGCCGTTCGTCGAAATTGACGGAAAAGCTGTCGCCTTTGGACTGGCGCTGCCCGACATCACCCAGGCGCTCTGGCATTGTCATGGTCTGCGCGCGCCGTGGGATTATCTCAAGCTGTGGTGGTACAGCCGCAAGCTGCCGGGGATTAGCTTCAAAATCATGGCGCTGCTCCCTGAGTATCGAGAACAAGGACTGGATGCGTTGATCTACGAGCACATCGCCTGCGCCAGCTTTCGCAAAGGGTACGCGTGGGTTGACTTATCCTTGACCGGCGACGATAATCCAATGACGAACAAACTGGCGCAGCGCATCGGCGCAACCATTGACAAACGCTACCGCCTCTACGAACTGGCGCTCGAATGAGCGAATCGGCGAATGAGCGAATGGATGGATGGGCCTATCATTATTGGGGGGAACGCGCATGAGTATGACACACGCTAGCGAAAAACTCACCTTCTGGCAGAAGGCGACTTACGGGATTGGGGAACTGGGCAGTTCCGTGGGGCCGGGGACGATTATCCCCTTCTGGTACAGCATCTTCCTCACCGACATCGTGCGGATGGATCTGAAGCTGGTGAGCTTATTTTGGCTCGTCGTCACGCTCTGGGACGCGGTGAACGATCCGTTGTTCGGCTTTCTTTCGGATCACACGCGCTCCCGGTGGGGCAGGCGACGGCCCTATCTGCTGTTCGGCGCGGTCCCCTTCGGCGTGTTCTTCGCGCTGCTGTGGGTCATCCCGCAGACACAAAATCAGTGGCTCCTCTTCGCATACTACACGATTATGTACATCCTCTACGAAGGCGCCGCGACCGCCATTGGCTGTCCCTACAACGCGATCATGCCAGAACTGACGCTGGATCACGACGAGCGCACGTCGTTGGTGACCTATCGCATGGCAGTCTCGATCGGCGCGGGATTGGCGGCCCCGCTGCTGCTAGGATTGGTCATCTTCCCGATGTTCCCCGCGCGCTCGGCGCAAGCCTACCAGACTATCGGCGTCATCAGCGGCCTCACGTTCATCCCGCCGCTGCTGATCACGTTTTTCGGCACCCGCGAGCGCGCCGAGTTTCAGATTGAAAAGCCGCTCCCACTGCGCGAAGCGATCAGTTTTGTGGCGCGCAATCACGTTTTCCGTTATGCGCTCGCGCTGCGCATCCTCAGTTGGATGCCCGTGGTGATTGTGCAGGCGGTGTTCGCCTACTACCTCATCTACTGGGCCGGGATGAGCGAAGACGAGACCTCCATCGTGCAAGGCGTGATCCTGGCCGTGGCGTTGCTCTTTTTGCCGGCCGTTGACTGGCTGGCGAAGCGCATCGAGAAGAAAAATGCCTACATCGTGACGACGGTGACCTGGATGTTGGTGATGCTCACACTGCTGCCGGTTCCGCAAGGCGCGAAAGTTCCCATCTACATCATCGCCGCGTTGGCGGGATTGGGCGTCGCCTCGGCGCACGTGCTGCCGAGCGCCATCAGCCCGGATGTGATGGAGGTGGATGAGCTGATGAGCGGCCGGCGACAAGAAGGCGCCTATACCGGCATCTCGGTTTTCATTGACAAACTGGCGCGCCTGGTCGTGCTGGCGCTGCTGCCCATCGTTCTACGGTGGGCGCAATACGTGCAGCCCACCGACGCTGATCCCTTCCCGGCGCAGCCGGCCCTGACGCTGACGGCGCTGCGCGTCTTCGTCTCAGTCGTTCCCGCTGTAGTCCTGGGCATTTCCATCGTCATCGCCTACTTTTACCCCATCACCCGCGCGAAATATGCTGAAATTCAACGCCAACTGGCCGAACAGCGGGCCAGCAAGGCGCAACGGATCAACCTGTAACTATTTTCGAAAGGAGATACGATGAGTAACCAGATCATGGCGCAGGCGCGCCAAATTTATCAGCAAGTGCTGCCGGATATTTTCCGGCGCCCTAATGTCGTAGCCTGTGGCTTGGGCTACAAAGTCAGCGAGGGGAAACCCACCGGCGATCTTAGCCTCGTGATTTCCGTGACGCGCAAGGTCCCCAGCGCCCAACTCGCGCCCGAAGACCTCATCCCCAAATCGCTGGAGGGGATGTTGACCGACGTGGTAGAGACCGGGCGTATCCGCGCGCAGATGCCGGCGCCGCCTACGGGACGCTTTCGCCCAGCGCAGCCCGGCATCTCCATCGGCCACCACGACATCACCGCCGGCACTTTCGGCCTGCTCGTGCAGCGCAACGGCGCGCCCTTCATCCTGGGCAATAACCACGTCCTGGCCGATTCCAACGCGGCTCAAATCGGCGACGTGATCTACCAACCTGGCCCGGCGGATGGCGGGACCGCCGCCGACCGGATTGCCACGCTCTCTGAATTTGAGCGACTGGATTTCGGCGACAATCCTTCCCAGTGCAGCATCGCCGACCTCATCGCCGGCTGGCTCAACTTCCTGGCGCGTGTGACCGGTTCCAGCCATCGCCTGCAGCCGATTCAACAAACATCCGGCGTCAACACGATGGACGCGGCGCTGGCTGAACCGGACTCGCCTGACCTGGTCATTCCGTCAATCCTTGAGATTGGACTGCCAACCGGGGTGGGGAGCTTAGAGTTGGGGCAAGAAGTGCAGAAAATGGGGCGCACCACGGGCTGGACGCACGGCTACGTCACCCAGGTAAACGTCACGGTGAGTGTGGACTACGCCGGGCGGACGGCGCGCTTCACCGACCAGGTGCTCACGGGCAGCATGAGCAGCCCCGGCGACTCCGGCTCCGGCATTCTGGATATGGAGCGCCGCGCTGTGGGCTTGCTCTTCGCCGGTTCCACCAGCGTCACCATCTTTACGCCCATCCAGCGCATTCTGGATCGCTTCAACGTGCAACTCGCCATGTAACGCAGATGCGACGCACGTGGGGGTGCGTCGCATCTGTACCCGACCGCTCTATCCTAACGCCACATCCAGAATCATCATCACTGTGAAGCCTAACATCACGCCGAGGGTGGCGAGGTGGGTATTGCCGCCGCCCTGGGCTTCGGGGATGAGGTCCTCGGCGACGACGAAGATCATCGCGCCGGCGGCGAAGGCCAGCGCGTAGGGGAGCAGGGGACGCGCGACCAAGACCGCCGCCGCGCCCAGCACGCCGGCTATCGGTTCCACCAAACCGGAAAGCTGTCCGTACCAGAAACTCTTGAACGGCGTGTAGCCCTCGCGCCGCAGCGGCATGGAGACGGCCATACCTTCGGGAAAATTCTGGATGCCAATCCCCAACGCCAGCGCGATGGCGCCTGCGATTGTCGCTGACGGAAATCCCGACGCTGCTGCGCCGAAAGCGACGCCCACCGCCAGTCCCTCCGGGAAATTGTGCAGCGTGATGGCGAGAACGAGTAATGTAATACGCCGCCACACCGTCTTGACGCCCTCTGGATGCGCTTCGTCGCTGCGGTGCAAGTGTGGTAGGAGTCGGTCAACGCCGCGCAGAAACACGCCGCCGAGCGTGAAGCCGACGGCTGCCGGCACCCACGCCGGAAGCCGTCCCCCTTCCGACATCTCGATAGCCGGAGCCAGCAGCGACCAGTAACTCGCGGCGATCATCACACCGGCCGCGAAACCGAGCATACTGTCCAGGACTTTGCGGCTGACCCCTTTGGCTAAGAAGACAGCCGCCGACCCCGCCGCCGTCATAAACCAGGTAAACAAGGTGGCAAGTAGGGCTTGAATGGCCGGGTTTAGTTGTGTCAGATAAGTTACCATAGAGACCTTTAGAATTCTTCCTCTAGCGTCGTTCCTTCTTCAACATCCGCACTGGCGCCAAATTCCAGCGGGATGTCCTTCATCTCCGCCAGCTTTTTGCGGATCAGATCCTCAATGGTGTTGGCGAAGCCGGGGTTTTCTTTGAGATAGACTTTCGCGTTCTCGCGGCCCTGCGCGAAGCGCTCGCCGTCGTAATAGTAGAACGAGCCGCGCTTGTCAATGACGTTCAGTTCCAGGCCCACGTCCATCAGATCACCCTCGCGGCTGATGCCATCGCCAAACATAATGTCGAACTCGGCCACACGGAAGGGCGCGGCAACCTTGTTCTTGGTCACGCGTACGCGGGTGCGGTGCCCGGTGACTTCGCCTTGGGTCTTGATCGCCGTCACGCGCCGTACATCCAGCCGCACCGAGGCGTAGAACTTGAGCGCGCGCCCACCGCTGGTCGTCTCCGGCGAGCCGAACATCACGCCGATCTTCTCACGCAGTTGGTTGGTGAAGATCATGATGGTGTTGCTTTGCTTGATCGCGCCGGAGAGTTTGCGTAACGCCTGGCTCATCAAGCGCGCTTGCAGGCCGGGATGCGAGTCGCCCATCTCGCCCTCGATTTCCGCGCGCGGAACGAGCGCTGCCACCGAGTCAATCACGACGACGTCCACCGCGCCGCTGCGCACCAGTGTTTCGGCGATTTCGAGCGCCTGCTCGCCGGTATCGGGTTGTGAAATGTAGAGGCTTTCGACATCTACGCCGCAGCGCACCGCATAGCTCGGGTCGAGCGCGTGCTCCATATCAATGAACGCCGCCACGCCGCCCCGGCGCTGCGCCTCCGCGACGATGTGCTGGCAGATGGTGGTCTTGCCGGAGCCTTCCGGCCCGTAGACCTCGGTGATCCGCCCACGCGGCACGCCGCCCACGCCCAACGCCACATCCAGCGCCAGCGAGCCGGTGGGGATCGTCTCGACGTTCAGGTGCGTCGCGTCGCCTAGCCGCATCAGCGCGCCGTCGCCGAAGCGGCGCTTGATCTGCGCGACCGCTTGATCCAGTACTTTCTGTCGTCCGTCATCAGCCATAGCAACCCTCCTAAAAAGAATCAAGAATCAAGAATCAAGAGTTAAGAATCGTGAATTTGTTCATGTATCACGCATGATGGATATTTTGTGTTCTAATTATAGCACAAATGTTCTATTTTGCAATAGCTACTTTGACTTTTGGCGCGCGCGCCGGTTTGGTAGGGCGCGGAGCGCCGCCGCTCCCGCGATAGGCCGACGCGAGGATGCTGAAGACAGTGCAACGGCTTACGTCCAACAGACGCGTGTGGAGTTTGGGATCCAAATCCTCGATGCGACGCGCCGTCGTCAACACAGTCGGCAGTTTGGCGACGTAGCGGTGATTGAGCAACTGAAACAGTTTCTCCTGCGCCCATGGCGTCGCGCTCTCTGTGCCCAGATCGTCGAGCACCAGGAACGGCGCGCGGCGCACTTCCTCGAAGCGTTTGTCGTAGGTGACAGGGCTTTGCGGGTTGAAGGCTGCGCGCAGGTGATCGAGCAAGTCGGGCACAACGACGAACAGCGCCGGGTATCCCGCGTGCGCGCGGGCGTTGGCGATGCCGGCCGCGAGGTGCGTCTTGCCGCAGCCATAGGTGCCGGTGAACGTCAGCCAGCCTACGGGGTTGGCGGCGAAGGCGCGCGCCTGTTCCAACGCCCGCTCGAGGTTGTCCGCCTCTGCGGCATCCAGTTCGCCGCGCCGGAGGTCGAACGAGTCCAGCGTCATATCGGCGTAGAGGACGAGCGTGTTCAGATTGGATTCGGTGTGATCCACGCCAGCCTGCCGAAAATCCGGCGCGAGGATGGTGGCAATTTGCACCAGTTCCGGGTCGCCGAGGCGCGAGCGCAGGCGCGGCTCCATATCCTCCAGATCGCGGTTGGTGGTGATGACGGTGGGCAGGTGCGCCATGTAGCGGTAGTTGAGCAACTGGAAGAGCTTTTCCAGCGCCCATTGCGTCGCGTGTTCGGTGCCCAGATCGTCGAGGATGAGCAACGGCGCGGTGCGCACTTCCTCGAAACGCCGGTCGTAGCTGGTGGGCGAGGTGGGGGCGTAAGCCGCGCGCAGGTAGTCCAGCAGGTCGGGCACAGTCACGAAGATCACCGGCAGCCCCTTATCCAGAGCCACGTTAGCGATGGCGGCGGCGAGATGCGTCTTCCCGCAGCCGTACCCGCCCAACAGCAGCAGCCAGCCCGCGGGATGTTGCGCGTAGGCCATCGCCGTGTCGTAAGCCCGGCGCAGGTTCTCCTGGCGCTCCGGCGAAAGGCCGTGGCCTTCCGGGCGAAAAGTCTTGAAGGTGAAGCGTTCCAGCGTGGCGAGGTTGCTCGTCAGCCTGAGCGATTCGGTGCGCTGCGATTGGATTTCCCGCGTGCGACAGGTGCAGGGGAAGAGCTTGCCGAAGTTGGGATGGTCAATTGGCACGTCCAGCCGCACATACCCCATCCCCTGGCATAGCGGGCAATCCGGGCGACCGAGCATGGTCCGCGCAGGCGCGACGCTCGCGGCGGTGTCCGCGCTGGCCGGCTCGCTTGCGACGACAGAGACCCGCTTTACATCTACCGGCTCAGTGCTGGATGAGGTCTTTGTACTTGCCTTCGATGTAGCTTCGCGGATCTGCTTCACGATCTCGTCTATCGGCTTCATCTTTTCCTTCCGTGCGCCACCGTTCAAGGATGGCGTGAATGTACTTCCAGTTGCGTTTATTGCGGCTGGCGGCCTCGTGGAATGCCTCTTCGATCCATTCCGGCGGATAAGTTTTCTCGGCTTCGAGCAAGTCTTCGCTGAGGATCGCCGTGAGTGGACCGACGTTCTGCTCGTACAGGGCGAAAATGTTGGGCCGCGCCGTCTTCTCCGCGCGCGCTGGTTCGACGCCGCGCCGCATCGCGCGCAGCGCCGCCCGTCCGCGTGGGCTGTTGGCGAGATACCGCTGTTCCACCGTCCCATCGGCCAGTCGCCACTCGGCCATGAGCAGCGTTCCGCGTCCTTCGGCGCGGGCCAGCGCGTCCGCCAGGGGCGCGTCCACCGCCTCCCCTAGCGCGGCGCGGATGGCGGGATCGGCCTGCAATTCGGCGCGCGTGATCCAGGGCGCGGCATCGGACTGCATAAGCGCCAGCCGCCGCAGCACGAGCAGCGTCACCTGCAGCTCCGCCAGGTCGTCAATCTGCGGGACGAGGTCGGTGAAAACCAAATCCGGCAGCGTGACGACGGCGACTTTGGCCTCCGGGAAGCCGGAAAAACGAGTGAGCGTCACCATTCTCCTTGTAAGAACGTTCGAACGTTTGAACGTTTCAAAGTTACTGTCCTCTGCCGTAATCGTCAGGGGAGATGTGCGTAGCGGCGTCGAGGAACTGGGTGAGCCGTTTGTTGAAGTAGAGCTGCACCGTGCCCGTCGGCCCGCTGCGGTGTTTGGCGATCATCAAATCGGCGATGTTGGGATTCTCCGTGTGCTCGTTGTACAACTCCTCGCGGTAAATGAACATCACGATGTCGGCGTCTTGTTCCAGACTGTTGTGCGCGATAATGTCGCCAGCCACGAAGTTGTGATGCCCGGGCACAGTCAAATCGTAGACATCCTCTTCGCCATCTGGCTCGATGCTCGCGATTTTGTCCCAGTAAATATCGCTTTGCGCGAGCCGAACAAAGTCCTCTCCCGACTTCAAGGCGTCAAGCTGTTTCCATCCTTCAATGGTGAGAAATTGGTGATTCGCCGAGGCTCTTATCTGATGACCTAACTGGGTCTCAAGTCGAAAAACAGGCTTGACGCCGGTATGCCAGGCTTTCTGTACGTGCGCAGGCTCCAATTGTCCGGTTTTTTCGTTGAGAGCGATCACTTCCGGCAGTGGGTTCCCCTGAGCAAGATCGCGGATTGGCACACGCCGTCCGTCGGCCAATTGGACTAACGTTTCGCCTGTCAAACAACCGCTTTCACGCAAATCTGACAGCACTGGATGTTTGTCGGCGCGCTGTTCGACGGCGCGGGAGAGCTGCGAGGCGGTCATCAGCGGGATGTCCAGCTCGCGGGCGATGCCTTTGAGCGAGCGCGAGATGTACGATACTTCCTGCACGCGGTTGTCGGATTGGACGTCGGAGTTCATCAGTTGCAGGTAATCCACGAAGACCATCTCCAGCGGCCGCTCGGAAGCCAGCCGGCGGCACTTGGTGCGCAGTTGTAGCACCGAGATGGAGGGCGTGTCGTCAATGTAAATCGGCATGTCCGAGAGGTGGCCGATGGCGTCGGCGAAGCGCGGCCACTCGTCGTCCTGTAATTGCCCCAGACGCAGCCGCTGCGCGTCAATCTGGCTGATGGCAGCGACCATACGCTGCGCGAGTTGCTCCGCCGACATTTCCAGGCTGAAGACGGCAACAGTGCGGTTTTTTTCCGCTGCTTTGAGCGCGAAGGTGAGCATCAGCGACGTTTTGCCGACGCCGGGCCGCGCCGCCAGGATCAGCAGGTCGGAACGCTGGAAGCCGCCCAACATGCGGTCCAGGTCACGGAAGCCGGTCGGCACGCCCATCGGCTCGCCGCGATGCGCGTAGAGGTACTCCACGCGATCGTAGTAGCGTTGCACCACTTCCTGGATGGGCTGCAAATCGCGGGTGACCCGCTGCTGCGAGACGCCGAAGAGCGCCTGCTCGGACTTGTCCACCACCTGTTCGATGGGCAGTTTCTCGTCGTAGGCCAGACGGGCGATGTCGCTGACGGCGTCCAGCAGGCGGCGGCGGACGGCGGTTTGCTCCACCAGGCGGCCATACGATTCGATGCTGATGGCGGAGGGGACGGCGTTGATCAACTGCGAGATGTACACCGCGCCGCCGACGGCTTCCAATTGCTCGCGCTGCTCCAGGTCGGTCGTCAGCGTGAGAAAGTCAATGGGATCGCGCCGGTCGTGGATGCGGATGATGGCTTCGTAGATCCAGCGGTGTTTTTGCAGGTAGAAATCGTCCGCCCGCAGAAAGGGCAGCACGCGGAAGATGCCCTCAGGATCAATGAGCAAAGCGCCGAGGACGGCTTCCTCGGCTTCGATATTGTGTGGGACGGTTTTATCGGGTACGGTCATACCTTAGCTGTCTTTGTTTGACGGTGAACCGTCAATGTCCAATGTGCTGAGAAAATCACGGAAAACGCCCAGATCTTCCTGTTCTTTGGGCATTAAATCCGGTTCGGGGAAAACGCCGGCCTCGTCCATCACGTTCTCCGCGACATAGATAGGCACACCCATCCGCACGGCAATGGCGATGGCGTCGCTAGGGCGGGAGTCTATGTCAACCTGCTGCCCGTTGACATCGAGCACCAACCGCGCGAAGAACGTATTATCGCGGAGCGAGCTGATATGAATGTAGAGCAAGTCCGCGTCCAGCGTGTCCAGGATGGTGACGATCAAATCGTGGGTCTGTGGCCGTGGAATTTCGATGCCGTTGAGCCGGTTGGCGATGGCCTCCGCTTCGCACGGCCCGATCCAGATCGGCAGATAGCGCTCCACATCAATCTCGCGCAGCACCACAATCCGGTGCGGCGAGACGAGACTCATTTGCAGGGTTTCCAACGTGACTTCGATCATAGCGCCTCCTGTGGACATCTTTCAGGATGCCCATCATTATATACTCCTTCAAAAATAGTCCAAAGCCCAAAGTCGAAAGTCAAGAAAAACTTGGCGTTCTTGGCGGCTTGGCGGTGAAAATTTTATCCAACCGTTGATGAACGTCAGTCAATGTGGAATCCCCGCAAATTGCAGGCGTGACTACGCCAGTACGCTTTGGATATCGGCGAACACCGCGTCGAACATCGCCATCGTCAGCCGCCCGGTCTGCGTGTTTTGGCGACTGGGGTGATACGAGGCAACGAGCGCGGGCCAGGGCGCGGGCAATGGGTACAGCGCGCCGTGAGCGAAGGGCAGCGCGGGGACGTCAACCCCGTGTTCGCGCAGCAAGAGCAAATAGCCGTCGAAGGCGATGCGCCCAAGCGCCAGAACGGTATGCGCGTTTTGCAGAAGCGCCAGCTCGCGGGTGAGGAACGGGCGGCAGTTCGCCAGTTCTTGCGGCGTGGGCTTATTTTCCGGCGGAACGCAGCGCCCGACGGCGGTGATGAAGGTGTCGTACAGCGTCAGTCCGTCGTCGCGGGCCGTCGCTGCGGGCTGGCTGGCGAATCCGGCGCGGTGCAGCGCCGCGTAGAGCGTGTCGCCGGAGCTGTCGCCCGTGAACATCCGCCCGGTGCGATTGGAGCCGTGCGCGCCCGGCGCAAGGCCGATGATGACCAGCCGCGCCTTCGGATCGCCGAAGCCGGGCACGGGCTTGCCCCAATACTCGGCATCGCGGAACGCGCGCCGCTTCACCCGCGCCACCTTCTCGCGCCAGACTACGAGGCGCGAGCAGCGCCGGCAGGTAATAACATCATGCACAAGCGCTTCCCAGTTATCTTTATCAGGCATGTCAATCATACGAAGTCATTCTCCTGAAATTTAGTACACGGATCAACACGGATTTCACGGATAAAAACCAATAGAGAATCCGTGTTCATCCGTAAAATCCGTGTACCATTCCGTATTTCAGCGGTGCAGGTTGCCCAGTTTGGACAGGAAAGCCTTGGCCTGATCGTACTGCGCGAAGCGGCGCTCGGCGTCGCGGAATTCGGTGGTGTGGGCGTAGCGCCGGCCGTTGAGCATTTTGACGCCGAGGTGCTTGTGCAGCAGCTCGTGATACATCACGAATTCCACGGCGTAGGGCGGGACAGCGGCGTTGTCGAGCGACAGGCTCAACATCACCGTGTCGGTGTTGAACTGGTAATGGCCGAGTTTGCGCTGCGTCAGCGTCTTGTTCCACGTGAGGCGCGGCGTAGAGAGCGCTCTGCCAAAGTAGGCGGCGTTCACCCGATCAAAAACGGCTGCCAGATCATAATGCTGTCCCTTTGTGTTGATGGAGAGGTCGGCGGTCGTCAGTTCCAGGGCCAGCGTGATCTCTTCAAAAGCATCGGTCGTGGAGTAAGTCTTGGTCTGCTCCACCAACTTCTTGTCTGAGTGACGCAGCGCCGCGTAGAGGAGTGCCTTGAGCACCGGATGCGGCGCGCCGATGAAGCCTTCATTGGCTGTGATGGTGATGCCATCCGCTTCGATGCGCGAGCGGTACGTGTGCGTGGTGGTGTAGAATTCGATACGCAGCGGCAGGATGCGTTGGGCCAGCGAGAGCATCTTCTGCGCCGCGCCGGTTTTGGCGATCTGGTAGGCTTCGGTCAGCGTCGTCAAGTGCAGCGCCAGATTTTCGGGATCGCCGAGGAACGCCAGCCATTGATAGCCGCGCCGCGATTGCGTCGGCAGGTCGGCCGGCGTCCCGTCCTGCTCGCGGGCCAGCGCGACAGTAGTTGCAGTTTCAGCGCGTAGCTCTGCCGTCAGACGCTTGACGTCGGGATGCTCGACCGTCCAGGCCGGCGCGTCGGGGCGCGCGGCCAATTTGGCGAACTCGGCATGATAATAATTGCAGGCAGCAACAATGTTCGTGATGCGGACGGTTTTGGGAACAGCGGGCGCGCTCGCGGTAGGCGGCGGCAAATGCCTGAGATCGAGACCCTTGAGGTAAGCGTAAGCGCGGCGCGACGGCGCAGGCAACGCATCCGGCGTGATGTGTTTTTTGCGGCAGATCGCCTCCACGGCCTGCACCCCGCCCGTCACCATCGCGCGGAAGTCGTCGGCGTGCTCCGGTGGGATGCCCAAACTCAACCGCTCACGAACGTCGTTCATCAGGCTGACCAGGCCCTTGATACGTATGTTGGCTTTTTTCATAAGGGAAAATGTACCACACCTTTAGCAATTGGAGAATACCTTTTGTCATGACGATTATACACTTTCCCGCGAGTTTTGTAACGACGTGTCAGCGGCCTTACTGAAGTAGTTTCAATTACCTCTCCTAATAAGTCGCGCACAAAACTCACCCTCTTCTTCAATTATTTTGAAGAAGAGGGTGAGTATGATTATAACGGCTTTCTTCAGAGGGGCGCGTAACGCGCCTTAATCATCCGGTACATCTTACGGACACACGCGTACCGGATGAAGTGTAAGGTCGTCCAGATTCAGCACCTTCAGACCCTCTGCCGTGCTCACGAGTACATTCGAGCGGTAGCCGGGACCTTCGAGCACGAGCGTGTGATTCAACACATGCATCGTCGTCACCTCTCCCGTATCCCAATCCAGATCGACGACCCAGGTATCTGTGGGACGGTCCAAACTCTCGCTGTGGTAGAACAGGCGCTGCCCCGAAGCTGATAAATACAACGGCCCGGATGGAAGCGGGAGACGCAACCGGTGAACCTCTCGGGTCTCGACGTCGATGATAGCAAGATAGTCCGATACCACCTCTTCCGGTTCTGTAGGGTCAACAGGAAAGAGGATATGCCGACATTCGGACGACCACAAGACATGAGAGCCGGCGATTCCCCACTTTGTCGCAATTTCAGACGTCAGCAGTGTGGCTTCCTGAGATTCCTGCGTCACATCCAACAGATAGATACCGGGCACATGTCTTGCTGTAGGGTGAGGCTGTCGCTCAATAGCCAACTGTCCCAAATGCGAACAGTAGGCGGCGCTGGTCACACCTGAATCCACGCCGCACGGCGTGACGTTGTCAACCTGCGCCGACCAGAGCTTCCCATCGCCGGACCACGCAAGAAAGGTATCCTCGTTGAGCCAGATGGCCCCCACCGCCTCCGGCGTCAGGCGCTCAACACTTGAGTCCGTGAGATGTACACGGAAAAGCTCGCGGAGAGAGAAGCCCATCAGCAGGCGCATACCCGACGGTGAAACGTCGTACAACCGCGACCATTGACCCGAGGTGCGAGTGAAACATCCCTCGGCCCCTACGCTATCGGTGGACCAGAGCACTTGCCCCTGATCCAGCCCGAGGATCGTCTCTCCACGGGAGGCTGTGCGTGCGGAGTCGGGCTGTGGGAAGCAGGAATCAGTCGCTCCCGAAGTCGTGGCCGTGTCTGTCGTCGTTGGAGTGACGGCAGGGGGCGGTGTAGACGTGGCGATCTCTGTGGGGGGTGACGAAGCACGACAACTATTCATCCCTGCTCCTATCACGAACACGAAAAGACATGCGATGGGCCAATGTAATGCTCTCATCTTCCCTAATTCTCTCCATAGCCCAGTGGTTGTATTCCTTCCCATAGGCTCTGTGTAATCCAGTTGCAAGGACCATAGTAGGGATCTACTGCATTGCTAGAATTAGTATCGGGGTGACGGATCTCGAAATGCAAATGACATCCAGTGGAACTCCCCGTACTACCTACGTAGCCTATGACTGTTGACTTATAAACATTTTGTGAATTTGAGACATTAGTTTGAGACATATGTGCATAGTAAGTTCGAGCATTATTTGTGTGACGGACTCGCACATAATTGCCAAAACCACTGCCGCAGGAATTCTCCGGTTGATTAGGACATGAATTAGTTGGTGTGCATGTATTGTTGTAATACTCTACAACTCCTGTCGCGCCACTACGAATCGATGTATTCAAAGGATTGGCGAAATCCGTTCCTTTGTGTCCAGACCTTCCCTGATCGTTACAGTAATACAGAATAGAGCCTTTTTCCTGATGACGGTGAATAGCCAAACCAATCAAATATTTCGGTGTTGCGAACTGCAAGCTTAGTTCCCGTATAGGAAATTTCTCCCTGTCGATTTTTGGGCGCATTTTGCTCACTTGCAAGCAAGTCCTGTACAAGAACCAATCCTACTCCGCTCAAGAATATAACCACCAACAGTGTTAGTCCTAGAAACTTCTTTGGATTGCACATTTTGACCTCCATAGAAACCCTCCTTAATTGAAATATATCTCCTTGAACAACCAAACCATAAGCATTTTATCAAAATAAGGCGGGTTTGTCATCGTGGAAAACACGTATTTCTTTCTTCGTGTTTTCTACGAGATGGATGTCGTGGAAATTACGTAGACGGGTCTTCACCCTCAACAAACCCATGCTTCCAAACCCACGCGCTGGCCTCGCGGGTTGAAGCTATCTCTAATCTGCTGAGAATATGCTGAATATGCGTTTCGACGGTACGGAGCGCGACGTGCAAGGCTTCCGCAAGTTGCTGGTTGGTCTTCCCGCGAGCTAACTGTGTGAGCACTTCTTGTTCCCGCGCTGTTAGACTGTCCCACCGGACCTGGATAGTCGCTTGCCAGCGCCGCGCCCGCGCTAATTGATCTCCACTGATAAGACATTCACCCCGTGCAGCGCAGCGAATACTCTCTACTAATTGACCCTGCGCCTGTTCTTTGAGCAAGTAACCAGAAACTTGCGCCTCGACGGCTTGGGACAAATAGGCATCTCGATCATGAGCGGTAAGGATGAGCGTTCCACTTCCAGCGCGTGATTGCCGGGCATCACGAAGTCGAGCAACAAGATGCTTGGCTGTAATACCGCGACCATAGACTGCGCCTCCGTGCCGTTTTGCGCTTCTCCAACGATGTCGATGTCTTGGGCAGTCTCCAGAATCGCGCGTATGCCTGCGCGCGTGACAGGGCAATCATCGGCGATGAGAACTCGGATTCTGTCTTCTTCTTTGTGAAGCATACTCTTTCTTTCGTCCATAACCACATACGATAAACATCATCCTGTGCAACGTGTCATTCAAAACATATCGTTGGCGATGGCGTTCTGGAAGAGCGTGCGGAAGCGTTCGGCATCACAGTAAGGCAGGCAGAGGGCAAGACGTTCCAGGCGACCACGGCGCAGGTAGGCCAGGGCTTCTTCTTCCAGATCGAGCACGGAAACCGTCAGACCGTCCAGATCAACGGTTGCGCGAGTGGTCAGGAATGACGGAACCCAGCGGTCGCCCTTGCGCCAGTGTAGATCGGCCATCATCTCGACACGCACGCCATCGAAGGTGAAGCGCCCGATGTGCGAGCGGGCCTGCCCAGAGCCTGTCGAATGGGCCTGTTCGCCCTCGCGGAAGGCCACCGGGTCAACGACGTGCGCCGCGAACAAGTCCTGGCAGCGGTAGGCGTCCGCGACAGTCATTTCGAGATCAATGTCGTTGACCGGCACAGGCAGCCCGCGCAGCGCCAGCGATGTCCCGCCGACAACGCGGTAGGCGATCCCGGCGGCATCCAGCGCGGCGACGATCTGCCGTAGTACCGTCCGCCAGCGCGGTTTGCGGCACACGGCGAGCAGATGCTCCACGCCGCCGTGGATCGCCGGATCGTGGGCGATGTGATAGTTTGTCTCTACCCAGAACGCCCACGCTTCCCCTTCCAGTGTGTTCAGCAGCGTCTCGTTCACACTCCCTGCGCCTTCCACACCGAGCACGGTTTCCACGTCGAATCCTGCGCTGCGGCAGAGCGGCGCGACTTCGGCGGGGTGGGCGAAGTACGCGGTGAAGGCCGTTGCGCCGTCGGCGCGCGGCGGCAGGAGACCGGTTTGCGCGATGTGGCGGTAGTCCGCGGCTTCTGCGAAAGCCTGGGCAGGATAGTGGGCGGCTGCATCCATGTGGGCAGCGTAGCGCGTAATGAACGCGACGAAGACCAGTCCGCCGGGTTTGACCACGCGGTAGGCTTCGGCCAACGCCTGCTTGCGCTCGGCCTCGTCCAGCAGATGATAGAGCGGCCCCATCAGCAGCACCGCGTCGAAGCTGTCATTGGCGAAGCGCGCGAGATCGGTCGCCGTTCCCTGCTCGAAGCCATACAACGTGACGCCAGCTTCAGCGGCCTTCTCCTGCGCCAGCCCCAGCAGCTCCGGCGAGAGGTCGAAGAGTGTGACCTCGTAACCGCGTTGCGCCAGGGTGATCGCGTAACGTCCCGGCCCACCGCCGCAATCCAGCACGCCGGCGGGTGCGGGCGGCAAGTGCGCCTCCAGCGCGCGCAGCGTCACCGCGAACTCCGTGCGGTGGCGCTCCATCCGCTGCCACTCGCGCTCCGGGGCACTGTCGTAGAGATTTTGGACGGCGCGTTGCACGTCATCAGATGTAGGCAGTTGTAAGTATGTCATAGGTTCCTCCTGCGTGATCAATCACGAATCACGAATTTATACACCTGATCGGCCAAAACAGGTAGTGTATTTTTGGAGAGGTTTCAGGATTTCACGTGGTTGCGATAAAAAACTCGCCGCGAATTTCACGAATTTACACGAAAAGCAAAAATTAGTGAAAATTCGTGTAATTCGTGGCAGAAACTAACGTGGTTGCAACGGTAACGGGATCACTTCCCTTTCTCATTCCCCGTAGTAAAATATAGCTGTATTCCCATTCTATCCTTTGGAATTTCCGAGAGGCACTATGATCCATACCGAAAACCTGACCAAAAAATTCGGCGACCGCACCGCGGTCGAAGCCTTGACGTTGGATGTGCGCGAGGGCGAAGTCTTCGGCTTCCTCGGCCCCAACGGCGCGGGGAAGACAACGACGGTGCGGATGCTCACCACCCTCATCGGCCCCACGGCGGGCATGGCGACCGTCAACACATTCCGCGTGGGCCAGGACGATACCGCCATCCGCCGCTGCACCGGCATCCTCACCGAGACACCCGGCATGTACGACCGCTTGAGCGCGGAGAAGAATCTGACGATTTTCGCCCATCTCTACGAGGTGGCGGATGTGAAAGGACAGGTGGAAAAGTATCTGCGCCTGTTGGGGCTGTGGGATCGCCGCGGCGACCTCGTCGGCAATTTCTCGAAGGGGATGAAGCAGAAGCTCGCCATCTGCCGCGCGCTGCTTCACGAACCGGCGGTCGTCTTCCTCGACGAGCCGACTTCGGGTCTGGACCCGGAGGCGGCGCGGTTGGTGCGCGACTTCATCGAAGAGATCAAGGCGCAGGGGCGCACGATCTTCCTCTGCACGCACAATCTCGACGAGGCCGACCGCCTCTGCGACCGCATCGGCGTGATGAAGCAGCGGCTGATCACCGTGGACACGCCCACGAACCTGCGTAAGCAAATCTACGGGCGCAAGGTGGTCTTCCATCTGCGCGCGGCCGACGACGCGCTGCTGGCGCGCGTGCGCGCGCTGCCGTTCGTCAAGGAGGCGCAGCGCGTGGAGAACAAATTCGTGCTCGGGTTGGACGACCCCGAAACGCACAATCCGGCGCTGGTGCGGTTGCTGGTGGAGGCCGGGGCGGATGTGCAGTTCGTCGGCGAGCTGCGCCATTCGTTGGAAGATGTGTACTTGTCGCTTGTCGGCGAAACGGGAGATTCTACCGCGAATCACGCGAATTTTCGTTAATTTTAAGAAGATTCGCGTAGATTTGCGAGATTCGCGGTTTATTTTCAGGGGAGGGCTACGATGCCTAAAATCTGGACGATTGTGGATAAAGAATGGGCCGAGGTCTTCAAAAATCGGCTGGTGCTGTTCACGGTGGTCTTTATGCCGATTCTGTTCACCGCGCTGCCGTTACTTATGGTCGCCATCGGCAGTTCGCAGGTTGATATGGGCGATGCTACCGACATGCCGGCCTCATACCTGGAGATGTGCGGCGATTTAACCGGTTCGGCCTGCTTCACCCTGATGATGGTCAACCAGTTTTTGCTGCTGTTTATGATGATGCCGCTCATCATCCCGGTGACAATTGCGGCGTACAGCATCGTGGGCGAAAAGACCACGCGCTGCCTGGAGCCGCTGCTCGCCACGCCGATCACCACGGCAGAACTGCTCATCGGCAAGAGCCTGGCGGCGCTCATCCCCGGCGTGCTGGCGACGTGGTTGAGCTTCGGCGTCTTTGCCGTGGTCGCCTACATCCTGGTGCAGTCGCCCGAACTGCTGCGGCGTATCCTCGATCCGATGTGGATCACCGCCGTTGGCCTGTTGGGGCCGCTGCTGGCATTGGCCGGCATCAACGTGACGCTGATGGTGTCTTCGCGCGTCAGCGATCCGCGCGTCGCCGAGCAGGCCTCGATGATGTTGATATTGCCACTGCTCGGCATCTTCTTCGCGCAGATTGCCGGTGTGTTGATGGTCAACGCGCAGGTGATGCAGTTGGCGGCGGTCATCATGGTCGCTATTGACGCCGGATTGGTTTACCTGGGCGTGCGCGTCTTCCAGCGGGAGACGATTTTGACGAAGTGGAAGTGAGAGAATGAGCAAATCAGCAAATCAGCAAATCAGCAAATCGGTAAATCTGCAAATAAGTGCAGTGGGGTGCAGGGTTGTTGTTGCCTTGTTAGCGGTGTGGTTGTTAACCGTGAAGCCGGTGTGGGCGCAGGAGGAAGGGCTGAGTATCTTCGTGAGCAAGCAGTTCGGCTACAATATGGGCAGCCAGATTCAGGGGACGTTCAAGATTCGGGTGCGCGGGCCGGACGATTTGGCCGTTGTCACGTTTTTGCTCGATGGCGAAACGCTCGGCGAGGCGACGACCGCGCCGTTCGAGCTATCGTTCAAAACCGACGAGTACACGCCCGGCTGGCACGAAATTACCGCCGTAGGGAAGACAGCGGGCGGGCAAACCTTGACAGCGCCCGTGGCGAGCTTTCAATTCGTTTCCGCCGAAGCGGCCGGAAAAAGCATGGTGCAGCTCCTCGTACCGGTGCTCGTGCTCGTCGTCATCGCCACCGTCGCTACGGCCATTTTTCCCATACTGACCGGGCGCAGGCCGGCGCACTATGATCCCGCGGCCTACACACCCGGCGAGCCACGCAGCTACGGACTGTTGGGCGGCGTGGTGTGTCCCAAGTGCGGGCGGCCTTTTGGGATGCATTGGTGGGGTCTCAACATCAGTTTCGTGGGGAGATACGACCGTTGCCCGCATTGCGGCAAATGGAGCATAGTCCACCGCGCCGGCCGCGAGGCGTTGATCGCCGCTGAAGCTGAAGAACATGCTGCGCACACGGCGGCTGCGCCCCGTCCTGCACCCAACGTTGAGGAAAAACTGCGCGACCAACTTGACGACTCGCGCTTCACCGACCGTATCTAGTCAACGGATTAAACGGATGGAACGGATTTCGACTATCGGACTAACGACTACACGACTGTTGCTAGGAGCTATGGATGAACATTACCCTTGATCGTAAACGCATCCTCATTTTTCTGGCGTTGGCCTTTGCCATTGCCTGGGCCGGCGCGTTGGTGATTTATCTCACCGGCGGCATAGCGAACAGCCCGTTCACGTACTTGATCCTCACCGTCGTCTACATGGGCGCGCCGACCATCGCACACGTGTTGACACGCATCATCACCCACGAAGGGTGGAGCGATCTTTATCTGCGGCCCAGGCTGCGCCGCGAGTGGCCCTATTGGGTCGCCGCGTGGTTTGCGCCCGGCGTGCTCACCATTATCGGGATGATCGTCTTCTTCGCGCTATTCCCACAGTACTACGACGCCGACCTCAACGCTGTGAAAAAGCTGCTTGAGACGCAGGCCACGGCAACCGGACAGCCGGTTCCAGACACCAACCCGTGGACGATCGTCATCAGCCAGACGTTGATGGCGTTCATCCTCGCGCCGCTGCTCAATGTCTTCGCTACTTTTGGCGAGGAATTCGGCTGGCGCGCGTACCTGCAACCCAAGCTCATGCCGCTCGGCGGGCGCGCGACAATGCTGCTGATGGGCGTGATCTGGGGCGTGTGGCACTGGCCTGTCATTGCGATGGGCCACAACTACGGACTGGATTATCCGGGCGCGCCGTGGGGGGGCTTGTTGATGATGGTCTGGTCCACATTGATGTGGGGAACGTTGCTCGGTTGGTTGACCTTGCGCGCGGGAAGCGTGTGGCCGGCCGTCATTGGGCACGCGGCGATCAACGGCATTGCCGCCCTCGGCGTGCTGTTCGTCAAGGGGACGCCGAATCCACTGTTGGGGCCGCTGCCGGTGGGCTTGATCGGGTCGGTGGGCTTTGCCGTGGTGATGCTGATCTTGTTCGTGCGGCGCGATTTCTTTGAACCGACGGACGCCGTCGCGGAGACAAGGGGGGTGTGATGATGTCTGTGGCCCTGATCGTTTTTGCTTTTATGGCCGTTGGCGCCATCATCTTCACGATCAGTGTGTTGCGGATGTTCTCCAGGGCGAAGAAAAACCTGGAAGCCATTGGGGGATTGGAAGGACTCAAAGCCGCGCACCTTCAGATGACCGAAGAACATCCCGCCGCCATCGCTCCGCTTGTTTCACCGGTAGGAAGTGTTCAGATCACGCGCCTGGTGTGGTTGATCCTGGCGCTCTCTGCGTTGGCGGCGTTTGGGGTCGGGGGATTCTTTCAGTACCGCGCCATCCGCAGCGCCAGACTCCTGGAGAGCGAAGGCGTCACGACACGCGCAACGGTTACCGAGAAGCGCATCTCAGAGGACGATGACGGCGACGAAACTTATTATGTGACTTACACCTTCGTCCCGGAGTTGGCAGAGGGCGGCGCGCAATCGGCAAAACGCAAGGAGAGCGTCCCCTACGAAATTTTCACCCAGGTTGAGGAACGTGGACGGATTGACGTGATCTACGCGCGCAGCGATCCCAAAGTGGCGCAGATCATAGCAAACTACACACCCGGTAAAGTGAGTTATCTGCCAATTCTGCTGGGCGGCATTTTCGGCTTGGTGGAAATGCTGTTGGGAGCGGCGTTTTATCGGCGTTTCCAGAATGCGATGCGCCTGGATGGGGAGGGCCTTGCGACCTCGACGACCATTCTTGATCTGTTTGCGACCTCCGATTCAGACAATACAAGCTATTACGTGGCTTACACGTTGCCGGATGGACAAAAAATCCGGCATAGCGTTGGGGCGCGGACATACAAACAATTGCGCGTGGGCGACGTTGTCCGCCTCGTCTATTTGCCCGACAATCCGAAAATCTTCCGCCCGGAGTGGCCGTCCCCAGAGTGGGGACGCCCGGAGTAGACGCACCAGAGCGGGCGTAGCCTATCCGCCGCCGACCGGCGGGAAGATGCCGACCTCGTCGCCCTCTTGCAAGCGATACATCTCCGCGCGCGCCCGCCCGTTGACGAACATCACCTTCACCTCGTTCGCGCGGATTGCCAGGTGCGCCACCAGATCGGCGAGCGTGCTCTTTTCGGGCAATTCGACGACAAACACTTCACCGGCAAACACTTCCGGCTTGTAGCGCTGTAACGTTGCAAACAATTTGACATTAACTTGCATAACCTACCTCATTTCCCAGTACCGACATCATAGCATAGGATAGGCGAAATGAGAAGTGGTCAATTTGGTAATTATTTCTGACTGACGGCTGAAAACTGACGGCTGACAACTCTCTCTGGAGGAAACTATGACCCAACAAGCCCCCCGTCCCAACGTCATCTGGATTTTCGGCGACCAACACCGCGCGCAGGCGACCGGCTATATGGGCGATCCCAACGTCCACACGCCCAACTTTGACCGGCTGGCGGCGGAAGGGTTGACCTTCACCGCGGCGGTCTCCGGCTTTCCGCTGTGCTGCCCCTTTCGCGGCTCAATGCTCACCGGGCGCTATCCCCACCACTGCGTGCCAGGCCACGAATACCAGATGCCGCCCGATCAGCCGACGTTGGCGACAGTTTTCAATGAAGCGGGCTACCGCACGTCGTATTTCGGTAAATGGCACCTGGACGGTTTCAAGGAGCGTGAGGGGCGCGCCGGGCTGCACATCATCCCGCCGGAACGACGCGGCGATTTTGAGGAGTGGATCGGCTACGAGAACAACAACAGCCAGTGGGATTGCTGGGTTCACGGCGGCGCGGGGGGCGCGGCTTTCCAGTATCGTCTATCTGGCTTCGAAACCGACGCGCTGACCAATCTTTTCATTGATTATCTTGACAAGCGCGGCGAAGAGCACTTTCAGGCGCAGTACACCGACCGGGCGACGCGGCCTTTTTTCGCCGTGCTCTCTGTCCAGCCGCCGCATGATCCTTATGTCGCGCCCGCCGAGTGGATGGCGCGTCACACACCCGGCGCGCTGACGCTGCGTCCCAACGTCCCCGCTGTGCCGCGCGTGGTCGAACAGGCGCGGCGCGAGTTGGCCGGCTACTACGCGCAGATCGAAAACCTCGACTGGAACCTGGGTCGCATCCGCAAGGCGCTGGCCCGCAACGATCTGGCGGAGAACACCCACATCGTCTTCTTCTCCGACCACGGCGACATGCACGGCTCGCACGGCCAGTTCCGCAAGACTGCGCCCTGGGAAGAGGCCATTCGTATCCCCTTCATCATTGGCGGGCACACCCCGCGCTACGTCAACAAAGACGGCTGCGTCGCTGCGCCCATCAACCACGTGGACATCGCCCCGACCACGCTGGGCCTCTGCGGTATTGACGCGCCGGCGTGGATGGAAGGCGCCGACTATTCCGGCTACCGCATCCGGGGACGGGACATCGCGCGCGAGCCGGATTCCGCTTACCTGCAACTCGTCATCCCCACCATGCACGGCGACAGCGTGGATCGTCCCTGGCGCGGCATTGTCACCCGTGACGGCTGGAAGTACGTCGCCCTGGAAGGCCAGCCGTGGCTGCTGTTCAACCTCAACGAGGACCCCTACGAGCAAGTCAACCTGGCGCACAACACGCGCTTCGCCCGCGAGCGTCGCGTCCTGCACGCGCGCCTGGCGCAGTGGATCGCCGACACCGGCGACGAATTCCTATTGCCCGCTGTGTAGTGGCGACTTCAGTCGCTCTTCGGAAACGACTAAAGTTGTTGCTACGTCGCCGTGTAGTGGCGACTTCAGGCGCTCTTCTCAGAAACGACTAAAGTCGTTACTACGCGGGTTGCGGGTTATTTCAAGGTGTGTGCTAACGCGCTTGTTTGAGCGCCACGGTGATCTCACTCCGGTTGTGGAACAGCTGCCGGGCGACGATGATGTGGCAGCGTTCGCGGAGCAGCGCCAGCGCCGAGGCCGCAACAATCTCCACCTTCTTTTTCGGCAGCTTGAGCGTGAGCAACGCCCACCCATCGTCGCGCAGATGATTCAGCGCCGCCAGCATCATCCGCGCCGAGTCGCGCGCGTCCATCCGCATGTCGTTGAGGATTACGTCGAACTGCTCACCGGTTTTTGGCAAGTAGCTTTGCGTTGTCTGCCGGATGTGGCGTACCAGCGGGTCTGCGGTGAGGCGTGGGTGCAGGTCGCCGGGGTCTACCGCCGTGACGCGCAGCCCGTGCTGGCGCAGGATGCGCGTCCATCCGCCCGGCGCGGCCCCCAAATCCAGAGCCGCGCCGTCGGCTGGCAAGCGCAGTTTGAACACTTCCACTGCCTCAAGCAGTTTGAATTCCGCCCGGCTAATTTGCTCCGCTTCCCACTTGAAGCGCCGGACGCCGCCGGCCCAATCGCTCAGGTTATCTGCCGCGCGCGATACACCCAGGTATCCTTCCGCCGGTGTGAGGACAACGGAGAGAATTTGCTCTGGCTGACGCACATCCAACCGCAACTCTTGCGCGTTCAGTATCTGGGACAGTTGCACATTAACATCGTAGCGCGTATAAGGCCACCCTTCCCCAAAGAGCCGCGTCTGTACCGAGAAGGGCAGGGTTGCGTTCAACATCGGGATAACCTCGAGGCAAACCTTCGCCAACGCATCCAGATCGGTTTCGGATTGCTGTAGCGGGATGTGGATTTGCGCCGGGCAAAGGTGACGGCAGAATACCGGCGGTTGCTCACGCAGGCGCGTCGCCAAGGTGTTCCAATCCATTTCCGCTTCGAGCAGCCCCACGCCAGGGTCAAGCCACCGCAGCAAACGCACCCCAGGAGCGCTGGCGCGAATTTCGTTCCAGGCGGCGTGGTCTGCATCTGGGCTGGCGGTCAGTATGGCGTGATCTTGTGCCTGCATCATCATTCTTGGTTTGTATGGTCTGGGACTGGCGCAATGGGCTGCAAAACAAAACGGGATCGCCCTAGCGATCCCGTCTTCTGGTGCCGAGACTGAGAATTGAACTCAGGACACAGGGATTTTCAGTCCCCTGCTCTACCGTGCTGAGCTATCTCGGCATCACGGGTACATTCTAACGTAAGCGCCGGATTTGTCAAGCTCAGCGGTGAGCCGTTTAGGGCATCCACCGTCGCGGGCCAATCTCGCCGGGGCCTTCGGTCTTCGGCGGGCGATGGCGGTACGGTTCGACTAACTCCTCCTCGTCGGGACCGAGCAACTGGCGAACCTGGGTCAGTGCAGCAACGTCATAGCGCGTGAAACTACAGGAATCGCAACGCCACGCGGCGAAATCTGGTATCACGAGCAAGCGCGCAGCCCATGGCCGCGTGTAAGTGATCTTGACCGGCTTGAGGTTGCCGACGTTGCAAACAGGACAAGTGTAACTCATACGGCGGCCCCCTTGTCACAGACCGAAGTTGGGGGGGTCATGGATTGCTCTCCAATTCCGGGAAGGCGTAGTGCGGGATCAGCCCCCACTTCTCCGGCGGCCAGTAACGGAAGATTGATTTGCCGATGATATTTTCGCGCGGCAGGATACCCCAAATGTGTGAGTCGCTGGAATTGTTGCGATTGTCGCCCAAAACCAGGTATTCTTCGTCGCCCAGGACCAGGTTCTCGGAGTAGGTCGGTGGGCCGCTGATGTATGGCTCATTCAGCGCAATCCCATTGATCCAGACCCGCCCATCGCGGATCTCTACCCTTTCGCCGGGCAGGCCGATGACGCGCTTGATGTAGGGGATTTCGCTCTGATGGTTGGGTGGGTCGAGTACGATGATGTCGCCGCGTTCGGGCGTGTGGAGCCAATAGGCCACCTTGCTGACGATCAGATATTGCCCTTCGTGCAACGTCGGTTCCATGCTGATGGATTGGACTTCGTAGCGACCGGTGAAGGTATTGACCACGAGAAAGATGATGACGGCCAACACCAGCGTCTCAATCAGATCGCGGAACCAGGCCCACACGCTTGCCGCGCCCCCGGGCTTCGGCGATATGGCATCCACTTTGACATTCTCCGTTTCGAGACTGTGCATAATCGTTTGGTCATTCAACATGATTGAGTTTCCCGTAAGGCAATCTTTCCCTTACTGCACATTTTGCAGTTCGGGAAAGGTGTAATGCGGGATGACTCCCCATGTCTCCGGCGGCCAATAACTGAAGATTGCTTTACCGAGAACAAGGTCCCGTGACAACAATCCCCAGGCGTGCGAATCGCTGGAGTTGTTGCGATTGTCGCCGAGCACGAAATACTGCTCCGCCGCGACCACCCAGTTGCCCGTGTAGTAGGGCGGCGCGCTGATGTAAGGTTCGTTGAGTGCAACGCCGTTGACCCACACCCGCTGCTCGCGGACTTCCACAATATCGCCCGGCAGGCCAATGACCCGTTTGATGTACGGCACGGCGCTCTGTTCTCCGGGTGGATCAAGAACGATCACGTCGCCGCGCTCTGGGGGGTGAAGCCAATACACGACTTTGCTGGCAATGAGATATTGCCCATCATGCAAACTGGGTTCCATGCTTTGTCCGTGTACCTGATAACGACCGGTCAGGGTGTTGATGACCAGGAAGAGAATCACTGCCAACAGCAGCGTCTCCAAAACGTCTTGCAACCAGGAACGGATGCCGAAAGAGCGACTTAACGAAGGTTCACCTTCTTCTTTTTTCTCTTCTTCTTCCGGTAGTGTCTCTGCGACGACATCCGCGTGTTCTTCTACCAATTTAGCGCCTCCAGCCCATCGTTTACGAGGGGGATTATAACGTATCTCTAAGAAGCTGCAACCCCAAGAAAAACACCCCCGGCATAACCAGGGGTGTACTTTTCGATGGCTAAAAAAGTGCGCCGTCTACGCCTCTTTGGGCGATTTTTCGTTCGTTGGAGGCGTGGCGCCTCCCTCTTCCTCTTCATCTTCCCAGCCGATAATCCACACGGCCAAACCGGCGACGGCGATGGTGGCGACGATCAAAGCGATCCACTGGCCGGCCAGAAGCCCTACATCCCGCGCCGACCAGATCAGGATGGCAACCATACCGATAGCAAGCACGATCCAGGAAGTCCACTGCGGATGCGCGCTGACGAATTGCTTTATCTTATCCATGAACTACAGCCTCCTTGATGGCATAATCCCTTTGAATTCTGTAAATCACTTTCAGCTAATAATCCCTACATTGGCCGACGAACCAGCTCTTCGCGGATTTGCCGGACCATCACTTCGGTCGCCGCGGCGTTCCACTCCGTCGCCGCTTCACGCCAGGCTTTGGGCAACTCGAGCGCCGGTTTTCGCGTATACCCGAATCCCTGCCAGTAATCAATCAATGCCTGAGTTGGCGTGGCGGGGAGGAAAAGAATAACGGCTTCGGCTTGCAGCAGTTCGCCCTCCTTTTCCATCGCGGTGACGAGCGCGTGTCCCATCGTTACTCGATCCACACTGGGAGCAATCAGAAAATCGGTCATGCAGATGACCAAATTCTCCACGCGCCATCCAATCAACCCCAGAATGTGTTTCTCTTGCTCCGCCAGCAAGAATCCTACCTGGCTGAAACGTTCAGCGACATCCAGTTGGGTTAACAGGCGCGCCGGGCGGGCGCTATTGACGAAATTGGCAATCGTTTCGGCATCACTTAAGCGTGCTTTGCGAATTTCAATTTTAACCGCCATTATGCCTCCCTTTACATACTATGTTTTACCTTAACCACATCCATTATACTCTTGTTTTGAAGATGTACAAAAATGGAGTTGCGCTTTCGGTTCTCTCGGTATATAGTAAGGGCAGACCGACGTCGCTGCGCGAAGATCCCTTGGGGAGTCTGTCGAAGTATGGATAAAGTTGCGAAATTCTCGCTCAATTTGGTCTCGGCTGCTGCATTATCGCATGATCGCCTGGCGATTTTCCTCAACCAGGCCTACACGAATTACTACCTTCCTATCTGGCTCGACGCGGAACAATTCGCGCGGATGTGTTATACCGAGGACATTGATTTGCGGAAGTCGGTCGTCGCTTTGATTGACGATATGCCGGTGGGCATCGCGCTGCTCTCGCTTCGCGGTGACGCCGGATGGGTCAGCGGGGTGGGCGTCCTCGCACCCTGGCGTCGGCAGGGGATTGCGCGACAGTTGATAGAACGCATCCAGGTGACGGCACGGACGACGCAGCTCCAGACCTTGCGACTGGAAGTCCTGGCGCAGAACGAGGCCGGATTGGCGCTCTACCAGCAGTTGGGGTTCGCCTGGGAACGCGATTTGCTCGTGCTCACCCTTGAACCGGGGACTTTCGACCCCTTGCCGCTGCCCACCGGGGTTGCGCCGGCCTCCTCCGGCGTCGTCCTGGCGTCTTACGCAGCATTTCACGATGTGCGAGCGCCCTGGCAGCGGCAATTGGCCTCGCTGCAACGTCGTCAGACGGATTTCCGCGCGCTGGCCTTCTGGGATGGTGCGCGGCTGCTTGGCTACGTGCTTTACCATGTGCAACACGGCAACCATGTGGTGATGGACTTGGCGGTTGACCCTGAGCATCCGTACCGGCTGCAGATGGCGCGGACGCTGCTCGCCGCGATGCACAGCGCCCGCCCCGACCTGGGCGGCTACACCATCAACATCCCGGCCGATGATCCGCTGCTGCCAGCCTTCACCGGGTTTCACTACCGCATCTGGCAGCGCCAGCACGAACTGATTTGGAAGATTGGGTAATTGGAGATTTGGTGATTGAAAAGAGGTAGGCGATGTCTGCAAACGCCCAAGTTACGTCAAACAACACTCCGCCCGCCGCGCAGTGCCCAAGCTGTGGGCGCTTTGTGGGGCCTTACGCCTCGTGCCCTTACTGCGGCGCGAAACTTGCCGGGCGCATCTCTGTGCGCGCCGTCAAAATTGCTGCGCTGGTGCTGGCAACGGTAGGATTGCTCGCGCTGTGGTGGCTGGCGCGGCGCATGGACATCCCCACCGTTTCCGCTGCCGACGCGCTAGGCACGATGAACATGGCTTACGTGCGGATGGAAGGCCGTGTTTCGCGCAGCCTCAGCTACGATCCCACGAGCGGCTACCTGGCGTTCTGGCTCGACGACGGCGCCGGTGAAGTGCGCGTCTCCTCGTACCGCGATGTGACACAGGCGCTCCTGGCGGCGGGGACGCTTCCCGCGTTCGGCGATAACGTCACCGTCGCCGGCACGCTGCGCATCCGCGAAGACTACGTCGCGCTGACGCTCAACGCGGCGGAGCACCTCACCGTGCGCCGCCCGGAACCGGTGACGATCAAGGCGAACACGCTCACGCCCCTGGACGCCGGTTTGCGCGTGCGCGTCGTCGGCGAGGTCCGCCAGGTGCGCGCGCCCTACGCCGGCATGACGCTCATCACCGTGCGCGACGATTCCGGTGAGGTCATCGTCGCCGTGGACGAGACAACGACGGCGCTCACCGGCGCTTTGCCGGAGATCGTCGAAGGGCAGGGGATTGATGTGACCGGCGCGGTGAGCCTCTACAAAGATACGCCGCAACTCGTCCCGGCCTCGGTGGCAGACATCGTCCTTTCCGCCGCGCCGCCTGAGGATGTCGCGGTCACCGTCACCCATCTGAGTGACGTTACAGACGCCGCCGTCGGAAGCTGGCTGCGCCTCCAGGGGCGCGTGGTGCTGATGGAGGGCTTCAAGGGCGGGATGAAAGCCACGCTCGACGATGGGACGGGACAAATCACGCTGGTCTTGTGGGATAACGTCTACACTGCGCTCGATAACCCGTTTGCGGTTGATGTGGGCGCCGATGTGGTGGTTGAGGGAGAAGTCGGCGTCTACGAGGGCGAGCTGCAAATCGTCCCTGAGAGCTACAAGGACATCACCATCGTCACACCGGCGCCGGAGATTCCGTGGGTGGCCGTGGGCGACCTGCGGACGCTTGATGTGGGGCGCGTAGTGCGCTTGCGCGGCGTCCTCGGCGCGCCGCAAGGCTTCTCCGCCGGCGCGAAAGCGCTGCTCGACGATGGCACCGGCAGCATCACCATCCTGCTGTGGACGAACATCCTCACCACCCTCGACCCGCCCCCCGCCGCAGGCCAGACCGTCGAAGTCATCGGCGTCATCCAGGAATATCGCGGCAAACTGGAAATCCTCCCCCGTTCCGCGCTCGATTGGCGTGTAGGAGAGAGGTGAGGGAGTGGGGGAGTGAGGGAGTGAGGGAGTGAAGTTATACAATCCCCAGTTACCGATGACTGACAACTGACGGCTGAAAGCTGATAGCTGATTACTATGTTTGAACTGATGCTTTGGACACTCGCAGGTACCCTCTTGGCATCGCTGTTGGCGATGGTGCCGGCGTTGCACATCTACAACGTGGCCGGCTTCATCCTGCTCGCCAGCGGGACACTCGCGGCGTGGATGTCGCCGGAACAGATGGCGTTCCTGTTCCTCGGTCTCATCACCGGCTACGCGATGCTGAACACCATTTCCAGCATCTTCCTCTCCGTGCCCGACGATAGCACCGTCTTCATCGTCCTGCCGGGGCAGAAGTATCTGCTGCAACGGCGCGGCTACGAGGCCGTCGTCCTCACCGGCATCGGCGGCTTGGGCGGGCTGGCCGTGCTGGCGCTGCTCGCGCCGGTCGCCTCGCGCATCTTGCCGCCGATCCGCGAAATTTTGCGCCCGCACATGGCGTGGATTCTGTGGACGATCATCGCCTACATGCTGCTCTCCGAGTGGCCCAAAGGCACGGATCGCGCGCCCGCCGGGTGGAAACGCTGGTGGGACGGCTGGCGTTCGCTCACGGCGGGGCTGGCGACGTTTTTGCTCTCCGGCCTGCTCGGTTTCGTGATGATGTACCGCTCGCTCGTGCCGGTGGAAGTGGCCTACCAAAACCTGCTGCCGGCGTTCGTCGGCCTCTTCGCCGTCCCGTGGGTCATCCAGAACCTCATGGCGCGCGTTGAATTGCCGCCGCAGCACATCGCCCGCACCGTCGATGCGCCGTTCAGCGCGATCTTCCAGGGGACGGCGGCCGGCGTGTTGGGCGGGATGTTCGCCGCTTTCTTCCCGGTGATTACCGGCGGCATCGGCGGATTTTTGGCCGGGCACGCCACCGCGCAGCGCGACGAGCGCGCGTTCGTCATCTCGCAGGGCGCGTCGAAGGTCGTCTACTACGTGGGCGGTTTTTTGCTCTTCTTCGTGCCGGGGCTGCACCTTACGCGCGGCGGCATGGCGTGGATGGT
>DAOUAQ010000270.1:0-18259 GCA_034433375.1 Anaerolineae bacterium | reverse complement strand
ACGCCTGATTTTGGTCTACTGTATCGTGTTAAAGTGCCTTTCTGCGGCAGGAGTTACTCTTGCCGCCCTGTTCGTTTATCTGAACTCAAGTTATGTAACTCTAAACTCAAGATAGATACAAAACAACCTATGACAAAAGCGACTCAATTGATTGTAGATGATTTGGATGCGTTGATGCACGTGCTGCCGCCCGCGATCCAGGACATGCTGGAGGAAGAGGGCCGCCGCGACGATTTGCTGGAAGTAATTCTCGACCTGGGCCGGGCGCCGACGGCGCGCTATACCGACAAGGAACTCGTGCTGTTGGAGCGCGAAGTGGCCCAGGAGGACATTGATTGCGTCGTCGAGCGCGTCGGCGATTTCAACGCGGATAACCGCGCCGGCATTGCGCGGACGCTGCACCGCATCTCCGCGATCCGCAACCGCAAGGGAACGGTGGTGGGCCTCACCTGCCGGGTGGGGCGCGCGGTCTTCGGGACGATCGCGATTATTGACGACCTGATTGCTTCCGGCAACAGCATCTTGCTCTTGGGTCGGCCCGGTGTGGGCAAGACGACGATGCTGCGCGAGGCCGCCCGCGTGCTCGCCGAGACGAAGCGCGTGGTCATCGTGGATACGTCCAACGAGATCGCGGGGGATGGCGACATCCCGCACCCGGCGATTGGTCGCGCGCGGCGGATGCAGGTGGCGCTGCCCAGTTTGCAGCACGAGGTGATGATCGAGGCGGTGGAGAACCACAACCCGGAAGTCATCGTCATTGACGAGATCGGGCGCGAGCTGGAAGCGATGGCCGCGCGCACGATTGCCGAACGCGGCGTGCAGCTCATCGCCACGGCGCACGGCAACACATTGGAGAATTTGCTGCTCAACCCCACGCTGTCCGATCTGGTCGGCGGCATCGAAAGCGTCACCCTTTCCGACGAAGAAGCGCGCCGGCGCGGCACGCAGAAGTCGGTGCTCGAACGCCGCGCGCCGCCCACCTTCGATGTGCTCGTCGAAATCCAGGATCGCCAGCGCGTGTTGGTGCGCGACGACGTGGCGCAGGCCGTGGATGCGTTGCTCCGAGGTCGCCCCCGGCCCGACGTCCTGCGTTACCGCGACAACGACGGCGAAGTGCGCATGGAGCAGCTCGATTGGTCGCAAGGCGAAAGGGACGACGATGACGAACGCCCCGCGCCAACCTGGGCCCCCGACACAACGAAGAACTTCGTCAGCCGCCGCAAGCTGAAGGAGAAGCGCATTTATCCCTTCGGCGTGGCCCGCAACCGGCTGATCCGCGCCGCGCAGGTGCTCCACGTGCCGGTGCGCATCGTGGACAACCTCGGCGAAGCGCACGTGCTGGTCACGTCCAAGCAGTATTACCGCAAGCGGCCCACTATCGTCGTGGACGCCGAGCGCAGCAATATCCCCGTCTTTGCGCTGCGGGCGAACACCGCCGCGCAGATGGAATCCTTTCTGATGGACCTGTTCCAACTCTCCGAAGAGGAGGCAGACCCTTACACCCTGGCGTTGAAAGAGACTGAAAACGCCATCCAGCGGGTGCTCGGCGGTGAAGCGCCAGCCGTAGACCTTGCGCCGCAGAATTCTTTCGTGCGGCGCGCCCAACACGAGATGGCGCAAAATGCCAATCTCACCTCGCGTTCGCATGGTAAAGAGCCGAATCGCAGCGTGCGCATCTACCGCGAGGGGTAAACGGTCCGCACATTTTTCATCAGCAGATTAAGCAGATTTAGCAGATTACTGTAAGCTGACTAAAATCTGCTTAATCTGCTAAATCTGCTGATAGAAATTGATGACGATGATGACAGGACTATTCATCACATTGGAAGGGCCGGACGGCAGCGGGAAGACGACGCAGGCGCGTTGGCTGGCCGAATGGTTGACCGCGCAGGGCTACCCGCTGCTGACGACGCGCGAGCCGGGCGGCACGCGCATCGGCGAAGCCATCCGCGCGGTGGTCCACGATTGCGCCCACATCGAAATGGCTCCCCAGGCCGAAATTCTGCTCTACTCCGCGTCGCGCGCGCAGCACGTGGCGGAAGTCATCCGCCCGGCGCTGGCTGCGGGGAAGCTCGTGCTATGCGACCGCTATTTTGATAGCACCTACGCCTATCAAGGCTACGGGCGCGGCTTGCCGCTGGCGACTTTGCGCGTCATCACGGAGTTTGCCGTGCAGGGTCTCCTCCCCGACCTGACGCTGTACCTGGATGTCGCGCCGGAAATCGGCTTGCAGCGCCGGGCGCGCGGCGGTGGGGAATTGAACCGCCTCGACCGCGAGGCGCTGGCTTTTCACGAACGCGTGCGCGCCGGCTACCTGGAACTCGCCGCCGCCGAACCCGCGCGCTGGCGCATCATTGATGCCAACCGTTCTCCAGAAGACGTGCAGCACACCTTGCGCGCGCTGTTGGCGGGATATTTAGCCACGAATTTCACGAATTAACACGAATTTAATCTGCTAAATCTGCTTAATCTGCTGACTGGAAGTAAACAATGAACGTCAAAGTCGCCGTCGCGCAAATGGATCCCAAGCTGGGGCAAAACGCAGCAAATCTGGCGCGCATCCTGGCGCTATTCCGCGAGGCGGCGGGACAGGGCGCGCGGTTGGTGGTGTTCCCGGAGTGCGCGGTCTCCGGCTACGGCTTTGCCACATTGGAAGCCGGTTACGAAGCAGCGGAAACCATTCCTGGCCCGGCGACGGAGGCGTTGGCCGCCGCGTGCCGCGAGACCGGCGCTTATGCCGTCGTCGGCTTGCTCGAACGCGATGGCATCGAAAACGTGTACAACAGCGCGGCGCTGATCGGCCCGGAAGGTGTGGTGGGCGTCTACCGCAAGGCGCACCTGCCGCTCCTGGGTGTGGATCGCTTCACGACGCCGGGCGACAGCGGCTTCTGCGTGTGGGAGACCGCGATTGGGCGCGTGGGCATCCTCATTTGCTACGATCTGCGCTTCCCGGAGGCGGCCCGCGTGTTGGCGCTGGAAGGGGCAGACATCATTGCTCTGCCCACCAACTGGCCCGACGGCTCGCAGAACGCGCCGCAACTCGTCACGCGCACGCGGGCGCTGGAGAACCGCGTGTTCCTGCTCGCCTGCAACCGCTGCGGCGCGGAAAGCGATTTCTGGTTCTTCGGACACAGCCAGATCACCGATCCCGGCGGCGACGTGCTGGCTGAAGCCGGCGCCGGCGAGGAAATCTGCTATGCCGACATCGCGCCGGAGAAGGCGCGCCAAAAGCGCATCGTCCTGCGGCCTGATGCGTTTGAACTGGACACGGTGGGCGACCGGCGGCCTGATTTGTATGGGGCGCTGACCGAGCGTTGAGCACAACTGTCGTTTTTTGTCGCTAAACGCCAGTGACAAAAGGATAGGTTTTGGTAAGATGTAGGCAGTCCTCCGGCGTCGAGTGGTGAAGCTGCCATCCAAATGGAACACGGATATAACGGGCCAATCAATGTGGATTGACTTATGTGAACTAGAGGTATAATGATCGGCAGAGGGATGGTTTCTAACCGGTTGTGTCAGACTCGGATATCGCTGTTATGTTTTTTGTAAGCAGAATTTAGATGCGGAGACACCAGTTATGCCAACCGTTCGCGGTATTCCTGGCCCATATCGCTTTTTCTTCTACAGCTTTGATTGTCATGAGCCAGATCATGTTCATGTTCGGCGCGAACGGATGTTGTGTAAGTTTTGGCTGGAACCGGTCGTGTTGAGTTTCAACGAGGGCTTTTCGTCCACTGAACTCAACCGGATTCGTCGCTTGATACTTGCTCACTACGAAAGCATTGTGGAGGCGTGGAATGAGCATTGTGGTGAATGATAATCCGCGCATTGTTGAGATGAAAGTAACCGAAGAGTCCATTATTGCCCATCTCGCGGATGGACGGGTTATCAGTGTTCCCCTGACATGGTCATGGCGCTTATGCGAAGCGACATCCGAACAACGCGACCATTTTGAGATTATGGGAAGCGGACAGGGGGTGCATTGGCCTGATATTGATGAAGATATTAGCGCGCAAGGAATGTTATACGGCATACCGGCCCGTCCTCGTGAACGGGCGGCAACAACAAAGCAGAGCCAGTTGGTTGCTCCTATACCGGTCATGGCAACAGCCTGACCTTGATGCTAAGCGCCGTGAATGGAACACAAAGGACGTATGTCAAATACAATCCCGATCTATCGTCTCAATCCTGTCGTCGCTATTGAAGATTTCGGCGAGCGTTCGTTGGCGCTGCACTGTGAGGACTTGCGCCTGGTGGAGCTGAACGTCACCGCGCGCGACCTGGTCAACCGCCTGGATGGCGAGACGCCGCTCGAAGCCGTCGCGGCAGCGATGGCGGAAACTTACCAGCAGCCCTTCGAGATGATCCTGGAAGATGCGCGGATCATCATCGGGCAGATGGAACAACTCGGCATCGTCGAACTGATACAACCGCAGACCGAACAAAACCCGTAAAACGACTCTATTAGACAAGAGGCTAACTATGAGCGCAACTGAACCTACACTGTACATCGTCAATCCCGACGTGTCGTGCCGCGAGGAAGGGCCGGACGGCGCGCTGCTGTTCAACCCTGATACGGACGCCGTGTTGGTGATCAACACCACCGGCCTGTTGATCTGGGAGGCGCTGCGCAAGCCGCGCGACAAAGCGGCGGTCGTCGCGGAGTTGGTGAGCCGCTGCAACAACGTCCCCGCAGACAGCGTGGCGGGCGACGTAGATGAGTTTATGGAGCAACTGGTCGCCAGGGGCTTCGTCGGCATTTATGAGGGTATGCTTACGTAGCCGCGATTTCCAAATCGCGTGAGGAGCGTCGGATTATGATCCGACGCAAGCGTTTAATGCAAAAGCTGTTGTAAACTTGAAACTTTTCTCAGGAGTCTAGGTGTTGGACACTATCTCGCTCCCCAAAGTCATCGGCGCGCCGAAGTCGGTGGATATTGCGATCACCGGGCGGTGCAACCTGGCTTGCAAGTACTGCTTCTACGCCGATGAGATGGTCGCGTTGCGCGATCTGCCGACCGAGCGCTGGCTAAGATTTTTCGCCGAGTTGGGCGACCTGGCGGTGCAGCGTGTCACGTTGACCGGCGGTGAAGTCTTCACCCGACCTGATTTGTTCGAGTTGATTGACGGCGTGATCGCCAGCCGGATGCGCTACGGCTTGTTGACCAACGGCGCGCTCATCACCGAGAAAGCGCTGGCGCAGTTCGAGCAAGGCAAACGCCGCCTACGCCTGGATTCGATCCAGATTTCGATTGACGGCTCGCGGGCGGAGATCCACAACAAGACGCGCCCCGGCAGCTTCGACCGCGCCATCCGTGGCCTGCGCCTGCTGGTGGAGGCCGGCTTCCCGATGACCGTGCGCACAACGATCACCCGCCACAACGTTGACGATCTCGAAGACATCGCGCATTTGCTGTTGGAGGATGTGGGCCTGAAGAGCTTCAGCACCAACGAAGCCTACGCTTGTGGCATTGTGGAACGCCAGGAGGATAACATCATCCTGACGCCGGCGCAGCGCCGCCAGGCCATGCAGACGCTCACCGACCTCACGGCGCGCTACAACGGGCGCATCGGCGCGACGGCGGGGCCGCTGGCTCTGGCGCGCGAAGCCGAACGCATCGAGGCCGCGCTGGCGCGGGGTGAGACGGAGTTCCCCGGTCGCGGGACGCTGTGCGGCTGCGGCGGCATGTGGAACAAGCTGGCCGTGCTGCACGACGGCGCCATTGTCCCCTGCCATAACTTGAGCGGGCTGGCGCTCGGCGTCATCGGTGTGGACGATTTCCAGCAGGTGTGGCGCGCGCATCCCACGATGGTGATGCTGCGACAGCGGCATACGATCCCGCTGCACTCGCTGGAGACGTGCTGCGACTGCGTCTACCAGGGCTTCTGCACGGGCGGTTGCCCGCAGGGCGCCGTTTTCTTCGGCGGCGAGGTGAACGCCCGCAATCCGATGAACTGCTACCGCGTCTTCAAGGGCGAGGACCCGTATTACGTTTTGGAAACTGACGGAGCGGCATAAGGTTTTTATCACGAATTTCACGAATTGACGCGAAGTTTGCGGTGCGTTGTATGACAATAATGCGGAGTCATATAAAATGAAAAAGATGACGCGACAGGTCTTGGTGTATCCAGGAGAAGATGGGGATTGGGTAGCAGAATGTCCCACCCTGGCTGGCTGTAAAAGCCAGGGTGAGACGCGTGAACTAGCTATCCAGAAGATTCGCGAGGTTATGGAGGTCTATGTTGTCACGCCTGATAAGGAAATTGAAATTGTCGTGAGCGAGGAGAGTGACGAAACGGCCTACCTGTTGCAGTCTGAAGCCAATAAACGTCGTTTGTTACGCGCGATTGACAATGTCGCATATCAACAGAACCTCGTCGAAGTGAAATTGAATGCACTATGACGAAAAAGGTCATGTTTGAAGCCTCCGCCTTTGAGGATTTTACAGATTGGGCTATCAAGGACATAAAGTTATATGAACGCATTGTTCGGCTTATTCAGGATATTCAACGAACACCCTTTTCTGGTTTAGGCAGACCTGAGGCGCTCCGCCATGAACTACAAGGGTATTGGTCGCGCCGTATTAACAAAGAACATCGTTTGGTTTACAAAATCACGCCTGAAGCTATTATTATTGTCGCGTGCAAGTACCATTATGAGTAAAACAAAAGGTTAATGAGCGGTTTAGAGGCTCTACAATCCGTACAATTCGTCATCGCACAGGGCAAACGATTTGCCGTCATTAGCGAAGACGATTGGGAAGCTCTGATCGAGTGGCTGGAAACACTAGAGGACACCCACATCGCGCGACAGGCGATTGCCGCGCTTGAAGCGGCCGGCGGCAATCGTCAGCGGGCAGGCTGGATGGAGTGGTAGACAGTTGTAAGGGAGATTGGGTGAGTCATCGTACTGTCTACGTGATGCCCTATACGCTGACGGACTCGCAGGAAATTCATGATGCTCACAGTATACCTTGACAATTGCGTATTCAATCGTCCTTTTGATGATCAGAGCCAGATCCGAATCAAGCTCGAAACGGAAGCGAAATTCTACATCCAGGCTTTGATAAAGCAGCGTCAGCTTGTGCTGATATGGTCGTACATTCTCGAACTGGAAAATGCGCACAACCCATTTATCGAACGATGTAGTGCGATTAAATCGTGGCAAAGGTTAGCCCAAGTGGATATCAGTGAGACTGGGAACGTCCTCTCCACTGCCCATTTGGCGCAAAAACTCGGACTGAAAAGTAAAGACGCATTGCACATAGCCTGCGCAATCGAAGCTGGCGCAGATTACTTCATCACGACCGATGACTTGCTTATCAAAAAAGCGAGCGCACTGGACAAGATACAAGTGGTCAATCCGTTGGATTTCATAGACCGTACAGGGGAAGTCACATGACAACAGATACCGAAATCAGAGCAAAAGGCATCAGAACACTAATCAAGGGATTGGGTGAATTAGACGCAGAGCGTTTTATCACTTTACTGCTACGTGAGCCTTTCGATTACACGAAATGGCAGCGAAATTTGTGGAGCGATAAAAGCATCGAGGAAATTAGCCGCATGGGAATGCAAAACCGTGCAACAGATTTGCAAGGAGCTATATGACCGTCTGTGACCCCCTCCCCGAATCCGCGCCTGCCGCGCCGGCCCTCAACCTGCCCGACGGCGTGCCCGCACTGACGTCGTTCTACCTCTACCTGACCGACGGCTGCAACCTGCACTGCCGCCACTGCTGGATCGCGCCACGCTTTGTGAACGGCAAGCCCGATCCCGGCGAGTGCCTGGACGTGGACCTGCTGCGCAAAGCCGTGACCGAGGCCAAGCCGCTGGGCTTGAGCAACGCCAAGCTGACCGGCGGCGAGCCGACCTTGCACCCGCAGTTTGTCGAGATCGCCGATTACTTGACAGCCGAAGGGTTATCCCTTACCATGGAGACGAATGGCACGCTGATTGACGCAGCGTTAGCCCGGCGCCTTAAGGAGAAAACCAGCCTCTGGCACATCTCGGTGAGCCTGGACGGCCCGAACGCCGAGATTCACGACGCCTTCCGCCGCGTCCCCGGCAGCTTCGACGCCGCGACGCGCGGGCTGAAACACCTGGTGGACGTGGGTTACAGGCCGCAGGTGATTATGTGCCCGCACAAGGGTAATGTGCGATATATTGAAGATGTGGTGAAAATGGCCGTGGAACTAGGCGCGGGGTCCGTCAAATTTAATCCTGTGACATCCACCGGGCGCGGCATTGCCATGCACGAACACGGCGAAACGCTCGATTTCGAGGAGACGATGACCCTCGCGCACTGGATTCGCGGCGAACTGCAAAGCCGCACGCCGATCCGGTTGATTTTAGCGACGCCGTTGGCGTTGTATACGGTGAGTGAGTTGGTGAAAGCTGGCGACAATGGCATGTGCCACGTCCGCCACATCCTGGGCGTGCTTGGCTCCGGCGAGATGGCGTTGTGCGGCATCGGGCGGACGATTCCGGCGTTGGTCTTTGGCAACCTGCGCGAGAAGAGCGTGGCGGACGTGTGGTTCGACACTCCCGTGCTGCACGAATTGCGCCGCGAGTTGGATGCGCCGTATCCCGGTGTGTGCGGACAGTGCGTCCACGCCGGGCGCTGCCTCACCTACTGTGTGGCGCAGAATTATGAGACTACGGGGCGGCTGGTTGCGCCGGATCGTTTGTGCGCTGCGGCTGATGAACGCGGAGCATTTCCGACGGGGCGCTTGCGGAGCATCGAGCGGAACTAAAGATATGAGACAGCTTCTCGATAGTGAGCATATCTTTGCCCTGCACGCCTCTGCTGTGTATAACCAAGAGGGCGCATTGCTTTTCCTTGGGCCTTCCGGCACAGGAAAATCTACAATGTTGCGTCTTCTCGCTCCATATATAGATATCCTGGCCGAGGACAAAGTGTATGTTGCGCTTCAACCAGATGGCGGGTGGGAAATCATCAAGGGCGATGATTGTTTCCCGATCAGCCTGAGCGCTTCATTCCGGGCTAATTTGACCACAGCGCCATCCGCGCCGTTGCGGGCTGTTTTCCGTTTGTCCCAGGCCTGTGCGCCGCGACTAGAGAGGGTGGATGCGCTAGCGCACTGCCGCTATCTGGCGGATGCTTTCTTTGAGATTTTCTCGCGTTCCCATGATTCACGGCCTGTCAGACGATTGGCATTTGCGCATCTAGGGGCAATCGCCAGGCATATACCTGGTTACGTTTTTCATTTTGATCTTTCTACCCAGACGCCGCATCTGCTAGGTGAGGCCATGCACTTATGGTAGACACAGATTTATGCGTGTTGCAGAAATACGGAGGCAATGATGGATAAGGATAAAAGTGTATTCGACGCAAGGATTCAGTATGTGAAGCCCGAAATTATTAACGTGGGAGCCGTATCGGTTGCACACGGCGGGGGAATTACATGTGCATCTTATGGAGATGAGGCTACTAATTTGTGCCAATTAGGTGATTTTGCGCAGGGCACTGGCTGTAAGCGCGGTGAGTCTGCTGGGCCAGCTCCGTGTGTGGAAGGTGCTGGTGGGGTGTACTAATAATCATTTTGGCAAAGTGTAATGATCTTGCAATACCGAGGCATCAGTATGACGGGCACGTTTCGCTTTGGCGACGCGCTTCTGGCGGTTCCCGTTCCTACATCAAAGTTTCATTCTGGGGATGTCATTGTCTTTGCTCCAATGAAAAGCGATACCGGAACGCGTGCTATTGTGGCCCATCGTGTGATAGCTTGTATGGAAGAAGGCATCGTGACACAGGGGGATGCGTGCGCTTCGCCTGATCCGGTGCTTGTTCATCCATCTCAGGTCATCGGGCGCGTGACGCGGGTGCAACGCGGCGGCAAGTCTTATGTCGTCTGGAACGGTTGGGCCGGTCGGGCGTGGGCGCGTCATGTGCGTTTCCGGGGACGTCTCCTGGCGTTAATGCGCGCGCCGTATCGCTGGTTGCGTACTGGGGGCATTGTTCGCCGTTTGTGGCATCCGCCTGTCACGCGTGTGGTGTTGGCAACCACGCAAGGGGCAACGGTTAAATATTTGCGCGCGGGAAAAACGGTCGCCGTCTGGCAGCCAGAGACGGGCGCGTATTGGTGTCGCAAGCCGTACGATCTGGTGTTGGAGCGGCCCGCAACCACGGATCGGTGAAATGGACGATGCGCGCGGGGGCGGGCGCGCTTGTTCGTCCCCGCGTTGAGAGTCTGTCAAAGAATAAGTTCCCGCGCAGAGCGCCCCGGGGACGGGGCTGAGAGCACCAAAGGGCATATACGGATACTGGAGGTGTACTATGGACAATGCTCTGATCCATGTGGCGTATGAAGTCGAGGTGTGTCCAATGAAATTAACCGATTACTTTGAGTTTCTCAATGCCGATGATATCCGCGTCAAGGGAACCCGCGTGGGGATAGAAACCGTGCTAGAGGACTATCTCAATGGGGTCAGCCCAGAAGAAATTGCCGCGCGTTATCGCGCTTTGACTCTGGCGCAAGTATACGCCACCATTACCTATTACTTAAACTACCCACAAGAGGTCGAAGCTTACTTGGAGCGTTGGCGAGCGTACGCAGAAGCTGAATGGCAGGCGCAACAACAACGGCCCTCGGCCGCCGTGCGTCGGCTGCGTGAATTGAAAGCGCGTCGTCAGATGCAAACGCGAGCATCTGCTTGATGGACAAGATCCGGTATCTTGTAGATGAAAACACTGCGCGCGCATTGGGCGACCAATTGCGCCGGCGGCAACCTGCTATCGAAATTCTGTACGTGGGCGATGAATTAGCGCCGCCCTTAGGAACCGCCGATCCCGATATCCTGTTGTGGCTAGAACAGGAATCGTATCATTTGATTACCCGTAACCGGCGCTCTATGTCACAACACTTGCGTGAACATCTGGCAAGGGATAAACATATACTCGGCATATTCACATTACGTCCAGGAGCGCCGCTGCGGCAGATCATTGAAGACTTGCTGCTGATTTGGGAAGCTGCCGATCCAGGCGAATACGCAGATCAGATTATGCATATCCCACTCTAGTGTCCATATATTGTAACCTGTTTTTACCGGCTGAAGCCGGCGTGTACACATACACACCGGGCTTCAGCCGGTTTTTGATATCAGGCTTTCAAACGTTGCACCGTGAGAACGCTAACGTAACGCTTTTGTAAGTTCTGCATTTTTGGATTATAGTAGTATAGGTATGAGTAAGTTTACGGCTAAATGGCAACCCTTTTTCTACTTTGGCGACGACTATAAAGATGAATCACCATTTCAATACGCGGCCTGATGAAGAACTGGCGCAGTTGGCGCGGGACGGAGACCGGTTGGCCTTCGACGTGCTCTGCGACCGCTACCTGCCCGTGGTCTACAACCGCCTGCGCGCCCTGCTGCCGCCAGAGGCCGTGGATGACGTGACACAGGAGGTCTTCATCGCAGCCGTGGGAGCGATCCGGCGTTACCGGGCAACGGCGACGTTCCGCACGTGGATTTCAGGCATCGCCCGCCACAAAGTCGCCGACTTCTACCGCGCGCGCGGTCGCCAGCCGCAGACGGTGGAACTCGATCCGGATATCAACGATGTGGCGGAACAGACGGCCTGGCAGGAACAAGCAGTGGTGCGGATGGCAATGCGGTCTTTGCCCAATCATTACCAGGAAATACTGCTCCTGCGCTTTGCCGAAGGTTTGCCTTTCCAGGATGTTGCCGACGCGCTCGGTACCTCTTTGGAAGCGACCAAATCCCGCTACCGGCGAGCGCTGGCGGCGATGGCCGAAGCGTTAGGGGAGGGGGAAGAGTAGGGGAGAGGGAGAGTAGGGGAGAGTAGGGGAGAGTAGGGGAGGGGGAGAGGGGGAGAGTAGGGGAGAATTGACACGGAGCATTTCAACCTTCAACCTTTGACTTATCTCGAGGGAATCATGAAAAAACAAACAAACGAAGCCCATCAGGAGGTAACTCAGCGAGTCGAGGCGCTGCTGGCGCGAACGATCACATCGCATCCACCGCCGGAGAGCTTGCGCCGCCAGGTGCAGAAGCGGGTGACGGCGGAGTGGGAGCGACGCCCGTTGACCTTAAGTCAGCGGTTGCAGGGATTACTGCGAATGCCGGTATACCGGCGCGCCTGGGTCTCCGTCGCAGCGCTGGCCGTCGTCGCCATTGTCGCGGCATTGACGCTCCCATCTACCGGCGTTTCTGTCGTAGGGACGGCGGTGGGCAAAACGGAGACCATCGCCATCGCCCTGACAGCCATCGCGGTCGTCATGACAGGCGTATGGTTCCTTCACAAGCGCAAACATTAATCAGTCGCTGCTCGCTGACGGCTGACGGCTGAAAGCTATCCCCGCAAACTCACGACCCATTTTGCGCAGTCGCGGCGACTATAAGAGTAGAAAGATCAATTCAGAAATTTTAATCTTTTTCAGGAAAGGAGAATAGCAATGTCTAAGTTCAGTCGTTGGATCAACAGCAAGACCGGCAAGAGAACTGTAGCCGGCGTTTTGGCATTGGCGCTGGTTGTCGCGATCATCGGACAACTGGTGAATTGGTGGGATCTCATCCCCGGAGCCGGCACGGTGATCGTGGTGCCGCCTGCTGAACCTTATCCGGCGCCGGTTGGTGGGTATACCTGCCTGCCCACATGTGCGGAAAATGATGGCAAATTCTTGTTAATTTCGGGAAAGGATATGGCAACCTTCGCCGGGGCCAACATTGTGGCATGGATTGCAGTGCCGGGAGACTATACTTCGTTCACGTTGGATATTTTTGATGGCGACGCCGGCAAAGATAACACCGGCAATACAAATCTAATTGGCGGCAACTGGGACGACGCAGCTGTCGAAACCATATATAGCCTTTTCTTCGATCCGTTGAAAAATAACAGCGGTCCAAATACACCTTTGTGGAAGGCATCCTCGAAAGATATGCCCAACAACGCCTGGTATTCAACCTCAATCAACAATCAAAATGGGGCCAAATCGCCAAGTGGGCATTATTTTTACCGTCTGGAAGTGACACAGCCGACAAACGTTGCGGGCGGCAATGCCTTTAAATTGCGTTCAAATGCTTACTTGAGCACAGGGCGTAACGATATTGGCGAAGGGCGAGATGATTTGACGAATTCCAGCTTTGCTATCGTTGGACAGCTAGTAACCAGAAATGACATTAATATTTTGTATCCTCAGAATCAGGGATTGACGAAACTAGGGCCTTCTACTTACACAGGCGAGTGGAACTTCCATTTCTATCTACCTAATAACACAGTTTATATGGAAATCTGGAACGGTGATTTTGACCGGGGTACCTCAGCATCAGTTGCCCAAGATACAGATGACCCTAACACGGATGGCATCCCTCTGTGGTCTGACCCCGCTTTTACTCTTCCAGAGGGACCTGGTGGTGTTGGCGCGCCTGCTGACGATTCATGGTCTTCCCGCTACAAACGCGCCCCGGCCATCTGGTACGAAATCATTGACCCATACGGTCAACCCATCTACGTTGATCAAGAGCCATCAGGGACGGAAGAGTGGGAACGCTTCTCTATCAGCACCGATCCCGCGAAGCAGCCGGATATGGTGCGCAATGGCGAACTCCCGGCCGGACAATATACATTCCACATCGTCGGGCTAGACCTGCACAATCTCATCTTTATCCGCACGAGCTATGAGATTTGCGATGCAACCAGCGGCTGCGGCCCCACCCCCTGGCCCGAAGGCAACTGCCCGCGCACCATCGGCTACTGGAAGAACAACGTGAGCAAAGTGCTCGCCGGGCGCACCAACGGCGTGCAGGAAAGCAAAGCGACGTTGGAATGGGCGCTCAAGAACGTCGCCGCCGCCAGCAAGCTGTATCGCAGCGGCCTCAACGCCACGTTGATGAATCCTGAACCGATCGCCACTGCCACTCCTCTAACCCTCAAACAGGCGGAGGAGATCCTGCAGCGCGTGGTGGGCAAGAAGAGCACCTACCCCGGCGATGCGCAATCTATGATGGCGCGCGCTCTGCAGCAAAACCTGGCAGCCTGGCTCAACCTCGGTTCCGGCAAGGTCGGCCCGACGACGGTAGTGCGGCTTGATGTGGCCGGCGGTGTCTTCGAGGGGACGTTGAGGGATGCCCTGCTTGAAGCGCAGACAATTATCCTTAACGCGACCAGCCCCAATGATCCGCTCCTGGAGCGCGCCAAGGACATCGGCGACCAGATCAACAACGGGTTCCTCGGTGAGGAAGCTGCGGACAGCGTCTGCACGGACTACACCGAGGTGATCCCGCCCGACAAGCAGCCGCCCAAACACAAGGATATGCCCAAGGCGCCCAAACCGACCGAGCCGCCCATGCCGACGCCTGCGCCCACGCCCGATCCGGCCACCTGCAACCTGCGCGTGAACACCTACGGGGTGGAGAAGATGACGAACAATCCGTTCTACGGCATCAAGTTCGAGTACCAGTCGGGGACGGAGATCAAGAACGGTGAGACTGACGAATACAAGATCACCCTCACCGCTGAACAGGCTGCCGCGATGATGGCGATCCAGATGGAGGCCAAGGCCGGTCAAAATGTGGGCATCGTCACGCTCACGGCTGACTTCACCTCGCCGCTGCCCTCCGGAGAGCCGGTGAAGGATGAGAATCGCTACTTCGGCTTCTACTTCGGCGGGGCCGTGGATAACGGCGACGGCACGCTGACGCTGACCTTCATCGTGCAGAACTTCACCAATCGCGGTATCAGCCACGTCACCATCGGCCTGCCAAATGGAATGGTCCCCTCGCAGCCTGACGGCCCGTACCAGAGCCGCGTCTGCCCGACGCAGTAATCCGTAAATCGCGGGTTTCTAAATGCAACGGGCGGGGTGTACTCACACCCCGCCCGTTTCACATATAACAATTGCGGTGGACTAACCCGGCTGAAGCCGGCGTGTACACGTATACACCGACTTCAGTCGGTAAAATCGCGCTACACACATTGCCGAACTAATTTTTGAAACTTCATCAACCGGTTTCCTCTATCGTTTTTGCAGCATCCCCTTGATCCCCACCCACCACCGGTACGGATAATACAACGGCGTCAACCACGGATGCGGAATGGCATAACGCTGTTGCATATACGCCGTCGCGGGGAACATGCTGTGCCACGCATAGGCCAACCGCGTTTTCCAATCCGGCATACTCGCCAGATCGGCCCAGAAGCGCCGGATGACCGGGCGGTGGGGCGCGGTGAGGTCGGCGAACACCCGCGCTTCTTGCGGGGAGGGTTCCAACGCGCGCAAACGCGCCAGCGTCGTTTCGGGGATGGGAATGTGCCATTCTCCCATCACGCGCAGCAAAAGCTGGCGGACTGGCAGCGTCAAGTCATACGCCTGCGCCTGACGCAGCAGGCTCTCCCAATCGAGCGTGTCCCGGTGCGCAACGAGTACCTCGGCGATGTCGTGCAGCCAGAGCAGGCGCGGCGCGGCGCTCCCGTGGTGCAACAGCAGATGCCCGCACAGGTGCAGCACTTGCGCCTCCGGGCCTAACATTCGCGTGGTCACATCCGCAATACGTAGCGGCGCCGCCGTCTCCCAAAACCAACCCAGCGCCAGGTTGCGCTGATAATAAGGCGAGTCGAAGAGGCTCCAGTGGATTTCCAGCACGATGTCCTCTGTGCCGGGTTTGCGCAAGAGCACCTCGTTCTCATAGGCGAGCGTATCCCCCGCGCGCGCTTCGCCGTGCGGCGCGTCGTAGCCCCGTTCGGCCAACAGACGCAGCGCAAGGGGGACGTCCTCGCGCCGCACCAGCACGTCCGCGTCGCACATCGGACGGACGGCGGGGTTGCCGTAGACGGCCTCTGCCAGCGCCGCGCCCTTGAGGACGATGGCCGGGATGCCGCACGCGTCGAGTTCGCGGAGCACGCGCGCCAATTCGTGGAAGTGCAGCAAGTTGCGCCGGGCGTTGGTGAAGTAGGCCAGCCGCCATTCGTCTTCGAGCGCAGGTGACAAGAGACCGCGTCCGCGGGCGATGGCGTAGAGCAAGGGCGCGATCCCTTCACGCTGCGCCGAATCACGGACAGCGTCCCAGTCGAAGCCATCTTCCCGGCTCGCTACCCGCGCCATCTCAAGCGCCGTCTCATCCCACCGCCCGCGCAGGCACGAATGCAGAAATTCATCTGCTGAAGTCTCAGAAAACCTGTTTGGATCCGTTGACAAATTCTATCCTTTACGCGCCGATGTGTCTGCTGACGGCCGACACCTGATAGCTGATAGCTAATAGCTGATGGCTGACACCTGACCGCTAATTCAGAACTGCGTCAAACTGCCGTCGCGCTTGGCCTGTTTGACGGCCTGGCGGAACGCGAGCAGACTCAACGGCAGCAGCGCGACTGAGAACCCCGCCAACGCGCCGATCTCCGGCAGCAACTCGATCACCGAGGCGCCGGTCAGCAGCGCGCGGCGCATCGCGTCTAGCGTATACGTCAGCGGGTAAACCTTCGCCACGACCTGAAGCCACGCCGGCAGCACGGCAACCGGGTAATACACGCCGCTCAGCAGCGACGAAACGCTGCCGATCACGAAGTTGAGGGGGTTGCCCTGCTTGAAGACGATGATGAAGCACGCTGAGAGGATGCCGATGCTGCTGAGGCTGAGGATCGTCAGCGCCAGGATGACGAGAGCGGACAGGAGGTTCGCGCCGCCCAGCCTGACATCGAAGACGAGCACGCCCATCAACAGGTAGACGATCACCCGCAGCGAGGTGAACGCGAAGTTCCACAGGCTGGAGCCGAAGAGGAGCGTGGAGAGGCGCGTCGGCGTGACGAGCATCGCTTCCAGCGTGCCCATTGCTTGCGCCGACTGGATGACGCCGGAGAAGCTGTACAGCGCCACGCCCTGGTAGCCAGTGAACGCGATCCCGATGAGGACGAAGGCGAAATAATCCCCGCCGTAGTTGTTGAGATACGGGTTCGCCTGCGCGCCAAACAGTTGCGCGACGAAGTAGAAGCTGGCGACAGAGAACAGGATGCCCAGGATCTGCATCACGAAGGAGAAGCGGTAGCTAAACTGCGTCTGAAAGTCGCGGCGCAGAAAAAGCCCGGCCTTATGCACCGCCTCCGCCCCGCGCGCGCCTATCTCGCGCCAAATCGCGCCGCCCGCCGCCCCGCTTCCCTTTGCCCCCCGCGCCGTTTTCAGAGATTCCGTGCCATTCTCCCATCGTCCATTTCCCCTATCCGTGGTCTTCCCCCCTAGTTTCTCAAACACCTCATCCCACGAAGCAGCGGTGAATTCCAGGCCCGCGATCTCGCTGCCGCTCTCTTCGAGCGCGCGGATGATGGCGGAGAGCGTGTGCTTGCGCTCGGCCAGCGTCATATTCAAGCGGGCGACGCCGCCGGGCGCTTCCTGGATCGTGAGCGTTTGCACACCGGCGATGGCGCGTATGGGATCACCGGTTGCCGGGGTGAAGTCATGCAGCGTGATGGTGCATTGCTCCGCCGACGCGAGCAGTGGGCGCAGTTGCGCGGGATCGTCCACCACGCGCAGTTGCCCGCGCACCATGACGCCGACGCGGTCGCAGAGTTCGATGGCCTCGCTCAGGTCGTGCGTCACCAGGAAGATTGTGCAGCCCTCGCGCCGCGCCAGCGTGTAGAGCGCCTCGCGGAAGCGCGCCGCTGCCAGCGGATCGAGGCTGCGCGTCGGTTCGTCGAGGAAGAGCAGCGTGGGCCGGTTGAGCAGGCTGCGCGCCAGCGCCAGCCGGTGTTTCATGCCCAGGGAGTACAGGTCGTAGCGTTTGTCCAGGAATTCGCGCAGGTCGAGGAGATCGGCCAGCTCCTCGATGCGCTGCGCTGTCTCCGCCGGGGTAAGGTTCTGCAGACCCGCGTAAAACCGCAGATTCTCGCGCCCGGTGAGCCGGGGGTAAAAGCTGCGCTCGTTGCACGTCATCAGGCCGATCATCGCCTTGATCGGCGCTTCGTCGGCGTAATCATAGCCGCCGATCTGCGCCTCGCCGGACGTGGGCAGAATCAACGTCGTGAGCAGCTTCACCAGCGTCGTTTTGCCCGCGCCATTCGGCCCGACGAGACCGAAGATCTCGCCCGGCTGCACGTCGAGGCTGACGCCATCCACGGCCAGTGTCTCGCCGGGTGCGGCTTTGAAGCGTAACAAGCTGCTCAACCGTCGCGGTTTGGGGAACCACTTGGTCAGATTGCGCGTGTGAATGGCTGGCTGCACACGGACTCCTTATGAATTACGAATTGCGTATCTTCTCAAAAATCTGGGGGTGGGGGTTTGGGGGCGGG
>DAOUAQ010000269.1:0-2588 GCA_034433375.1 Anaerolineae bacterium | reverse complement strand
AAGTTCGCCAAGAAAATCGAATAATTGATGAATAATTTCAAGAGATTTACCCGTTTTCACAAATTATCTTCATCTAACCATTAAAAAACCTTGGCGTTCTTGGCGACTTGGTGGTTTTTTCAGTGGAGTCATTCATCATCTTGAAGATTCATCAGGCTATGTTAAAATAAAACGTGATGCGGATTGACATCCTGACACTATTTCCAACTATGTTCTTCAGTGCGCTGCAAGAGAGCATTCTCAAGCGCGCCCAACAACGAGGTCTGCTTACACTCGTCATCCACCACATCCGCGATTACGCTCTGGACCGGCATCAAATGACCGACGACATTCCTTACGGCGGCGGCGAGGGCATGATCCTCAAGCCGGAACCGATTTTCCGCGCCGCCCGGGTGCTGCAAGGGGACGCCGCAACGCCTGTCATTTTGTTAACGCCGCAGGGACGGCAACTGAACCATACGGTTGTGGAAGAATTGGCGCAACACCCACGGTTGTTATTGATCTGTGGACATTACGAAGGCATTGACGAGCGCGTGCGCCAGTACATTGTCACCGACGAGATTTCCATCGGGGATTACGTGCTGACCGGCGGCGAGCTGGCGGCGATGGTGCTGGTAGACGCCGTCGCGCGGTTTGTTCCCGGCGTGTTGGGAGCGGCAGAAGGGGCGCATAACGACTCTTTCGCTGCCGGACTGTTGGAAGGCCCGCAGTACACGCGCCCTCCTGTCCTGGAAGGTCGGGCAGTCCCAGATGTTTTACTCTCAGGCAACCACGCCCTGATTGCCCGGTGGAAGCGCGCCAGGGCATTGCAACGCACGCTGGAACGGCGCCCTGATCTTTTGGCGGAAGCCGTGTTGACGGATGCAGACGCAGACATTTTGCAGCAACTTCGTCGCACTTTAGGTGAACCAGATGTCGTGGAATGAAGTATATTTATATAGAGTCTGTGACAAAGGTTATGCGAGCGACTGGGATAAAGAAGTGGAATCTCGCTTGATCCGGCGTTTGCAAAGCGGTGACCTTTCGGCGCTTGGGACATTGTTCGAGATGTTCAAAGACGCGGTGTTCCGTACCGCGTTGGCGATCACGCGCGATGAACGCGCTGCGGAGGACATCCTGCAGGAGTGTTTCGTGCGCCTTCATCATTACGCGGCTTCCGTGGATCCCGAGCGCCCGCTCAAACCCTGGCTCTATCGGGTCACGGTTAACCTGTCTTATGATTGGTTTTCGAAAAAATCTGCGCAGCAGCCTTTAGATGAAGTTTTGGAATGGCTGTCTGGATTTCAGAATGTTTTTTCCGCTCCGGATCACAAAGCTGAGGAGCGGGAACTCATCGGGATGGTTCGTGACGTGATCGCGGAACTCCCGCCGTTGCACCGGGCAACCATCGTCTTATTTTACATGGAGAATCTGACCGTCGAAGAAGTCGCCGACGTGATGGATCTTCCGGTAGGCACGGTAAAGTCCCGGCTGCATCACGCGCGCAAGCGCTTACGCGATGCCCTGGCGCGGCGCCAGCGAGCTGTACCTGAGATGGCGTATGAGTTCACGTGAATTTGACAACCCTATAGATGATTTGCTGCGGGAGGCTTTACAGCCTTTCGCGGAAGCCAAACCGCCCAACTGGGTGTGGCCGCGAGTCTTGCGCGAGGTGGGAGCGACGTCGTTTTCGTGGTGGTCCATGCTGTTGTCTCGCTTGAGTGTGTTCGACGTTATTTATGCTCCACCATTGTCCAATCAATCTTGCTGTATCGAACCTGATGGGAGGCTTCTTCCTCCTCCTTTTCCGGGGATGATGATCAAGCAAATTTTTAACTTGCGTGTGGCTTCTTAAATCGTCATGCAGCCTTTGTTACGCGCGGAACAGCTCGGCGCAACATGTTGCGATGGCGAGGGGCTGGACCTTACTTTAACAGCAGGAGCGCGCGTCGGAATCCTGGGCGCCGCCGGTAGCGGTAAAACAGCCCTGTTACGGACGTTAGCGCGCTTACAGGCTCCGACGCGTGGACAGCTATGGTGGCGCAACGTCAATGTCACCCGCCGAGCACGCTGGCTTTTTGGAAAAGAGCGCGCTTTCGTGGCTTTGTTGTCCACCAATCCCTATACGAGTTTCGAGCCGTGGGCTGCGGTGCGGCAATTTTTTACGTTGTCGCGGCAAGCGTCGTCCGCGCTGGCGGAACGTTTTCGGAAAGGCGGGCTGCCACCCGTTGCCGCTGATGGAGCGGTGCGGGCGCTCTCTGGCGTAGAACGCGTGCGGCTCGCGTTACTGTATGCGCTGCACAATGAGCCGGGCATTCTGCTGATTGATGACGTGTTCCGGTGGATTGTCCCAGAACTCTGGCAGCCCCTGGTGGATGAATGTGCTGCACGGCTGGGCGAGACGCGCGCTTTGGTCGTCGCCAGCCGGTATTGGCAGCCGTTGCGGACGCTGGAATACATTATCATCCTTGAAAATGGCGTTGTCATTGAGCAGGGGCCGCGCGAAACGGTGTTTGCGCATCCACAAAAATTGTACACGCGACAGTTGTTGGGGTATGTAGCGGGCGGCGTAGCCGGAGACCGACCACAATAAGACTCGAGGATGAAGT
>DAOUAQ010000268.1:0-10880 GCA_034433375.1 Anaerolineae bacterium | reverse complement strand
CGGGCTGCGCCCGCCCCCAAACCCCCACCCCCAGATTTTTGAGAAGATACCTGAAGTCGTGACGGCGCAACCCGTTTGGGAAGGATAGATAAGCCGAGTCCGGTCGTGTTAATAGCGGATGTCAACACCGCCAGCAGCGTCGAGGTTGATCATGGTGTCGAGGTCGAACACCTCCCAGGTTGTCAGGGCGTCGCGCGCGCTCTGGATTTTGGCGGCGCGGGTGTCCATCAGCCAGACGGTGCAGGTGAGCGGAACCGGGTTGATGGTCAGCGCGCGTTGCTCCGCCGTGACAATGTAATCTATCTGGATGTCGAAGCCGTTTTCCGCGATGCGCAGCGATTTACGGCTCTCGCCGGGGTAGATGAAAAGTTCCATCTCCTCCGGCGACGGCCCCTTGAGGTGTTGCGGCGCGTGGATGTAGCGCGGAATCACTGCGCCCGCGCGCGCGAAGAGCGGGATGCGCTCCAACGGCGCGGCAACCTCGACGAAACCCGGTCCATCCACAATGTATGTGGCGTCTTCCAGCGCCCACCAACGGCCTTTGGGGAAGTAGACGTGGCGCGAGGTTGCGCCCGGCATGAGGATCGGCGCGACGAGCACATCCGCGCCGAGCATATATTGGTCGTCGAGCGTCTCCGCGTTCGGTTCGGCGGGGAATTCCAGGCGCATGTGACGCAGCATCGGCAGCCCGGTGACCGTGCTTTCGTGCGCCGCCGCGAGGAGATAGGGCATCAGCGCGTAACGCAGTTGGGCGTAATGGCGGACGATGGCGAGCGCCGCCTCGCCGTATTCCCACGGCTCGCGGGGCGTTGTCCCGTGGAAGCGGCAGAACGGCGACAGCAGGCCAAACTGCGCCCAGCGGATGTACAGCTCCGAGTCAGGCTTGTCGCCGACAAAGCCGCCGATGTCGTGGCTCCAGAACGCCTCGCCGCCGAAGCCGGCCGACAGGCCGCCGCGCAATGCGCCGCGCATCCCCTGCCACGTCACCTGCGTGTCGCCGGCCCACGTGCCGGGGTAACGCTGACTGCCGATGTAGCCCGCCCGCCGCCAGACGATGTTCTCGCCGCGCGTCTCCTTGACTGCCTCGAACGCCGCTTCGGTATAGAGGAACATAAAGCGGTTGTGCATCTCCCTGCCGGTTTTGCCGTTGGCGAAGATGGCGTCTTCCGCCACGCGGTCGCCGTAATCGGGCTTGAAGACCGACGCGCCGTCCGCGACCAGCGCCTTCAGGTGCGCTTTCCACCACACCTTTGCCGCCGGATTGGAGAAGTCCACCGTACCCACTGGCTCGCCGTGTTCCAAACGGGCTACCGCGCCGTCGGCGGTGGTGAGCAAATAGCCGTTAGCTTGGGCTTCCGCGTAGAGCGCCGTCCCCTCCGGGATGTAGGGATTGACCCAGAAGCACACGTCGAAGCCGTCGGCGCGCCACTCGTGGAGCATCTGGCGATGATCAGGCCAATCGGTTGTGTCCCACTCGAAATCGCAGGCATCTACGCCAATTTTGAAGTAGGAGTGCGTTTTCATCCACTGCGGATCCAGGTGGACGACATCGCACGGGATTTCCTCCGCGCGCAAACGTGAGAGCACGGCCTCTACCTGCGGGCGATTTTCGTACTGGCAGCGGCTCATCCACACGCCGAGCGCCCAACGCGGCGGCATCTGCGGCTTGCCGGTGAGATCGGTGTACAGGGCGATCAGTTCCTTGAGCGTGGGGGCCAGGAAGATGAACATGTCGAGTTTGGCGTCTTCAACCAACGTCGAACCGGATGTGTAAGAGAATGTGCCCACTTCCCAGAAAGAGCGATAGCCGGAGTGCAGCATGATCCCCCACCCTTTGGTGGAGAAGAGCAGCGGCAGGGATTTGTAGCTCATGTCGGTGGTGTTGCTGCCGCAGGTATCGGCAGCCCAAATCGTGGCGCGGGTGGACGTTTTTTCGACCTTGTTCCACTTTTCGCCCAGGCCGAAGAAACGCTCGTCGTTCTGCATCCGCCAACTCACGTAGACCTCACCGTGCGACGCTGAAAACGGGTCGTGGCGCAAACCAAGCGGCGGGGTGACGTACTTGCCCGCCAGCTTCTCGGTCTCCAGCTCAACAAGGCGCGCGCCATCACGCAGGATGACCATCCCAAAAGGCTGCTTGTATAAACGCACGGTATAAGCGCCCACGACAAAATCATAAGCCTCCGCTTGTTCCACGCACGTCGCGGCCGGCGGCACAATCGTTGAGGGAACGAGCATTTCACTGTCATCCTTAAAGTCGGCGACAACGTCGGCGGGGCAGAACTTAAGACGCAAGATGCCCTCCCTGGCAACGGCGATGGTCAACAGGGCCGGCACGCCGGAATCCAAAACGACGCGCGCCGTGAGTGTTCCATCCACCAGGCTCGCTTGCGTCACCGCCGCGACGCTGTCATAAGCGAACCCGCTGCGGTGAAAAACACGGGTGTCGTCTTGATAGATGGATTTTTCTGGCATATAATCGGTGGCGTAACTTTCATTGGTGTAAACGGTATCATCGGTAGTCATACTGAATCCTCCCACGTTGCTGAGAAACTGCTCGTATTATAGCACCGTGCGCGGAGAAAGGCAGTTTTCAGGAAAATGTAACGCAAGCTGTTAGCTTGCGCCAGCGGCAAACTGACAGTTTGCCCTACAGAATTTTGGAGGGGAAGATGCTCAACGAACAATCTGTGCTTGATGTGATTCGGACGCGGTATTCATGCCGCACGTACCAGGAGACGCCCATCGAAACGGCGATACAGCAACAATTGGCAGCGTTTATGGAGTCGCACGCCGTTGGGCCGCTGGGGACGCGCGTCCGCCCGCTGCTCATCGCTGCGAGCGAAGAAGACCGGCAGGCGCTCAAAGGCTTGGGGACGTATGGCTTCATCAAAGGCGCGACTGGGTTCATCCTCGGCGCGATACCGCAAGGCGAGCGCCAGCAGGAGGACTTCGGCTACGTGGTGGAACACGCCATCCTCTACGCGACCAGTCTTGGCCTGGGGACGTGCTGGCTCGGCGGCACGTTCACCAAAAGCCGGTTCGCCGCGAGGCTGTCACTACGCGAAGGCGAGTTGCTGCCCGCCGTTATTGCGACAGGCTACTGCGCCGCCAAACGCCGCTTTCTGGAATCGGTCATCCGCCAGCAAGCCAACGCCGACCGCCGTTTGCCCTGGGAGCGGCTGTTTTTCGACGATGTGTTTGGCGTCCCGCTCAACCGCGACGCCGCCGGGCCTTTCGCCACGGTCTTGGAGATGGTACGGATAGGGCCATCCGCGTCCAACAAGCAGCCGTGGCGCATCATCAAGAGTGGGGAGACATGGCACTTTTTCGTACAGCGGACGCCGGGTTACGCCAAACGCAATCACATGCTGCTCGATATTGCCGATATGCAGCGTATTGATATGGGCATTGCGATGTGCCACTTCGCGCTCGCCGCCGAGGAACTCGGCTTGCGCGGCGCGTGGACGATCCGCGACCCCGCGATCCAAAAGCCCGATGCGCTGACGGAGTACATCGTCAGTTGGGAGGCGATTTAACAAATCACCCTACAAGAGCGACAGCTCGCGGGTTTGGGTGATGGCGTCGCCAAAGACGGCGCGCGCTAACTGGAACGCCGCGTCCGCGTCCATCGGTTGTAGAAGATGCACCATCACATGCATCGCCAGCGGCGATTGATGCGGGCCTACCGATTGGACGTAATGCACGCCGTCGAGAAGTTGCGCGCCTTGTCGCCGATAAAATGCAATGCGTCGCGCGGCCAGTTGGCGGTCGGCGTCGGTGTGCGCCAGGTCGGGGCGCTCCACTTCGAGCAGCATGGCGACCGTCCCCACGGGCAGACGGGCCACCACGTCCCAATAAATCGCCGCGCCCAGGCCGAGGTTGCGGGATTCCGGCGTCACGGCGAACATCCACAGCCAGGCAAGACGGTGTTCCGCGATGACAACGTAATGGACCAGCCCAACGAAGATGCCTTCACACTGCACGGCCAGCAGATGATGATTGGGCCATTTTTCCTTGAGCAGCCGCAGATAGAACGAAACGAGCATCCGTTCGTTAGCCGGGAAAGCCGTTTCGTAGAGATCAAGCCAGGGGATAAGCAGGTTATCGTCGAGGGTGGTGATTTCGGTGATGCGCAAGTCCATATTGTGATCCTTTGGCGTCATGATGGGAAGCGACTGAAGGTCGCTACGACGCGGATTGGGGAGAGCGACTGAAGTCGCTACTACGCGAAGACAAAGATGTTGGCGGAGAAGATGGTTGGGTTAAAGGGCGCGCCGGCGTAGTTGCCGAAATGGGCGACGCTGGTGAAACCCCGTTCTTCGTACAAGCGCGTGATGTCCACCAAGCGCAGCGGGTAGAGCGGGACTTCATCCTCGAAAATCACGTCGGCGCCGGATTGCAGGCGGGTGTAGAATGTCACGCGCGCTTCGGAGATCGCCCGATACTCGCGGTGGAAGGTCAGCCCTTGCGGCGTTTCGATGAGCGGAAAGGTGAAAGTCTCCCGCTCCAGCACGTAATCCCAGTTCATCACCTGCAGAATCCACGGCGCGTCGGGTTTGAGCACGCGCCGCACGCTATCAAGAAACTGCGCGAATTGCGCTTGCGTTAAATGCGCGGCAGTGTTCCCGATGCAGAATGCGGCATCAAAACGCAAGTTGCCTTCCGTTAAATCCGGTTGCTCCGTTGAGACCAATTCCGCGATGTCGAGCATATTCAGCACGCGAAACGCCGCTCGCGGATAACGCTGCTGCGCGTAGGCGATCATCGCCGCATCCAGGTCAATGCCCACGGCGGCAAAGCCATCCGCCGCCAGGTGGCCGCAGTAGTGACCGGTGCCGCAGCCCACATCCAGGCAGCGGCGACGCTCCAGCGTGATGTAGCGGCGCAGCAGCCCGTAGACGGTTTCATCGAATGGGAAAATAGCTTCGTAGTGTTCGGCAAACTCGGCGTAGAAAGACATCAGACCTCCAACAACGCCCGGCGCACATCCTCGATACGGCGCACATCGCGACGCCGGAGCGCAGTGAGAAACCTGGCATAAGCGTTCTCTTCCAGCGAAGAAACAATGGCGCTCTCAACATCCTGGCGCTCGAATGTACCGTTTCGATTCCAACGCCAGAGCAAATGATCCTCCGCGCCATCGCTCTCGTAAACGTGGCTGACGCGCCGCTTGATCGCCCAGCGGTCGGCATAATCCACGTGCAGGTACACTTTGAGCGAGACCGCCGCCAGGTGCGCCGACGCGACGCCGTTTCCCAGGCACAGTTGATCGCGGGTCTCCTCAAGCGTGTCGGCGTGCAAGTTCGTGGCGATGGTGTGCCCGCACGCCGCCAACGCGAAGAAGTCGCGGGCTTCGCCACCCCAGAGGTAGGCGTAATAGAGGCCGTCGCCGATTTCGTGCGCCAGATAGCAGAGCGCGCCGGGCGCGGGGTCTTGCGCGGCCACGTCCAACACGCCCCGACTGCCCACCGCCCGAATCGTCGTCGCGTTGGGCAGGAAGTTGAGCAACGCGACCATCACTGCCGTCTTGCCGGCGCCGCCGGGCCGCGCCCCCACCAGCAGCGATGCGCCGTGACGCATCGCTGCGGCGAGATATGCGGCCAGGGGCAGGTCTACCGTCCCTGCGGCTATGAGATCAACGAGCGAGAGCATCCGCCCACCACGTTGATTGCAGGCATCAAGGGCGTAGACGTGCTCGGCGAGGGCGGCTTCGTTCATCTACTGCGGCTGCGTGACGTTCACCGTGGGCGTAATGCCTGGGCCGGGCAGCACAATCGTCGGCGCGGCGCCTTCGACGGTGAAGATGATCTTGTCGGTGGCAGAGAGCGCGGATGCATTTAGCTCGGCAATCGTCACCATTTGGAACTCCGGGTGCTCGGCGTAGAGCTGCGCCAGCGCCTTGCGCAACGCGACATCCCCACGGGCGGCGGCTTCCAACGCATCGGCCTCCAGCTTGCGGATTTGCAGGTTGCGTTCGGCGGCCAGGATTTCGTTGGCCTTAGTGGCTTCGATACTCTGCCGCTCTGTCTCAAGCTGGGCTAGCGTATTGGCGCGTTGCGCTTCGATGACGGCCAGTTGCGCCGCGACGCGCTGGCGCTCCAATTCGGCCAGGGTGGTTTGCTGGCGGGTCGTTTCCTGGATACGTGATTGCTCGACGCGGATCTCGCCTTCGACGCGGGCTTGCTCGGCTTCCGCCTGGGCAATGGCCTTCAGTTCATCCTGGGCGGCTTTTTCGGTTGCCAGACGGCTCTGCACGATAGCGTCCAATCCAGCCTGCGCCTCCGCCGAGAGAATAATATTCGGCACAACCACGTTACGGATGACCAACCCAACCGATGTGGCCAGATCATTGAGTTCATCATCAATGCACCCACGCAGTTCATCACGCGCGCTGCCGATAGTATTGTTGTCAAACGTATTGCCGCCGACACACACTTTCATCGCCTGCCGGGCAAAGTCCTGCACTTTGGCTACAAGGGCATTGTCATCGGTATACAGGCCGCGATATTTCGACCAGTTTTCGCGCAACACGTCCTTCTCGGTCTCACCAGGGCGGAAAATGTCGCCGCTGACGACCGCGCCCATGCGCTGCTTATCCTTCGTGATGATTTCGGCGTCATCCACCGAGAAGGGAATGGCCTGACTGGACACCTTGATCATGCTGACGAAGAGACCGAAGTCGCTGTACACGCCGGGGCCGACAACATCTTTAATGCGCCCGCTGGAAAACTGAATACCGATTTCCTGCGCATCAACCTTCTTAAAGAAGTAGAAAAATTGGCTGCCAAAGCTGAGGAGCACAATGGCAACAATGACGACGACGACAGCAATGATGATACTGGAAACATTTTTAGCTTTAGGCCTTAAACTTTGCATCGTAATTTTCTCCTTTCTGAATGGCTCAATGAATTTAACCGATGAGATGGATGCTTTTCTCTATACGCGCCTCAGTTGCCGCAGTTGCAACTCGCGCCGAAATCCTCCGGCCCCAGACTTTGCGGCATGTTTAGCGCGTCGCGGAGCGCGAAGTAGGCCGGTTTGGGGCGGTATTCTTTGTCGAAAATAAGGGCGTGATCGAAACCGGGCTGAAAGTTTGGAATCCACGAATAACGATCGGTAAAGCCCCACAACACGAACGCAGTACAATTCTCGAAAGCGAGACAGGCATCAAGATATTCACGATACATCCTGGCTTGCGCCTCAAAGAAATCGGCAGAGGCGTTGGACGGCAGGCGGACATCTAGCTCGGTGATGTGAACCTGCAATCCCAACTCTGCCAATCGCTGAATGTTCCGCCGCACGTCTTCTGGCTTGGGCGCTGTGCCGAGAGATAAGTGCATCTGCAAGCCCACCCCGTGGATCGGTACGCCGCGCTCCAACAAGCCCTTGACCAGAGTGTACACCTGATCCGATTTGCCGCCCATCCCCTCTGCGCCGTAATCGTTATAGAACAGCAGGGCGTCGGGATCGGCCTCGTGCGCCCAGATGAAAGCCTTGTCAATAAAATCCGGCCCCAGGCCATCAGACCAGACTGTTTGGCGCAACGTTCCGCCGGCGGCGCTGTCGTTGATAGCCTCGTTGATCACGTCCCAATAGGCCACGCGGCCCTTATAGCGCGCCACAACGGTGGCGATGTGATCGTGAATGACGCGCTCCCATTGTTGCGGGGTGAACGTGGCCTTCTCGATCCATTCAGGCATAGACTGATGCCAGAGCAGCGTGTGCCCGCGCACCTTCATGCTATGCGCTTCAGCAAACTCGACGATCGCATCGGCGCCGCCAAAAGTGTAACGGTCTGCTCCTGGATGAAGCGACCAGAATTTGAAGGCGTTTTCGGCGACGAGGATATTGAACTCACGGCCCAGCACCTCGCCGTACACCGGAGCGCAGCGGAGGTAGTGCGGCTCAACCGCGCCGCCGATATAGATGCCGCGCGCATCAGCCAGGTCGCGCAGCGGCGGATCGGTGGGCGTATAGGCGCTGTCGGCTCCGGTCAGCACTGCGACGCCGGCGCTATCGGGAGGCGCGAGTACACTGAGCTTGTGAATATGCAGCGTGTTATGCGGACGCACGCTCGCGCCGAAGTAGGCCCAGCCATCTGGCATGATGCCGGGGTCCTCCAGTCGCCCGATCTCCTTACCGTTGACGCGCACTATCAGTTCCTTGCCCAGGCGGCGCAGTTCCAGTTGCACCTGCCCGGTCAAACCTTCAGCAGGAAACGATTGCGCAACACGCGGCATAAAGCCTTTGCCGTCGTAGAAATTGACAACAACAGCGCCCTCTTCCAGGCCGACATCAAGTTTGTTGACCTCGTTCCACCAGTCCCCCACCCCGACCTTGCCGACCAGCGAGAACGCCGCCAGATTAGCCGCGTCGGCGGAGATCGTCGCCGCCACACCGAAATCGCCGGCGGCCTGCACGCGTGGCCCAAAGGTGTTGAGATACGCGCGGAACTCATCCCCCGCGCCGATGTTGAGCACACTGTCCGCCACGTCAATCCAGCCGGTGCAGGCCCACGAGGAGTCGGTGGTGAGGTTCTCACCGCCGGCAATAGGTTTCCAGACGTCGGCGGCAGAGCAGGCAGTGAGACACAAAATAACCAATATCACAAAATGCTTTATGTACAGTTTCATATATTTCTCCTTGTCTAAACACAGCTTACCAGCCGCTTTCGTTCTTCAATAGTGACTCCACTGAAAAAACCGCCAAGTCGCCAAGGTTTTTAATGGTTAGATGAAGATAATTTGTAAAAACGGGCAAATCTCTTGAGATTATTCATCAATTATTCGATTCTCTTGGCGAACATGGCATCTTGGCGGTTAGACCGGGCTTTTTGTAGTAGACTCAATAGTTCTTTCCAACATTCCAAGCTTCGGTGCATCAACGACTCTTGGTTCGCTGATTCATGATTCTCGATTCAGCATCCGATCCGCCGCCAGCACGCAGAAGATGTAGTTCGCCGCGCCGGGCATGACGTACTCCGTCTGCTGCCACAGATGCGGCCACGGTTCTTTCAGTTCGGGGAAATCCGGACGGATGAGCGCGACGCCGGAGACCATCCCTCCGGGGATGTACGACCACTCAGCGCGATTGACTCCGTAAGCCGCTAGGACCGATTTTGCCCCCACCCCCGATGTGAGCGAGACATTTGACGCCAGATGGCAGCCCAGAACGTAGTTGACCACGCGCAGGATGATCTCCCGATCAATTAAATCAGGGAAAGCCAGCCACAGTTGGTACATCTCCACGGCATACTGCTGCATCTTCCAGCCCTCGCCCCAGACATGCGGATGCCAGTGGACACCGAAAGGATTGGCGGCCAGTTCCGCCGCGAATTCGGCGCTGCCGGATTCGATGGCTGAACGGAAGGCCGCCGTAAAAGCAGCCTCGTTGATGGCCGGCAACGCGCGCGCGACCGCGCCGCCGACCCAGCGGGCAACCTTTTCGAGAGCAGGCTGCATCTCCAGCAGACGGGCGCGATAGCGTTCTTCGCCGGTCGTCAGCAGCAGTTCCACCGCTGCGACGATCTCCTGCGCCTCGACGCCGCGCGGGACGTAGGCAGCGCGCTGTTCGACCGGCGCGTGCGCGTGCTCGTAGTCCCATACCATAAGCGCCGTGCGCAGGCACTCGTCGGCGAGAGCATCCGCGTAGCCGCGCAGCACCCGGCTAGATGCTGCCAACGCCGCCGCGACCATGTATTCGAGCGCGCTGTCGTGGTTGGTGAAGGCCCAACGGTCATCGTTTTTGCCGGTGTAGATGTGACCGGCCTCGTCGCAGCGAATCTGGCCGGGGGCGAGCGCCGGATCGTAGATGCGGTTGTCGGTCATCGTGGCGGCGTCGCCGAGATGGGTGTACTGCGCCAGCGTGGCTTCGATGATGCCGTGGAAGCTGTGCGGATGTTCCGTGTCCGCGGTGGCGCGGTAGCCGGAGAGCAGGCTGAGCGCGCCGTGCGCCACTTGCTCAACGATGTCGGGAACGCCGTCGGGCGTGTGGAGGAGCACCAGACGTTCGTCTTGCTTGACCGTCGTCTGGTCGGTATCCACGCCGAATAGCTCGCGGATGAGGCAAAGGGTGTGTGTCGTGCGCGCCTGCGATCCCGCCGCCAGGTCGTAGTCGCCGGCGTCGTGCCAGCCGCCCACGTCGAGGTGGGGGATGTGCGCGCCGGGCACGTAGGGTGTCTCGGTCGCGTCGTACTGGCGATAGCCGTCAAAGTGGACGTGGGGCGCGGACGCTTGCAACGCATCGTCGAGATGGCACGCGCCATGCCAGACGCGCGAGCCGTCGCGCACTTCAACGTGGCACATCTGCACGGGGAAGTAAGTCTCCAACGTGGGCTGCCAGACGTCGTGTTGGTAGACTTCCGGGTGAATGGCAAACGGCGGCGAACTTTGATCGCCGTAGCGAACGACGTACATCCCCGGCTCTCGAACGGCGGTAAAATCGAAGATGGCGTACTCGTGGCTGAGCCATCGCCCCCAACGGACGGGCGTATCCGCGAACGCTGTCGTGAAGCCGTCGGCGTCCAGCCGCTTGAGGACGGCGGTAGCGAGGGTTTCGGTGCGCGGGTCGAGTTCGAGGATGGCTTGCTTCACCTGGTCGGAGTGGTACCCCACCTGCGAGATGCAGATGACGGGAGCGCGCCGCCACTCAGGGATGCTGTGCGGCGTGATGCGCCATCGCAGCGCGTTTGCGGTCGCGCCGGAGCGGATGACTTCGCGGGCGACAAACCAGCCGTTGGCGTCGGCGTTACGCCCGTCGTAGAGAGCGATTTCCCCACTGAGGGATTCGATGACAAGACGATGCAGCGGGTCTTCCGGCGCGACGGCCAACGTAGGACCGCTTGCCAGCGCGACCGGGCAGTGCGGGCAGTCGCCGAT
>DAOUAQ010000267.1:0-17487 GCA_034433375.1 Anaerolineae bacterium | reverse complement strand
GGCGTCCGCAAAGATGGCGTGGTGATCCACATTGAAATCCTCGGCCGGCGGATCGAGTATGCCGGCCGCCCGGCGGTCATGGGCAATCTCATTGATATTACCGAGAGACGGCGCGCCGAGTCCGAGATTCGGCGTCTGGCTGCTGCCGTCGAGCAGTTGGGCGAAACGGTCGTCATCACCGACCTGGATGGCAAAATCGTCTACGCCAACCCGCATTTCGAGACGGCGACCGGCTATACCGTCGCCGAAATGTTGGGCCACGATCATGGTTTGATCAAGAGTGGGCTTCACGAGGCAGCCTTCTATCGCCGGCTATGGGAGACGATTACCGCCGGACGCATCTGGAACGGTACGTTCATCAACAAACGCAAGGATGGACAGCTCTACCACGAAGCTGCGACCATCTTCCCCATTCGGGATGCTGAAGGGGCCACCATCAACTACGCTGGCGTCAAACGTGATATTACCGAGCAAGTGCGCGCTGCTGAAGAACGCGAGAAGCTATTGGTGCAAATCAGGGAATCCGCCGAACAACTGCACCAAATTATGGACGCGGTCCCAGAAGGTGTGCTCTTGCTCGACACTCAGCTGCGCATCGTCTTGCACAACCCCATTGCCGATGAGTATTTGTCCATCCTGACAGGCGTGACTGAACGCGACGCCGCGCAACCTTTGACGCATCTGGGCGAGCGTCCTATCAACGAGTTACTCACCGCGCCGCCCAAGGGATTGTGGCACGAAGTCGTCGCCAAACGATGGCGCTTCCACGTCGTCGCTCGCGCTGTGGAAACCAGCCCGGCGGTAGAAGGCTGGGTGCTGGTCATCCATGATGTGACCAGGGAACACGAAAACCAGCAAAATATCCAACGGCAGGAGCGTCTGGCCGGCATCGGACAACTGGCTGCCGGCATTGCCCACGACTTCAACAACATCATCGCAGTGATTATGTTGTACAGCCAGATGTCGTTGCGCCTCCCCGATCTCCCTGACAAGCTGCGGGAACGTTTGGCGATCATCGCCGAGCAGGGGCAGCACGCCTCCGCGCTGATCAACCAAATTCTGGATTTCAGTCGCAGTTCCATGCTGGATTTGCGCCCGCTCGATCTGGTTCCATTGTTGAAAGAGACAGTCAAACTGTGGCAGCGCACCTTGCCGGAGGACATTCGCATTGCGCTGACATACGATGCAGACATAGCTATGGTCAACGCCGATCTGACCCGTATCCAACAAGTGTTGATGAACCTGGCCGTCAATGCGCGCGACGCTATGCCGGATGGCGGAACGTTGTCTATCCACCTGGCGCACGTCCACATTGCCGACCGCGACCAGGCTCCGCTGCCAGACCTTAGCCCCGGAACGTGGGTCGCGATCTCGATGACGGATACGGGATGCGGCATCCCGGATGACGTACTGCCCTATATTTTTGAGCCTTTCTATACCACCAAAGCGCCGGGAGAGGGCACCGGCCTGGGATTAGCGCAGGTCTATGGGATCATTACGCACCACGAGGGCTACATTGACGTGAAAACCAAAGTCGGCGTGGGGAGCACGTTTACCATCTATTTGCCCGCATTGGCGTCCACACCGCCCGCTGAGGCGCTGGTGACGGACAACGATTTGCTTCTAGGCCACGGCGAAATGATCCTGGTCGTTGAAGACAACCCCACGACCCGCGCGGCAATACTCGGCAGTCTGGAAGTTCTGCGCTATCACGCCTGCGAAGCGGCCAATGGTGAAGAAGCTTTGAAAATTTTCGCGCAGCACTATAATGATATAGCTTTAGTCCTGACCGACCTGGTGATGCCTATGATGGGCGGCAAGACACTGGCCCGCGAGCTACATCGCCAGGCGCCGGCGCTCAACATCATCGTGATGAGCGGCAATCCATTGGATTCTACCGACGAATCCTGGCGCAATGTCGGTGTGCGAGGCTGGATCCAAAAACCGCCCACATTGGAGCAATTGGCAAAAACGTTAGCCGGCGTTATACTAAGCGCCAATGCAAACAATGCCAGGCGCCCGTCAGAGGAAACAACTATCCAGGAGGAGAATGTATGAAACCACTTTTCGTTTTGACGCCAGAGGGTCTGCTAGGAACGCTGCACACTGAGGATATCCCGGCTCCGGTTGCCGGCGCGACCGTTTACCTTGCCCACGAAAGCGGCGACGGGCTGACCTATGTATTCCCCAAAGGAGCGTTGGCAGACGCGCGGTACCTCACTGCCGATACACTGCTCGACGGTGAACAGCTCGCCGTTTTCGCCTTGCACCTGCAAGAGGGCGAGGCTGGCCCGACTTTTGTGGTGAGCTATGGACTGATCTCGCAGTGTACGGCGCGGCTGCGTGTGCCGTTGGAAGCCGTGAATCAGAATCGCTGGCGCTACGAGCGCGAAGGCGCGTGGCTCAAGCCACTCTGCGGAGGGCAGCGCGTGGACCTGCGCAAGGTGGATCGAATGCGCTTGGTTGTGCTGCGCAAGGGGCCGCAGCCGGTGCGCTTCTGCCTCACCCCAATCACCGCAACCGCCGAGGAGCCGCCCAAGCTGGAGACGTTGACGCTTCCCCAAGGCAAGTTGTTGGATGAAATGGGGCAGAGCACGCTCCACGAATGGCCGACCAAGAGCCGCAATCCCGAAGAGGTAACAGAGCGGCTGCAAACCCAACTCGCTGCCGCGCCGGAGCAGCATCTCCCCCAGGGTTTCTCACGGTGGGGCGGGTGGCTCGAGAAACGCTTTCCCGCTACCGGCTTCTTCCGCACACAGAAAGATAAGTCGCGCTGGTGGCTGGTTGATCCCGATGGCTACGCCTTCTGGTCTTCAGGGCTGGACTGCGTCGGGTTTGGCATTGATACGGCCTACGAAGGGCTGGCAGCGGCGCTGACGTGGCTTCCCGACGCCGACGGCCTTTACGCCCAGGCGCACCACGAGCGCGGCGAAGTGCGCGCCTTCGACTACCTCAAGGCCAACTTCATCCGCGCCTTCGGGCCGGAAGCGGCTCACGATACGTGGAGCGTCATCACCCTGGGGCTGTTGCGCCAATTCGGCTTCAACACCGTCGCCAACTGGTCGGACTGGCGCATGGCGCGGGACGCGCAAGTGCCCTACGTCCGCCCGCTGGATGGACGCGCGCTCTCGATCCCCACCGTCTACCGCGACTTCCCCGACATTTTCCATCCCGATTGCGACCACGCGAAGGAAGCGTTCGCCGAGCAGTTGCGCGAGACCCGCGATGATCCGGCTTTCATCGGCTACTTCCTGATGAACGAACCTGATTGGGGCTTCGCCCAGGAGTCGCCCGCCGCCGGGATGCTGTTCAACACGCCCAAGTGCTACACGCGCCAGGCGCTCAGCATCTTCCTGCGCGGACGCTACGGCGATGAAGAACGGCTGTCTGAGGCCTGGGAAATTGGCACGACGTTCGCGGAGCTGGCCGAAGGTGAATGGAACATCCCGCTGAGCAAACGCGCGCAGGCCGACCTGGCGGACTTCAGCGCGATTATGGTTGAGCGGTACTTCGGCGGTTTGAGCGCAGCGTGCCGCGAGGTGGATCCGAATCACCTGAACCTGGGGATTCGCTATTACACCGTCCCGCCGGCCTGGGCCATCAAAGGGATGCGCGCCTTCGACGTCTTCAGTATGAACTGCTACCGCACGCGCGTACCGGCTCAGGAGATGGCGCAGATCAACGCCTTGCTCGATATGCCCATCATGATTGGCGAGTGGCACTTCGGCGCGCTGGACGTGGGGCTGCCTGCCAGCGGCATCGGGCACGCGCCGACGCAGGCCGACCGTGGGAAGGCGTTCCGCGTCTACCTGGAGGATGCGGCAGCGCAGCCCTGGTGTGTGGGCGTTCACTATTTCACGCTCTACGACCAATCCGCCCTGGGCCGCTTCGACGGCGAGAACTACAACATCGGTTTCCTGGATACCTGCAATCGCCCCTACACGCCGCTCGCGGAGGCCGCCCGTCTCAGCCACGAGCGCCTCTATCCAGTGGCGATGGGCGAAGCCACCCCTTACGACGACGCGCCAGAGTATCTGCCGCTATTGTTTATGTGAAGTCATGCGTAAAACTAATAATAAGATACACCCTTTCTTGCTCGTGCCGTCTCTGACCGTGCCGGCGTATGCCCAAGTCTGCTGTGGCGCGGTCGGAGACCGGCCATAGCTTTCAGGAAGCTATGTTTTTACGGACGCTTACTTTTACGTTTTAATCTCCTTGAGGTGACGATGGACGCTCGCGCACGGGTATTGACAGCGTTGGATGGCGGGGAACCGGATCGTGTGCCCTGCGCGCTTGGGTTTTCGCGCGTCACACTCGCGTCGCTGCTACCGCCGGAGCAAGCGCAAGCCGTGGCCGTTGACGTGGAGTTTGTCCGGTTCCCGCCCTCACCGGAGGACGAGACACTGCGTCAGGTCGGGCGGCCTTTTTCGCCGGACACGCGCCTGGGGACGCTGGAACAAGTCGCCACGTATGCCCGGTGGAACTACCAGCCGTATGATCCCGAGCGCCGCAACCCCCTCGCCCGCGCGCAAACGCTAGATGAACTGCAAAACTTCCCCTTTCCCGATGTCAGCACGCCGTATCAAGTTGCGGGGCTGGCGGAGGAAGTGGCGCATTGTCACGCGCGCGGTTTGGCCGTCGGGGGAAGCCTGCCGCATCTGGGCGGCGAGCTGTTTGAGTCGGCCTGGCGGCTGCGGGGCCTGGAAAACTTTCTGCTGGATATGGTGGAACGGCCCGCTTGGGCGCACTTCCTGCTTGACCGCCTGACAACGTTCGCCTGTCGCAACGCCGCAACCCTGGCGCGCGCCGGCATTGACGTGCTCTCCCTCGCCGATGACGTGGGGATGCCAGGGTCCATGATGATCGGGCCGGAGACCTGGCGGGCGTTCTTCAAGGAGCGCATGGCCGCCATCATCCAGGCTGCCCGCGCGATTAACCCGGCCATTCGCGTCGTTTTTCACAGCGATGGCTATTTTGAGCCGATTATCGCCGACTTGATCGAGATTGGGGTCAATGCGATCAATCCGCTTCAGCCTGACCACATGGATGCGGCGCAGATTCGCAGGCAGTTCGGCGCCCGGTTAGCTTTGTGGGGAACAATCGGGCGGCAAACAACGTTCAGTTTCGCCACGCCCGACTACATTCGCCAGGAAGTTCGCCAGCGGATTGCCGCACTGGGCCGCGCGGGCCTCATCCTATCTCCAGCGTATGACATTGACGAACCTGACATTCCCTGGAAAAACATCGTCGCTTTCCTGGAAGCGGTTCAGGTTTACGGTTGAGGAATGAGCATTACACCGGTTTAACTCAGTTGAAACGCACGCTTACACATTATGATATTGACGAACCCGGTATTTCATGAGAAAATATAATTGCTTCTCTTGAGGCGGTTTGAGTTCATAGCTAAGGTCAGTGTTGGTCGCTCCTTACAGCGATTCTTCATGTTCGCACCGGTAGAGGAGGTCAAACGACAAGAAAACCCTGGCGCAGCGCCGGTTGTGGTGTGGCGTCTGGCAGACTCCGGAATCAACGTAAGAGGCCGGTCACCTCGAGCGTCAACAGAGCTTCGTTAAGTGGATTTTGTTTCACAGGAGGTGTTCCATGCGTAGAGTATTTCTGGTGTTGTTGCTTGTTCTAGGGTTGTTGCTGGTTTCCAGCGCGCCTGCGTTTGCCCAACCTGCCGCGAGTGGCATCATCGTCAACCATGTCGTCAGGTCGGGTGAGACGATCTACTGCATCGCCCGCGCGTATGGTGTCAGCCCCATTGCGATCATCAACTATAACCTGGTTTCGTATCCCGGCTGGATTTACCCCGGCCAGGTGCTCGCCATCCCGAATGTGCCGGCCTTGTTACCGCCCGGCCCGGTGTGCGCGCGCCAGGACCCGGTGGTGCCTCAGCCGCCATCATGCGCTTGCGCGTACTATTACACCATCGTGACCGGCGACAATCTCTACCGGATTTCACTCAGATCCGGTGTGAACATGTGGCGCATCGCCGAGTGTAACGGGATTTTGAACCTGAACTACATTCGCGTTGGCGATGTGTTGTGCATCCCCAGTCCATAAACCCGCATCGGATCAGGTGCAGCGCGCTGCACAAAGTTGCGTTGCACCTGATTGTCTGTATATGCGTAGTGGCGACTTCAGTCGCTTTCTTATAAACGACTAAAGTCGTCACTACCCCACCCTCCTATGAACCTGTACGATCTTGATTCTGCTGCGCTTGAGGCGTTGTTCATGACGTGGGGCGTCCCCTCTACCCACGCGCGCACAGTATGGAAGTGGCTTTACCGCCAATCCCCTGCCGATTTCACCGGGTTGCCTACCGCCCTTCCCCAGACCTTACAAACGCGCCTCCGCGCCGAGACGACGCTGGAACTTCCACCCGTCGTAGATTCCCAGATCGCCGCCGACGGCTCGACGCGCAAGGATCTCCTGCAACTGGCCGACGGCGAGCGCGTGGAGGTCGTCATCATGCGCTACCGTCACCGGCACAGCGCGTGCATCTCCACACAGGTCGGCTGCACATGCGATTGTCGTTTCTGCGCCACCGGGCAGATGGGCTTTGTGCGGCAGCTCAGCGCCGCCGAGATCGTCGCGCAAGTGCTCCACGCGCAACGGGTTTTAGCGGAGACGGGGAACACGCTCACCAACTTCGTGCTGATGGGGATGGGCGAGCCGTTGCTCAACTACGACAACACGCTGGATGCGCTCCACCGCGTGTGCGATCCGCGCGGGATGGGTTTTGTGGAGCGGCGCATCACGCTGAGCACGGTGGGGATTGTCCCTGGTATCGTACGGCTGGCCGAAGAGCCACTGCGCATCAACCTGGCCGTCTCGCTGCACGCCGCCACCGATCCTGTCCGCGATACGCTCCTGCCCATCAACCGGCGCTATCCCCTGGATGCGCTGTGCGACGCGCTCAAAACATACACCGCCATCACCCAACACCGTGTGATGCTGGAATGGGTGATGATTGACGGCGTCAACGCCACGCGCGCACAGGCCGAGGCGCTGGTCGCGCGCTTTGCCGGCATCCCCGTCCACGTCAACCTGATCCAGTTGAACCCCACGCCAGATTACGCCGCGCAGCCCGCAACGCCGGAGGCCGTGGACGCCTTTACCGCCGTCCTGGATCGCGCCGGCATCCCGCACACCATGCGCCAGCGCCGTGGCGCGCCGATTGCGGCGGCCTGCGGGCAACTGCGCCAGCGTTCATTGTTGGAAGAACAATCTTTATCGAATTGAAATTATTCATCAGGTATTTGATTTTCTTGGCGAACCTGGCGTCTTGGCGGTAAAAAGTAGCTTTTTTTCAGGAGAATTTACCTATGCATTTTCGTATTTGCGATGATTATCTGTATTGTGAACAGCTTAGAGTCAAAGACATCCAGGAACGTGTGCAGGATAGCCCTTTCTACCTCTACAGCGCGGCGCAGTTGCGGGAAAACTTCGCCGCTTACGTCGCCGCGCTGGCGGGGATACCGGCGCGCATCTTCTACGCGGTCAAAGCGAACGGCAACCTGACCCTCCTCAAAATGCTGCGTGAATTGGGCAGCGCCGCCACACTGGTGAGCGGCAATGAATTGCGGATGGCGCTCCGCGCCGGTTTCGCTCCTGGCGACATGCTCCTCAACGGGAACGGCAAGCGCCGCGACGAGCTGGCGCTCGCGGTGCAGCACGGCGTCATGGTCAACATTGACAGCGAGTTCGACCTGGCGCACATCGCCCAGGCCGCGCAATCGGCGCACAAGCCGGTGGATGTGCTGCTGCGCGTCAACCCGGACATTCGCCCCGACGTACACCCTTACGTCGCCACGGGAATGCGCGACTCCAAGTTCGGCATCCGCGCCGAGCGACTCGCGTGGTTCCTGGAACAGTTGCAGCAAACGCCCCTGGTGCGCCTGGTCGGCCTGCACTGCCATCTCGGTTCGACGATCAAGGATGTGCGGGTCTTCCACGATGCGGCGGCCTTGATGAGCGATCTCTTCGTCGCCACACGCGCGCGTGGCTTCGCCGTGCGTTACCTCAACCTGGGCGGCGGCCTGGGCATTGATTACGAACGCGCGGGCGCATATCCAACGCCGTCCGATCTGATCGGCGTGCTGCGCGGGCTGCTGCCCGACGATGTAACCTTGATCGTCGAACCGGGGCGCAGCATCGTCGGCAACACCGGGGCGTTGATTGGCCGGGTGCTCGGCGTCAAGGCCAACGGCGACAAGCACTTCATCGTCACCGACGGCAGTATGGCGGAATTGATCCGTCCGAGCCTGTACGGAGCGTACCACCACATCGGATTTATCGAACCGGTGAGCGGAGAGGCGCAGACGTTCGACATCGTGGGGCCGGTCTGTGAATCCGCTGATTTCCTGGGCAAGGCGCGCGCTCTGCCCACGCCGCCCGAAGACGCCGGGCTGGTCGTCTACGACGCCGGCGCCTACGGTTACGCGCTGAGTTCAAATTACAACCTGCGCACGCGCCCCGCCGAATACCTGGTGGACGGCGACCGCCTGCTCCAAATCCGCCGCGCCGAAACCTTCGACGACCTCCTGGACTATCCTATTTTGGAATTCGATCCCACCCGTGAAGCAATCATTGAGCCGAGCCGGCTTGTCCCCCGCCACAACGTGCCCGAACACTGCGTCATCTGCTTCTTCCAGGACGTCATCAACGAGCTGGTGGAATCGGGGCGCGCCAGACACATCATTGACGGGCACTCGGAGATCGGTCGCCATCCGCTCTACGAGATTGACGTGGACGGCCGACGGGTGGCGTTCTTCCATCCCGGCATCGGCGCGCCGCTGGCGGCGGGATTGTTGGAGGAAATCATCGCGCGCGGCTGCCGGGCGTTCATCGCCTGCGGCGGAGCCGGGGTGCTGGATAGCGAGATCGCGGTCGGGCACATCGTCGTCCCCACAGCGGCGGTGCGGGATGAGGGCGTCTCGTACCACTACCTGCCGCCCGCCCGCGAGGTGCAACCGTCCCCCGCAGCCGTCGCCGCCATTGAGCGCGTGCTGGAGCGGCACAAGCTGCCCTACGTCGCCGGCAAAACGTGGACGACTGACGCCTTCTACCGCGAGACGCCCGACAGGGTGCGCCGGCGCCGCGAGGAGGGCTGCCTGACGGTGGAGATGGAGGCGGCGGCGTTCTTCGCCGTGGCGCGCTTCCGCGATGTGCGTTTTGGGCAGATGCTCTACGGCGGGGACGATCTCGGCGGCGAGGCGTGGGATCACCGCGACTGGGTGAATCGCGGCTCGGTGCGCGAGAAGCTCTTCTGGCTGGCGGCGGAAGCCTGCCTGGAGCTATGAGGCGATGCAGACGATTTGCGTTTACTGTTCATCCAGCGACGCCGTCGCGCCGGTCTACCTCGCGGCGGCGCGCGAGCTGGGCGCGCAAATCGCCGCACGGGGCGATGCGCTCGTCTACGGCGGCGCGAATCTGGGGTTGATGGGCGCGTTGGCGCAAGCCGTCCACGCCGGCGGGGGACGGGTGGTAGGCGTCATCCCGCACGCTTTCCGCGAACGCGGCATTGCCTACGAGGCCGCCGACGAACTCATCCTCACACAAGATTTGCGCGAGCGCAAAGCGCAGATGGAGGCGCGCGCCGACGCCTTCGTCGCGCTGCCGGGCGGCTTCGGGACGTTGGAGGAACTGCTCGAAATCCTCACCCTGCGCCAACTGCGCACCCATACCAAGCCCGTCGTTCTGCTCAACACGGGCAATTTCTACGCGCCGCTGCTCGCGCTCTTCGCGCACTTCTACCGCGAGCATTTCGCCAAACCCTTCGATGGCCTCTACCACGTCGCGGCGGATGTTCCCGACATCTTTGCGTACCTGGATAGCTACCGCCCGACCGTCGCGCCGAGTAAATGGTTCACGCCGGATGAGCGATAGACAGTGCAACGAATCATTTCCATCGTATGCGATGCCATTTGGGGTGGTGGCCCGGCTATTGGGGGCCACGTTGCGCGGAATACAGCACAGCCGGTCTTTCGGGGCCGATGCCCAGCGCTGTGTCGCCGCGCTGCGACCGCCTTTACGGGTTTTGGGGCCGGAACACGTCCCCACGCGCGGGCCGGCCCTGTTGACGATCAACCACTATGCCCGGCAGAAGGTGAACGACGCCGCGCCTTTTCGCGCGTGGTGGCTGGCCCTGGGCGTCAGCGCCATCGTCGCTGCCGGCGGCCCTGCCGGCGTTCACTGGATCGTCACGGAGGCGTGGACTTATCCCGATCCGTTGCGCGCGCATCTGGTCACGCCGGCAACGCGCTGGCTATTCCGGCGGGTAGCGCGGGTGTACGGCTTCACGTCCATGCCGCCGATGCCGCCTGATCCCGGTGATGCTCTGGCGCGCGCCGCAGCCGTGCGGCGCGTTCTGGCGTATGCGCGCGCGACGCCCACCCCGCTCATCGGCCTGGCGCCCGAAGGCAGCGACGCGCCGGGCGGGGTGTTGCAGATGCCGCCGTCTGGTGTGGGGCGTTTTATCGCGCACCTGGCGCGTTTGGGGCTGCCCATCACGCCGGTCGGTGGCTTCGAGGCTGATGGCGCGTTCTGTCTGCGGTTTGGGGCGGCCTATGCGCTGGAAACGCCCGTCGCCGTATCCCCCGCCGAACGCGACCGCGCGACCAGCGCCATCGTGATGCGCCACATCGCCGCTCAACTCCCGCTGCACCTGCGCGGCGAATTTGCTTGAACGAATGAGTTTCCCTTTACCATTTTTGAGAGGAATCCATCATTAACGGCTGACCGTTCACCGGCGGTTGGATGAAAATCTTCACCGCCAGGCCGCCAAAGCCGCTACACTTCCAAGAACACCAAAATTTTTTCGACTTTCGCCTTTGGACTTCGGACTTTCGACTTCAGACTTTTGACTATTTTCAGGAGATGGTCTTATGAAACGCGCGCGTTGGTATGATTTGATTGCTGTCAATTTGTTCTGGTTGGCGTTGAACATCCGCAACAATGCCGTCGGCACGCTTTTTATGCCGTATCTGGTGGATCGGTTCGTCAGTCCCGAAATCCGCAACACTGCGCTCGGTGGAATGCGCACAGCCGGTTTGATCATCGCCATGCTGGTGCAACCGGCGATGGGGCTGCTCAGCGACCGTTCAACCTCGCGGTTTGGGCGACGCCGACCTTTCATTTTCGTGGGCGTGCTGCTCGACCTGGCCTTTCTGGTGGGCATTGCGCTGGCTTTTAACTATTGGAGTCTGCTCATCGTCATTCTGCTGATACAGTTCTCGTCAAACACCTCGCACGGCCCGCTGCAAGGGTTGATCCCCGACCTTGTCCCGGAAGAACAGCGCGGCATGGCGTCAGCGATCAAGGCAATTATGGAGTTGATCCCCTTGATTTTGCTCGGATTCACGATTGCCCGGTTAGTCAGCCTGGGCCGGTTCGAGCTGGCGGTGCTGGCGACCGGGATCACCCTCCTGGTGTTGATGCTGCTGACGATGGTGCTCGTCAAAGAGACGCCCCAACGGGAAAAATCCGACGTTCCCTTGGCGCCGACGATGCTGCGCGTCCTGGGCATGTTGGCAGGGATTGCCGGCGGAGCAGTCGCCGGGTTGCTGGTAGGCGGCGTGATCGGCGCGCTGGCAGGCTTGATCGCCTGGCCGTTCGCCGGGAAGAACGTCGGGATGCATGTCGCAGTTGGCGTAGGGGGTGTGACGGCGATGGCGGTGGCCGTCGTGGCGGGCGTGTGGGCCGGAACCCTGGCAACCATCGGCAATGAAGTGCGCCGCCGCCCGACGTTCACATGGTGGGTAGTCAACCGCTTGATGTATTTCGCCGCCATCACCTCCATCCAGAGTTTCGTCCCGTACTTTTTGATGTACGCCTTCAACGTCAACCGCGAGGAGGCGACCGGCATGACCGGCACGCTCATTATGTTTGTCGGCATATTCACCCTGATCAGCGCGCTGCCGGGCGGCTGGCTCGCCGACCGTTTTGGCCTGAAGCGAATGGTGGCTCTGAGCGGCGTCCTGGGCGGCATAGCGACGCTGGTTTTGCTTGGGACGATCTGGACGCCCAATATGGCGTTGCTCTACATCGCAGGGGCCATTCTGGGCCTGTCTGCCGGGTTGTTCACCACCACCAACTGGGCCTTGGGCACGCGCCTGGTGCCCGCCGCCGAGGCTGGGCGCTACCTGGGAATCTCCAATCTGGCCGGCGCCGGCGCGGGTATGATCGGCGCCGGCATCGGCGGGCCGGTGGCGGATACCTTGAACGCTGCCTTCCCCGGTTTGGGATACTTCGTGATTTTCGCCGGATACGGGATCCTATTCCTGTTGAGCATCATCAGTCTGAAGGGCGTCGTGGATGAAGATCCAAAAGCATCCGTATAATGTGCCTATGCCGCTATCTGTCGCTACCTTCCGACAAAAATGTGCTACAATGGAAAGGTGTGAAGAGAAACCCCTTGCACGGTAGACGCAGGGACAGCCTATGGAAAATCAAACACAAGATCGCATACAACTGCTTCTAATCACATCCCCTGGGGATGAAATGGCGGCGTTGCGCGACGCTATAGCACATTTTGAACATCGCCGACAATTATGAAAATGCCAGTATGAACAAACGTATCCTTCTATCTATCCATACATTCATCCTCTTGGTCATAGCAGCCCTCGTTTTGGCGTCGCTCTCGGCCTGTGGCGGCTCGCCAACCACGGCCGCTCCCACCGTCACGCCGGCATCCACGATCCTGAACGATGAATTTTCACCGCCCAATGCGGCCTGGGCGCGCTTCGATACGGCGGAAAGCGCCGTCTACGCGCAGGAAGGCGAGTTGTACCTTGAGGATCGCGGCAAGGGCATCGCCGTCTACGCGCCTTTCGCGGGCAAGACTTACGCCGATGTCGCCGTCGCCGTCCAGGTGCGGCATGTGCAGGGGACGGTGAACAACTGGATGGGCGTAATCTGTCGTCAACAAGATGAAGACAACTATTACCTGTTAGCGGTCAGCGCCGATGGTTATTATCTGATCTTGCTGGTCGAGAATGGCATCTCTATGCCGCTCGTCGGCCCGCAGTTTGACGAAGGCATTAAAATCGGCAAAGCGCGGAATAATCTCGAAGTCCGTTGTCAGGGAGAAGACCTGACGCTGCGGGTGAACAGCGCTATCAACGTCACCATTTCGGATACCGTGTTCCAGAAGGCCGGCGGTGTGGCGCTCTTCGCCGATGCTGTTGAACGCGGCGAGACGGCCATTGTCGCTTTCGACAATTTCTCAATGTCCCAGCCTTGAGGAGATTGCAGATTGAAGGATTGGAGATTGAAGCTCGAGCGATCCCTACTCCCTACTCCTTACTCCCTACTTCTCACTTCTTATTCCCTGGCGCTCGTCGGCTATTTCGGCCCGTGGGTAAGCCAACGCGCCGCCGCGCTGGCCTGGAACGCCTACGATCTCTTTGACCTGCTGCGGCTGCTACCAGAGATCGAAACCGGCGCGCTCTCCGTCAACCTGCAAACCCTGCGACTGCCGCTGGTGGGATTGGCGGTGCTTTTGCCCGTGCTCTTAGCCCACGCCGCATTGGGGTGGCGGATGTTGGGCGCACTCCTGGGCGCTGGCCTGGCGTTGGCGACGCTCCCCCCTTATCCCGAAATCGTGAGCGCGTGGCGCACGCCGGGCTGGCGCGTCCCTTTCTGGTGGGGCATTGGCGCCATGCTCGCGGCGGGGCTGGCGGTGTGGTTCGCGCCGCGTCTGGGCCGCTACCGTCCCTGGCTTATGTTGGCGTGGATCGCCGTCACCGGGCTGCCGGCCGCAGCGACGCTGAACCGTCTACTGCCCGCATTGCGCGTCGTTCACGCCGCTCCCATCCATCCGGGCTGGGGATTCTGGGCCTGCATGGCCGGTTTGTGCGGCATAGCCCTGCTTTTGTGGGTACAGAGTATTCACCACGATACCGCAGCCACAAACAACGTGCAAACGTCTCAACGTGCAAACGTATGAACGTTTGAATTTGCAACGTCCCAACGGTTTATTCACGATGGAGGCTGACATGCCAACAATACCCGAAGATGAAATCACAATGGCGAAAATTCAGAGCGTCAAAGCGCGCTATGAAGCTGATTTGCTCAAGAAACCCCACGTCGTGGGTGTGGGCATCGGCCTGCGGATGCAAGAGGGCCAACCAGGGGGCGAACCCGGGCTGATTGTGAACGTGTCCCGCAGAATCTCCCCGCTGTTTCTGCGGCCTAAAGATCGCATCCCCAAGGTGCTTGATGGTGTGCCGGTGTGGATCGAAGTCATCGGTGAGATCAAAGCGCAGCAATAAGAACGTTGTGCAATAGTCACCGGATGCGCTGGCTGACTATGCCGAATCAGCCACCCCATGGGATGGTTACAAAAAACAACGTGTAAAAGTGGCGAAAATCTCGTGACCCTGACCGTTTCCCGTTCTATTTTTCATGGTATAATGACCGGAGTCAATTATGACCAGGGTCAATTATGACGAACAAAACAGATCATACCTCATCCCGTTGGGAACAACGCAAGGAGCGCACGCATCGCCGTCTTTTAGAAGAGGCCGAGCATCTCTTTCGCAGCAAAGGCTTTGACGCCGTTACCGTTGAAGAGATTGCCGCCGCGGCGGACGTCGCCAAGGGGACGTTTTTCAACTACTTCGAGAGCAAGGAGAATCTACTCGGTGAACTGCTGTACAGCCGCATCCAATCATTGCTCGCCGCCCCACCCGCGCCGGAAGCGCAAGCCGACGAGCGCATCCGGCTGTTGTTTCAGACCCTCTGGGAAGAGCTAACGCCTTACCACCATCTGGCCCGGCGGATGTTCGCGCACGCGATGACGCATCCTAAGCCGGAGTACCTTCCCCCCAATCAACCGACCGCAACATTGACGATGGCAGCATTAGTCCGTGAGGGCCAGGCGCAGGGCGTCTTTCGTCCCGATATCAACGCCGAATTGGCCGGCGCTTTGTTGACGACGTACTTCTTCCGCCTGTGCGTCCTGGAAATCGTCGCCGCCGAGACAGCCCTCGCAGATTCAACCCCGCCTTGCGGGCGAGATCTGATTGACGAAGGGCTGGAGCTGCTGTACCAAGGGATGTTGGCGACAGTAGATTAACCCCGTCGGCCCTAATATCGTCGCATCACCAACGGCATATACACGGTGTACAGCCGCTCCACAATGCGGACACTCACCGGCAGCACAAACGGGCTTTCGGGCACTGCCGCCTCCGATGCGGTGACGGTCACGACGCCGGTATACAGCCCCACCGGCAGCCCGCGTGGATCAACGAACACCCCGAACGCGCCAGGGATAAAGGTTGTGCCCGTCTGCGTGGAATTGGCCGGCACGACGGTCATCGTCAACGCCGCGCTTGCCCAGGTCACCGCCCAATCGAAGTCGAAATCGCCGGTGTTCTCCACCACCACGGTCGCCGAGACCGGCTTTACGTCAGCAACCCCCATCATCCAGCTCAGGCTAGCAGGATGCACGTCCATCCCCCAGATTCCCCATAGCTCCAGATTCAGGGGAACCGTGATGACCTGGGGCGTGACCGAGGTGTAAGCAGCGGTGACGGTCAGCATACCGGCGTAAGTTCCGATGTCCAAATCGCGCGCGTCCGCCGTGACCTGAAACGTTTGGCCGGCAACGCCGAGTGTGGGGGTGATCGTGAACGGCAGCCCAAGCGTCTGAGTTACGACGCTCCAGGGAAAAGCCCAATTGTCACTCAATACCGTCACCGTCTCGGTGATGAGGCCGCGCTCACGCAGGCGCACCGACCAATCCAATGCCGGCGGCGTGACCGTCATCGTTGACGTAACCACAGGGCGCTTATCCATCTCCTGCAAAGCGGTATAGGAGAGGCGCGACGAACGATCAGGCTTAAGGACAGAAAACCAGTTCAACGGGTCGCACGTCCCATACCAGCCTGTGGTGCTGAAATCCAGGTTGGAGACGATCATCACGCCCATCCACGGCCAGTTAGCGTCGGCGTAGGCGAACGCGCGTTCCAGGTAGTCGGCCTGTTGCGTCGCCGAGACTTTCTGCCACAGGAAGCCGATGCTGTCCCAATAGCTGAGGCACTCCGGGTGACCCTCCGCGCTCGCGTCCAACAGCCAGCCGAACTCCGTGCCCCACACATGTTTATCCCCGTCCCCATGCGCGACCATCACGGCGTAGATGTCTTCCGCGCGGCGGAAGTTGAGGATGTTCCAGCCGTGATTCTTATCCTCCGGCGCGCCGCCGAAGCCGTAGTTGTGGATGCTGATCGCGTCGAAGTGCCCGGCTAACCCGCTGGCGTACATCGCTTCGAGGAAAGTCACATCATTCAGCGAGTGTACGCCATCCCCGCCGGTGGGCGCGAGACTCCCCGCGACGATGGGGATGGTGGGATCGCCAGCCTTTGCGCCCAGATAAGCGCGTTTGACCATCTCCGTGTAGCGCGCGGGATCAAGCGGCTGGCCGGTCCACTGGAAATCGAGATTCGGCTCGTTCCAAATTTCCAGGGCCACGCGATAGGGTTTAGCGCACGTCACGCGCTTCTGGGCGATGCGCGCCGCGAGGGCCTGGAAAAACGCCTGCCAACCGGCCATTTCGCTATCCTGGATCGGCGTCCAGTTGACATCGTCGCGCTCGACGCGCAAGAGCATATTCAGCCCATTCGTACATGCCCAGCCCAACTGTGTGTCTACGCCGGTCCAGGTGTACGCGCCGTTGTGGCTAGGATCAATGTCATCCCAATAGGCGAAGTATTTGAACCAATCGAAACCGGCCTCTTTCACCCTCGCCAGACTCGTCGGCGGATAGGCCAGCATCATCCCATACCCAAGATGCGGGGGAGGCATATCCACGGTCGCGCGCGCCGGCTGCGACAGAATTCCTAGCAACAACACCGCTGTCACGATGATTCGCCACACGTTCTTTGCCATAGTTCACCCCCTGAACAAATGTTGACTGATATTGTAGGGCAAATTGGCAATTCGCGCTACATGCTGCCGGGTCGGGGAATCAAAAGCGCCGCTTGATACTCGCCGTTGTGCGTTTGGAGAATCGTTTCCGCTTCCTCCGGCGTGCAACCGAGCAATAACTTGAGTTCCGTGTCGCGCTTCACCCCATCCACAGTGCAGACGACGGCGGTGACGCGCCGCTCCGCCAGACTGCCCACCCACACATCCACACCGCCGCCATCAATGACCTGCGTGCCATCCAGGTAGCCGTAATCCAGGGGATAGATGAATTCCGGATAACGCGGGTGCGTCGTTCCTTTGGGCCGGTCTACAACAATTCGGCTCCCTGCGACCAACGCATCCAGCCGTTGCCAAAATGAAGCGCGCAAGTGAACTCTCCCCCACCTACCGGCTATCGCCTACCGCCGCGATCACCCGCTCCGTCACCTCGGCCATCGTGCGCTGCGGGACATACCCAAAATCCCGCCGGGCGGCGGAGATGTCGTAGTAGTGGCTCTGCGCCAGTTCGCTGGCGATGAAGCGCGTGAGGCGCGGTTCGCCGGGGCGGCGCAG
>DAOUAQ010000266.1:0-28584 GCA_034433375.1 Anaerolineae bacterium | reverse complement strand
ACCGGCACACAGGGCTGTGGTATCGGTTGCCATGCTATCCTCCTTGAGCTATATTTTGGATGGAGGACATAATACTCGATTGTAGTCGCTGGGCCTTAACTTAATGACATTGGCTCACCCGTTTCTACGACATTGACAGCGGCAGTATCACGGTGGATGGGATTGACATCCGCCAGCTCAAGATGGCCGATCTGCGCCGCGAACTGGGCATCGTGCTGCAAGATACGTATATGTTTGCCGACACGGTGATGGAGAACATCCGCTACGGGCGGTTGGACGCGACGGATGACGAGGTCATCGCAGCGGCGAAGCTCGCCAACGCCGACCAGTTCATCCACCGCTTGCCGGAGGGCTACCAGACGGAGCTATCGGAGCGCGCCGGCAACATCAGCCAGGGGCAGCGCCAATTGCTCGCCATCGCGCGCGCGATCCTGGCCGATCCGAGCATCCTCATCCTCGACGAGGCGACGAGCAGCGTGGACACCCGCACGGAGAAGAACATCCAGGAGGCAATGTTGCGGCTGATGGAGGGGCGCACCAGCTTCGTCATCGCGCACCGCCTCAGCACGATCCGCGACGCGGACGCCATTTTGGTCATCAACGACGGCGAGATCATCGAGCGCGGCACGCACGAGGCGCTGCTCGCGCAGCGGGGGTTCTACCATCACCTGTACATGAGCCAGTTCAAGGGGCAACACGCGGTCGCGGAGGAATTGGTCGCGGCATAAAAATTGGCGCCAAATACTAAGGAAAACACCCGTCATTCATGCCTTGAAAAAACACTAGTCCACAACTGAAATATGTGCTACAATGAAGTTATGAACGAACTTACGACTCATACAGGTGCCCTTCACGAGGCGGATACACCGGAGATGATTGCCGCGCGAATTGCAGAGGCATTGCATCCGCAAAAAATCATCTTGTTTGGCTCGTGGGCGCGTGAGGAACAGAATGTCCATAGCGATATTGACTTGCTTATTATTCAGGAATCCGACTTGCCCCGCCCTCAACGGTACGCGCAAGTCCGGCGTCTCTTCCGAGGGATAGGACGTCCGTTAGATATTCTGGTTTACACGCCGGATGAATTTGCACGCTACCAGGATGTTCCTGGTAGTTTCACTCATACAGTTGCCCGTGAAGGCAAGGTGCTCTATGCTCAACCCGGCGCGTGACCTGGCGTTAGAATGGCTGCGGCGCGCGGAGCATGATCTGCGCGTGGCGCAGTATCTGCAAACAATGCCGGATGTTCCATTGGAGAGTCTCGGCTTTCATGCGCAACAATGTGTTGACTCCACTGAAAAAACCACCAAGTCGCCAAGAACGCCAAGTTTTTTAATGAGCAAATGAATAAAATTTGTAAAAATGCGCAAATTTATTAAAATTACTTATGTATTCTTTTGTTCTCTTGGCGAACTTGGCGTCTTGGCGGTCAAGAAGGACTTTTTGCAGTAGACTCACTCTTGGTCGTGGAAAAGTCATTGGACGCAGATTTACGCTGATTTTCGCAGATAATTTAGGAAAATCTGCGTAAACCTGCGAAAATCAGCATCCAATCTCAGGGAACTGCGTAAGTCCTGATTTGTTATAGTGCGAAGATCTGTTTCAGCCAGGCGCGAGTCGCTTTGGGCGAGCGCAGGTGGATGACGGCGAGGTGTTGGTAGGCCGGGTCTTGCAGGCGCTCAAGGGTGCGCTCGCGGCGTTTACGATGCGTCGTGATAGCCCACACGAAGAGTGAGTCGCGGCTGAAGAAGGCGCCGCGCCAGGTTTCGCAGTTGCTATTCCACAAAACCTCTTGCGTGACCACGCGACGCAACGTGCGCGTGATGAGTCGCCACATAATGACAGGGAAAGGGTAGTCGAGCCACACGAGCGTGTCGGCGCGTCCCCAGATAATGTCCCGCGCTTTGCTGTAATTGCCGTCGGTGGTCCAGGCATCCCCACTCAAGGCATCGGCGACGGTGGCGCGGAAGGTCTCGGTCGGTAAGGCCGTCCATCCTGGTCCCCAATAGAGCGCGTCCAGCTCAATGTGCGGGACGCCCAGCTTTCCCCCCAGGGCGCGCGCCAGCGTCGTCTTCCCCGCGCACGTCGTCCCAATCACGACGATGCGGCGGCCTATCGTTCCCGGTTTGTTTTCCATTACGGTCTCAGAGCATCAACCCCGAATCTTCACGAATTTCCACTAATTTGATCTCTATTCGTGATGATTCGTGTAGATTCGTGGTTAGTTTGCCTGCATTGCCAGGGCGATGGCGCCGAGGACGCCGGCGCGGTTGCCCAGGCCCGGCGGGACGATGTAGGCGTCAATGTCGCGCAGGATTTCGGGGACGCGGACGTAGCCGTTCAGCAAGGTCTGCACCTTGCGGCGGATCAGCGGGAAAAGGTGCGCTTGCTGCATCACGCCGCCGCCGAGGATGATGCGCTGCGGGCAGAGCGTGAGGACGAAATTCGCGCACGCCAGCGCGATGTAATGCGCTTCCAGCGCCCACGCGGGGTGATCGGGTGGGAGCGTTTCGGCGCGCTGGCCCCAGCGGGCTTCCATCGCCGGGCCGTTCGCTAACCCCTCGAAGCAGTCATCGTGGTAAGGGCAGTTGCCGGGGAAGGGGTCGGCGTCGAAATCGTGCGGCAGACGGATGTGGCCCATCTCCGTGTGCATCAGACCGTGCAGCAGACGGCCTTCCACCATCGCGCCGCCGCCGATGCCCGTGCCGACGGTGAGGTAGACGAACGAGTCCAGGCCTTGCGCCGCGCCCCACGTGCCCTCGCCGAGCGCCGCGCCGTTGACGTCTGTGTCGAAGCCAACGGGGACGCCGAGCGCCGCGCGCACCCGCCTGCCGAAGTCGGTGTTGCCCCAACCGGGCTTGGGCGTGGAGGTGATGTAGCCCCAGGTTGGGGAGGCTGGATTTGGGTCCACCGGGCCAAACGCGGCGATGCCCACCGCGCGTAGCGTCGCGCCTGTGGCGATTGCGCCGCGAAAGAAATCAATGGCTGCGCCGATGGTCTCCTCCGGCGTTGTTGTCGGAAACCGGATTTCATCCACAATGTTGTCGGGGCCACTGCCCATCGCGCAGACAAACTTGGTCCCACCCGCTTCAATGCCGCCGAAAAGGTCCATAGCATCCCTCCACGGAAATAAACTGTTGCAACGTTTGAACGTTCAAACGTTGCAACGTGCCAACGTTCAAACGTTGCAACGTGCCAACGTTTTTTACCCAAACCGCCCGGTGATGTAGTCTTCTGTCCTGGTCTGCTTGGGTTTGAGGAACATCTCACGACCTACGCCATGCTCGATCAACTCGCCTTGCAGGAAGAATGTAGCCCAATCGGCGACGCGCGCGGCCTGCTGGACGCTGTGCGGGACGATAACGAAGGTATAGTCGGACTTTAGTTCTTGCATCGTGGCCTCGATTTTGGCCGTGGAGATGGGGTCGAGGCCGGAGGTGGGTTCGTCCAGCAGGATGACCTCCGGCTGCAAGGCGAGCACGCGCGCCAGGCAGAGCCGCTGTTGCTGCCCGCCGGAGAGGGCGTGCGCCGGCTCACCCAGGCGGTCGTGGACTTCGTCCCACAGCGCCGACTGTTGCAATGAGCGCGTCACGGCGGCGTCGAGCGTGGCCTTGTCGCGCACGCCGGCCAGTTCCAGGCCGTAGGTGATGTTGCGGTAGATGCTCATCGGCAGGGCGACGGGCCGCGCGAAGACGATGCCCACGCGCCGTCGCAGGCGCACGATATCGTAACCGGGTTGCGTGACGTCCTCGCCGTCCAGCAGGATGCGTCCGGTCTGTTGCACCACGTCCGTCAAATCGTTGAGGCGGTTCATCGCCCGCAACAGTGTGCTCTTGCCGCCGCCCGACGGGCCGAAGAACACGTTGATCTGGTTGGCGTACACATCCAGCGTGATGTCGTGCAGGCTCTCCGTGCCGTCGGAGTAGCGCAGGCCGAAATCTTCGATGTGAATTTTGACGTTGGGGGCCATCACCAGAACCTCTGCTTGCGGTAATGATTGCGGATGAGCGTCGCTATGACATTCATAGACAACACGAAGATCAGGAGCACCAGCGCCGTGCCGTATTGAATATGCACCGGCATCCCCGGTACTTGGGTGCTGATGACGAAGAGGTGGTAGGGCAGGGCCATCGTTTGGTCGAAGATGGAGGTGGGCAAGCGTGGTAGGAAGAACGCGGCCACGGTGAAGAGGATGGGCGCGGTTTCCCCGGCGGCGCGCTCCAGGCCCAGAATCACGCCGGTGATAATGCCCGGCAGGGCTTGTGGGAGCACCACGCGGCGGATGGTCTGCCAGTGCGTTCCGCCGAGGCTGACGCTGACCAGCCGGAACGATTGCGGCACCGCGCGCAACGCCTCTTCCGCCGTGCTGATGATGACCGGGAGCGTCATAATGCCCAGGGTGAGCGATCCGGCCAGGATGGACGTCCCAAAATTGAGGAAGATGACGAACAAACCCAGGCCGAACAATCCGTACACGACCGACGGGATGCCGGCCAGGTTGATGATGGCGACGCGAATGGCGCGCGTCATTGTGTTGTCTTTGGCGTACTCGGAGAGGTAGATCGCCGCGCCAATGCCGATGGGGACGGCGACGATGGCCGTGCCCGCCGTTAGCCACAGCGTCCCGACGATGGCCGGGAGCAGGCCGCCGGACTTCATCCCGTTGTAGGGGTACGCGGTGAGAAATTCCCAACTGATCGCGCTCGCGCCCTCGTAGACGATGTAGCCGACGATGAAGAAGATCGGCGCAATGACGACCAGCGCCGCCAACGTGATCAGCGCGAAGGCGATGCGCTGCGAGGTTTGCCGGGATAGTTTGAGCTTGCGCAGGCTCATGCTAACATCCGCTCCGCACGTTTGACCTGGCGGAAGACTACCGAGGCCGCCGCCATGTTGACGATGAAGGTGATGATGAACAACGTCAGTCCCACAGCGAAGAGCACGTGATAATGCGGGCTGCCCTGCGCCACCTCGCCCATTTCGGCGGCGATGGTGGCCGTCATCGTGCGCACCGGCATGAAGAAGTCGCGCAGGCCGGTGGGAATCCGCGCCGCATTGCCGGTGACCATCATCACGGTCATCGTTTCGCCGATGGCGCGGCCCACCCCCAACATCAACGCCATCAGGATGCCGGAGCGCCCGGCCGGCAGCACGATGCGCCAGATCACCTGCCAGCGCGTCATCCCCAACGCCAGGCCGGCGTCGCGGTAGGTTGTGGGCACGGCGTCGAGCACGTCTTCCGCCACGCTGACGACGGTGGGCAGCGCCATCCACGCCAGCAGCAGCACGCCGGTAAACGCTGTGAGGCCGGTGGGGATGTCCAGCGCGACGCGGATGAGCGGCGCGAAAACCAACATCCCGATGAAGCCGATGACGACGGAGGGGATGCCGGCCAGCACCTCGACGAAGGGCTTGAGAACGTCGCGCATCCAATCGGGCGCGATCTCCGCGATGAAAATCGCCGTCGCCAGCCCCAACGGCAGCGAGACGACCGCCGCGCCGATGGTGACGATGAGCGATCCCATCACCAGCGGCAGCAGGCCGTAATAACTTTCGATGGGATACCAGCGCGCGGCAAAGAGGGTGGATAGCGGCACTTTGAAGAAGGCCGGCGTGCCCTCTTTAATCAAAAACAAGAAGATGAGCACCACCAGGACAATCGCCGAAACGCCGGAGACCTGGATGGCGCGTTCGATGAAAAACTCCGGCCACGAAATGGATGGTTTCTGTTTGTCTTCACGTTCGTTGGTCATGGTGTTGCTCCTGTGTCGCTGATCGGCACGAAGCCCAATTCTAGCACCGTCTGTTGCGCCGCCGGGCCGAGAATCCATTCCAGGTAGGTCTTGATCTGCCCCTGTGGTTCGCCGGCGGTGTACATATAGAGGTCACGCGCGATGGGGTACTCGCCCGCGTTCACCGTCTCGACTGTGGGCGGATAGTATGGCTGGCCTTCTCCGACACTCACGGCGATCGTCTTCATATCCGCCGTGACGTAGCCCAGGCCGTCGTAGCCGATGGCGTTAGGGTTCTGGCGCACTTCCACGCCGATACCTTCCGACGAGGGCAGGAGCAGCGTGTCTGGCGAGAAAAAGGTCTTGTTGTCTTTCTGCCCCAGGCGGATGACTTCTTCGAGGAAGTAGACGTGCGTGCCGGAGTTCGTCTCGCGCGAGAGGAGCACGATGGGGCGGTCTTCACCGCCGACTGCTTGCCAGTTCGTGATTTTGCCGCTGTAGATGTCGGAGATTTGTTGCAGCGTCAGCTTATCCACGGGATTGTCGGGATGGACGATGACGGCGATGGCGTCGCGGGCGATGACATACTCGATGGGGTCGAAGCCGTTGGCGCGCGCGGATTCCAGTTCCTCGGCCTTGATCTGCCGCGAAGCATTGGCGAGGTCTACCGTCCCATTGATCAGCGCCGCGATGCCGGTGCCCGAGCCGCCGCCGGTGACGGCGATGCGCACGTCAGGTTCGAGGAGCTGATACTGCTCGGCCCAGGCCAGCGCCAGGTTGACGATGGTATCGGAGCCTTTGTTCTGGATGATCGCTGAGGCGCTGCCCGTGGTGGTCTGCGCGTTTTGCGGCCTACACCCAACGAACGCCAGCCCCATCAGAAGGAGCGCCGCCAGTTTTATGGTTAGCAGAATATCCTTGTTTCGCACAAGGAAGCATTATACTGTCAACGGATGAAAAAACAAACCCCAAATAGGATGATTGACTACCTTCTAAGAGCGTCTATACTTGTGGGTATCTGTAATGGGAGAATGGGTGAATGATGAACGACACGCCGGCAGAGCCGAAAATTCGCGTACTCCACTTGGATTTCTACTATGGTTCCAAGCAAGCGTTGATGAATATCACGCTGGACGTTATGCCCGAAGAGATCATGGCCTTCATCGGTCCATCGGGGTGCGGAAAGTCCACGTTTTTGCGTTGTCTGAATCGTATGAATGACGAAATCCCTCACACGCGCGTCGAAGGCGAAATCCTGCTGGACGACGCCGACATCTACGCGCCCACCGTGGACATCGTCGAGTTGCGCCGCCGGGTGGGGCTGGTGTTTCAGAAGCCTAATCCCTTCCCGCAGTCCATCTACAACAACATCGTGATGGGGCCGCGTTCGCTAGGGCTGGAGACGGGATCGGCCTTGAGCGATATGGCCCAGCAGTATTTGCGCGAAGTGGATTTGTGGGACGAGATCAAAGGCGATATGTCGCTGCCGGCGTTGAGCCTGTCGCTCGGCCAGCAGCAGCGGTTGTGCATCGCGCGCACGCTGGCGGTGAAGCCGGAGGTGATCCTGATGGACGAGCCATGCTCGGCGCTGGATCCCATCGCCACGCTGCGCGTCGAGGAGCTGATGCGCAAATTGCGGGAGCAGTACACCATCGTCATCGTCACGCACAATATGCAGCAGGCCGCGCGCGTCTCGGATCAGACGGCGTTTTTCTGGCTCGGCGAGTTGATCGAAGTAGCGAAGACGGCGCAGCTCTTCACCCGTCCCGCGCAGAAGATGACGGAGGATTACATCAGCGGGCGGGTAGGATAGCAAGAGGCAAGAGGCAGGAGGCAGGAGGCAAGAGGCAGGAGGCAAGAGGCAAGAGGCAGGAGGCAGGAGGCAGGAGTTAAGAGTTAAGATGAAGGAAGCCATTTGTTATTCTTCACTCTTCACTCTTTATTCTTCACTCTTTACTCTTCACTCGCTATCTGCTGCACATTAGCTTTCCGAAGCCGGCAAGGATGATGATGAGCATCAGGATGGCGATGACGCCTTCCAGGTCAAGCGAGGGGAGAAGGATGGTGGGTAGACGGTTGGGCAATAGCGGCCAAATCGCCCAGAAGACGAACAACATCCCTGCGCCCATCACCACCAATGCTGACAAAATAAACCAGTCTCGAATCCAGCGTGTCATGGCACACCTCCGTTTTGTTTGATCTATCTGTTTCATGCGCGCTGGCGCCAAAAAGTTCACGCTGGAGATTCGTAATTCGTAATTCGTAATTCGTAATTCGTAATTCGTGATGTGGACCTCGGACTTTCGACATCCGACTTTCGACTTTGGACTTTCGACTTTCGACCAAGAGGGGGAGATGGTAACGCGTTTGATTATCCCAGAGAAATATCGTTGTTTATTGGATGTGCGTGAGACGGAGAGCGCCATTCGCCAGATCAAAACGTTTTTCCAGACGAATCTGGCTTTCGAGTTGAACCTCGTCCGCGTGACCGCGCCGTTGTTCGTGCAGGCCGGGACGGGGATTAACGACGATCTCAACGGCGTTGAGCGGCCGGTGTCGTTTCCGATCAAGGCGCTGGCCGATGTGCGCGCTGAGATCGTTCACTCGCTGGCGAAATGGAAGCGGATGCAGTTGGCCGACCTGGACTTTGCGCCGGGCGAAGGGTTGTACACCGACATGAACGCCATCCGCGCCGACGAGGATTTGGACAATCTCCATTCCCTGTACGTGGATCAATGGGACTGGGAGCGCGTGATGCAGCCTGAGGAGCGCACGCTGGACTATCTCAAAACCACTGTCCGTCGCATCTACGACGTGATCCGCCGCACCGAACGCTATGTACATCACCTGTATCCCGTCATCGAGCCATTTTTGCCGGAGACGATCACCGTCATCCACGCCGAAGACCTGGAAGCGCGCTATCCTGATCTGTCGCCGAAAGCGCGCGAGGACGCGGCCTGCCGCGAGTATGGCGCGGTGTTCCTCATCGGCATCGGCGGCGCGCTGCGGAACGGGCAACCGCACGATGGGCGCGCGCCGGACTACGACGACTGGTCCTCGCCGACGGTGGATGGCTACCAGGGCTTGAACGGCGACATCTTGGTGTATTACCCGCTGTTTGATACGGCGCTGGAACTCTCGTCAATGGGCATCCGCGTGGACGCAGCGGCGCTGCTGCGGCAGTTGGCGCTGCGCGACGCGCTCGACCGGCGCGAGCTGCTCTTCCACCGCCGTTTGCTGGCGGGTGAACTGCCACAGTCCATCGGCGGCGGCATCGGCCAATCGCGCCTGTGTATGCTTTACCTGCACAAAGCCCACATCGGCGAAATCCAATCGAGCCTCTGGCCCGCAACGATGGTTCACACCTGCCGCGCCAACAACATTCATTTACTTTAGACTTTAGACTTTAGACTTTGGACTTTAGACTTTGGACTTTAGACTTTGGACTTTGGACTTTCGACTTATATGGAGGATAGCCTATGGATAACCATATCTGTTGTGTCTGTCAGCAGCCGGTAGACGCCGATGCCAAACAGTTTGGCGGGCGGACATACTGCGCGCGCCATTACGCCAAAGTGACAAAAGACCGTCCCGGCGTCTGGCGCGCGGGGTTGGGGATGATTGTCGGGCAACTCGGCTTCGTCCTGCTCGTCGAAATCCTGGTCGGCCTTTTCAAACCTACCTTTTCGGGTTGGGTGCTCGTCGCCGTGGGGGTGGGACTGGCGCTGATCTCGGCCTTGATCTGGCTGGTCTTCTTCTACCAGCAAGATCGGCTGGAACCGGAGCCGAAAGGGTACGTCCTCAGCGTCTTCCTCCTCGGCGCGCTGTTGGCGCAGGCGGTCGGTATCCCACTGCTGGATAACGTTTTCGAGGTGCAGCGCTGGCTGCCGCGTAGTCCACTCGGCGGGCTGCTCGCCGCGATTCTTGTCATCGGCGTTGCGCAAGAGTTTCTCAAGTACGCGGCAGTGCGCTATTCGGTCTTCGCGCTGCCGGAGTTTGATGAGCGGGTGGATGGCGTGATCTACGGGACGGCGGCCGGGCTTGGTTACGCCACAATGCTGAACATCAACTATGTCATCGCTGACGGCGGCGTGCATTTGCAGGCCGGGGTGATCCGCATTGTGGTGACGGCGCTGGCGCAAGCGAGCTTCGCCGGGCTGACGGGCTACTTCCTGGGCCGCGCCAAGTTCGAGGCTGAACCGTCCTGGTGGCTGCCGAGTGGGGTGGCGCTGGCGGCGATTCTCAATGGCGTCTTCACCACGCTGCGCGGCGAGCTGACGACCATGGCCCTTGATCTCTCCGGCGGCGGCTTCAATCCCTGGCCGGGGCTGCTCCTGGCGACCGCAGCGGCGGCGGCGACGTTCGGCGCGCTCTTCTATCTCATCCGCCGCGCCAACAAAATCACCCTATCGGGCGTTGACGCCGCAGGAGGTGTAGAATGACCACTGTGCCGAAAACTTCCCGCCGTGACCGTTGGGCCGATTGGGCCGTGATCGCGCTTGTGGCGGCGGCGCTGCTCCTGGGTGTGTGGCTTCGCCAGTCCGCTCTGTATCGCGCGGAGGATTTCACGCTTGGCGACGCTGGCATCTCCGGGCGCATTTTCGCCGGGTGGGTGCGGCAGACCGGAACCGATCCGCTGCTGCGCGCGCGCAATCCGTTGAGCGGATCGTTCAACACGGTTCTGGAATTGCGCAGCCGCGCGCTTGCCGCTGAAGCCGATCCCGTTTTGGCTTTGGATGCGCTGACGCTGGAACGCGCGACTGCGGTGGATGCGTACAAACCGCTGACGACCAGCCGGGTGATGGTTCACGACGAGATGGCGGTGCAGCGCACCTTCACCTACGTCCTGGTGGATCACAATCCTTACGTTGACCGCCTGCCAGAAGTCGTGCGCGGCGTAGATGTGGCGCTGCGCGACGAAGGGCGCGTCATCATCGTGACGTACCTGGCCGGCAGTGACACGTTCGACGCCGACTATCGCTACTTCCGCACTTTTGTTGAGGATTTGAGGTGGTGAAATGAGCAAACGTATGCGATTATTCATCCTCTGTTTGATGTTTTTGACCGTTCTCGCGTGCGGCGCGCCGAACACTTTGCCGCCGGCGACGCCAACGCCGAGTTCGGCGAAACCGGCTAAAGCGACGGTCACACCGGCGCAAGAGCCGGAAAGCGAGGCGACGCCTGTGACTGAGGAAGCGCCGAAAACCCCGACGTTCACGGGCGACGACCGGCAAATCCGCCAAAACCTGCTGCGCGCGACGGTACAGATCATCGCGTTGGTCAAAGAGGGCGGGCGCTATCAACCTTTGTGGACGGGATCAGGCTCCATTCTCACGCCGGATGGCCTGATTCTGACGAACGCCCACGTCGCCTCCGATCCCGACCCCAACTATCAGCCGGACGCGCTCGGCGTCGCCATCACCGTGCGCTCCGACGACACGCCGGAACTGCGCTACCTGGCGGAGATCCGCGCCATTGACTACGATCTGGATTTGGCCGTCATCCAGATCGTCAGTGATTTGAGCGGCAGTGCGGTTGATCCCAAGCAGTTGGGGCTGACCACCGTGCCGTTGGGCGACTCCGACGCGCTGGAACTCGGCGACTTGCTGCACATCCTGGGCTATCCCGGCATTGGCGGCGAGACGATCACCTTCACGGAAGGCGTCGTGAGCGGCTTCACCCGCGAGCCGGGCGTGGAGGGGCGCGCCTACGTCAAGACCGACGCCACCATCGCCGGCGGGAACAGCGGCGGTCTGGCGGCGAACCTGGGCGGCGAAATCATCGGCGTGCCGACGCAGGTGGGCTATGGCGGCGCGGAGCGTTTTGCCGATTGCCGCTATCTCGCGGACACCAATGGCGACGGCTACATCAATCAAAACGATAACTGCATCCCGGTGGGCGGCTTCATCAACGCCATCCGCCCGGTCAATCTGGCAAAGTCGCTCGTCGAAGCGGCGAAATCGGGGGCGACTGTGCCCACAACGCCCACCCGGCCCAAGCCGGGCAAGACGGCGGGGCAAGCGAGTTTTTCGAACATCGTCTTCGCGCCCGCTGTGGATGACTACGATCAGCCGACCATGTCCGTGACGCAGTTGCCTTCCGGTTCGACCGCGCTGTACGCTTGCTGGCAATACGCAGGGATGGCGGATGGCGTCATGTGGGAGGCCCGCTGGTACCTGGACGGCGAATATCAAGCTGACGTGAGTTGGACGCCGGATGCGTGGAAAGGCGGGGAGAGCGGCAGTTGGTGGTTGAGCGTCTCCAACGAAAACGGCTTGATTGAAGGTGTCTATCGCCTCGAACTCTATGTCGAGGATCAGAAATTGGCCGAGGGTTCGATCAAGGTGGGCGGCGCAGCGGCGCCATCCACTACGCCCGGCGAAGGGTTGCTGATTCGCGGGTACGTCATCAACGCCAGCACCAAGCGTGGGATCGGCGGCGCGTTGTACATCGTGCTCATTCCGGGCGTCACGGTCGAGGATTGGAACGGCGACGAGGATCAGGTGTACACGTTCGCCCAGACCGACATCAACGGCTATTTCGAGCTGCCTTATGCGCTGGAGCGCAATCAATCCTACGGCATCCTGGTGTGGGCGGAAGGCTACCGTCCCGTCATTGGCGATGACGTGTTCATCGGCGACGAAGAATCGCCGTATGACGTAGAGGTGGCGTTGCAGCGGGAGTAGCGGTGATGCATCATGACGGCTGTGCGTGACAATTCCAAGAATCCAAATGCCGCTGTGAACAATCACCCCGCGCAGTTCCGCTTTATCCGCGCCTTTGGGGTGACGCTTTTCATTGCGCTCAACCTGACCTTTTTTCACCTTCTGGGCAAATTTTTCGGGTCAGAATGGGAAAACAGCCGGATGTCGGCGGTTTACGGCAGAAATGCTCAAAGGCTGAAGCGATTGCTGCTTTCGTTGCAAGGCATCTTCATCAAAGCCGGCCAACTCATCAGCATATTGAGCAATTTTCTACCTGATTATTTTCGCAAGGAGCTGGAAGAATTACAAGACAAAATCCCTCCGCGCCCGCTGTCTGAGATCACCGGGCGCATTCGGCAAGAGCTTGGCGCGGAGCCGGATCAACTTTTCGCGGAATTTGACCCAACCCCCATCGCCAGCGCATCTTTGGCGCAAGTGCATCTGGCGCGGCTTCATGATGGACGACAGGTGGCGGTCAAAGTTCAGTACGTTGGCATCGAAGCCATCGCCAGACAAGATTTGCGGACGATCAAAGGATTGCTTTCCTTTTATGGCTTCTTCCTGCGCATCAAGGGGCTTGGAAATGTTCATAGTCAATTTAGTCAAATGATCAATGAAGAACTGGATTTTCGCCTGGAAGCGCAGCACATCGAAACCATCGCAGCCAATTTTATTGGTAATCCCCACGTTCTTTTCCCGCAAGTGATTCATGAACTATCGTCTGAAAGAGTGCTGACAACGGAATATATGCATGGGGTCAGCGTCGCCAATGTGGAGAAATTGGCAGAATTCAACATTGACCGGCAAGCCCTCGCCGAACGTGTCGTGACCGCCTATTGCCAGATGATCTTCACCGATGGCATCTATCACGCCGACCCCCATCCGGGCAACATTCTCGTGCAGCCGGATGGCAACATCGTTTTTGTGGATTTTGGGGCGGTCGCCAGATTATCCTCTGACATGCGCGAGGGCATCATCGAATTTGTCCAGGGGATCCTCAAACGGGACAATGACCAGATTTCTGCCGCCTTGCAGAAAATGGGCTTAATCGCTCTGCACGAAGATTCGTATCCCGTCGAACAGTTTGTTGACTATCTCTACAGCCGTTTCCTGAAACAGATGACCGTTGAGTCCTGGCATTTGTCGGACATTCACGTGGATATAGAGGACAAACTGGAGATGCTGGTAGACTTCTCGAAAATGGACATCACGCTCCGGGAACTCATGGCAACCTTTCAAATCCCGAAAGATTTGATCCTGTTGGGACGCACACTTATGCTGTTGCTGGGCTTATGCACCTATCTCAGCCCCACTATGAATCCCATGAAAACAGTTCGACCGTATTTGGAAGAGTTCGTTTTCGGCAAAGACAAAAACTGGCTCAAACTCATTGAATCAGCGGTTAAAGACATTGCCCTGGCGGTCATCACCATCCCGGGAGATATTCAGACACTCCTGACCAAAGCGAATCATGGGGAACTAGAGATAAAAGTCAAAGGTCTGACGGAAAGCACTAACCTGATCTATGCTTTGGGACATCAGTTGCTTTATGGGCTGTTTGTCATGTTTTTCGGCGGGCTTGGTTATGTGGCCTACGGCAATGGAGATATTGTGCTTTCCAATTGGATGTTCGGCGGCGGCGGCTTTTTCTTGTCTGTTTTGGGCTTCTCTTTTTTACGCGCCCGCAAATGGCAAAAGAGAAGGTAATCCCCCAATGCTGACGATCACCAAAGCACAAATGCGGCACCTGGACGATTGTAAAGAAGCCCTGCTCAACTCGAAACTGGGACGCGAGTATTTCCCTGTGGAGGAGAAGGCCCTTTCAATGCTCAAGGAAGGCATTTCGAAGGGCGAGATATTTGTCGCTGTAGACGAGAAGGAAGAATGTCTGGGATTCATCTGGTTCATCCTACAAGCCGCGTTTCACAGCTTCCCTTACTTGCACATCATTGCCGTGAAAGAAGCCTATCGCGGGATGGGTATCGGCAAAGAACTCCTCCACTTCTTTGAAGAGACCACATTCACGCAACACTCGAAAGTATTCCTTGTCGTCGCAGATTTCAACCCTGAGGCCAGACGGCTGTACGAGCGTTTGGGCTACCGGCAAGTCGGGGCGATACCGGATTTATACAAAGAAGGGGTCACAGAATATCTGATGATGAAAGTGAACCCATCCACACCTGGCGTGTAACATGCTTGTATCTTTGCCCCAAAGTGGAGTGTACTGAGAGTGTTGAAGTCTCAACCGGGCAAAGCAACGTGCTTTCGATATGCGCGCTGGCTATGGATTGGCCTGCTCTTATTGGCGGCGGCGCTGCGTTTTCCCGCGCCGGATTGGGACGCTGCTACGCCGGACGTGCGCACTGCTATCGCCGCGCACCCCGATGAGCGCTTTCTACTCGGCGTGGCGCAGGCGACGCCGCTGTGGGGCGACCCTAACATCGCCTCGCCGGATTTCCCCTATGGACATCTACCGGTCTACATCGCGCGCCTGTTCGTGCTGGTTGCCCCCGGCGCCGATCCCCTTTTCACGCTGCGCCTCTTCTCCGGCCTACTTGGCGTGCTGCTCGTCGCGTTGACCGGCGCGTGGGGCCGCGCGCTCGCCGGAAGACGTGGCCCCGTCGGGACGTGGGGCGCACTCCTTGCCGCCGCGTTGATGACGTTTGCCCCTTTCGCCATCCAGCAAGCGCGCTTCTACACCGTGGATGTGCTCGGCGCGGTTTTAGCCTCCGGCGCAGTCTTGGCCGCGACCCGCTGTCGTTGGACGCTCGCGGGGGCGCTCGCCGGTCTGGCGCTGGCGTGCAAAGCGTCGCTGGTGTGGTGCGTGGTGACGGTGGTGGTGGGATATGGGGTGTGGATTGCAAGTTGCAGGTTAAAGGTTGAAAGTTACAGGTTGGAGGTTGAAAGTCGAAAGGCGAAAGGCGAATCGGCGAATGGGCGAATCGGCGAATCCAGCATCATGTTGCGCGTAATGAGTAACGAGAAATGGGTAACCAATAACCAGCAACCAGCAACCAGTAACAAGTGGCTTCCCCCCCTGTCTACCGTCTACCGTCTACTGTCTACCATCGTCTTTGCCTTCGCCCTTGCCTCCCCCTGGGCGCTGCTGCGACCTGGGGCGGCCTGGCGCGGCGCGGCGGTGCAAGCGATGCTGGCTTCCGGGCGTTTCGATTTCCCGTACACGCGCCAGTACGCGGGCACGTGGCCCTTCCTCTACCCGTTGGCGCAGATGGCGCTCTGGGGACTCGGCCCGGCGGCGACGGTGTTGGGCATCGTCGGAGTGGGGTGGGCCTCGCGGCGGTGGCGGCGCGGATCATTTACACTGCGCCTGGCCTGCCTGTGGACGCTGCTCTATTTTCTGATGACCGCCGGGCTGCACGTCAAATTCCCGCGTTATTTGCTGCCGATCTACCCGGTTTGGGCGGGATGGGCGGTGTTGGTGTGCGTCAAAGTGATTGTGTCGCCGGTCGCGCGGCGGATTGTGGGGACGGCGGCGCTCGCAACCACGGCGTTGTTGGGATGGGCGCAGCTCTCGATTTACGCCGCGCCGCACCCGTGGATCGCTGCCTCGCAGTGGGTCTACGCGCATGTACCTGCCGGCGCGACCGTCGCCGTGGAGGACTGGGAGCACGCCCTGCCCGTTCCGCTGCCGGAGGGTGACGCCGCGCGATACACGATGCTGACCGCGCCGGTTTACGATGCGGAAACGCCGCAAAAAGCAGCGCGGCTGGCCGAAATTGCGCAGAACGCAGATATGATTGTCCTGGCGAGCCAACGTGGCTACGGGGCGCTGGCGCGTCAACCAGACCGCTACGCCGCGACGTTGGCGTGGTACGAGACGATGCTGAATGAACGCGAGACTGTCGCCTTCGGACGCTGCCCGCGTCTGGGACCTCTTGCGCTTACCGATGATCCACTGGCAGATGCGGGCCTCACACCGCCTCTCTCGCTGGCGGATCGCTGCGGAACTCGCTATGCCCTGCGCCTGCCGCACCTTGACGAGAGCTTCCGCGTCTACGATGCCCCGCCAGTGCTTTTGGTAACTGGTAAGCGGTAATTTGTAATTGGAGTGATCGGATTACCGATTACCAATTACTGATTACCCATCCCGATTATGGCTCCAACGCAAACGCCTCGATGTTCCACGTTTCCACGGCGACGGGATCGGGCGTGAAGCCGCGCAGATCGGGGCGGGCGGCGTAGATGCGCGGGCGGAAGAAGAGCGGCAGCGCCGGCAAGTCCGCGCTGAAGAGGTGCTGCGCTTCAGCGTAAGCCGTCAGATATTCCGGCTCGCCGGGCAGCGCCGCGAGCGCCTGACTGCACACCGCGTCGTAGACCGGGTTGTGGTAGCCGCCGAAGTTCTGCCCGTTCCATTGGTTGTCGGCAGACGAAATCTGTGTTGAAAGATACAGGTCGCAAGGTGGAGTAACATCCACCATCCACGAAAACTCGGCCAGGTCAAACTGCCGTCCGTACAGCGGCGTCCCCGCGCCGTCTTTGAAGAAGTCTGCCGCCGCAAGCTGCTCCACGTCCGCCTGGATGCCGCACGCCGCCAGATCGGCGACGATCAGCGCGCTGGTCTGCGCACGCATCTCCGCTGTGGTGGTGCTGTAGCGGATGTGGAACGGCGTCCCGTCGAAGAGGCCAGGGATGCCGTGCGCTTCGCGGATGCCGTCCCCGTCCACATCGCGCCAGCCGATTTCCTCCAAGAGCGCCCGCCCTTGCGTCGGATCGTAGGGGTAGCGGACGACGTTGCTGGCATAGAGCGGGTGTTCGGGCGGCAAGAACGAATCGGGGATGGCGCTTAGGCCGGCGTCAACGTTGTCAATGATCGCCTGGCGGTTGATGCAGAAGGCGACTGCGCGCCGCGTTCGCACATCCTGGAAGAAGGCCGGTTGCTGGTAATCGGGCGGCGGATCGGTGTTGAAGGTCAGGTGTTCCCAGAGCGGGCCGGCGACGGCATACATTTTCCCTTCTCCGGTGGTTTCCATCTCCCGCAGGCGCGGCAGGTCGCGTTCGAGGTACAGATCGAGGCTCAACACGTCGCACTGCCCCTGCGCCAGCGTGTCCAGGGCGGTTGTCACGTCCTCGTTGGAGATGAAGCGGAAGGTGAGTGTCTCGAAGTAGGGCAGTCTTTCCGCCGCGCGAAAGTAATAGGGGTTAGGCGACAACCGGATGTACTGTCCCGGCTCCCATTTCTCAATGACGTAAGGCCCGTAACTGAGCGGCGTGCGCAGCACGTCGTCGTGCTCGATCATCGTGGCGGGTGTGTAGCTGCTCCAGGCGTGCTTGGGCAATGGCGTCCAGAACGCCGTCGCGTAGGCGGGATCGAGAAATCCGGGCAGGCCGGTCCACACGAGGGTGTGGTCATCCGGCGCGGTGTAGCTGCTCGTGCGCGATTCCAGCCATTTCCAATTCGGCGAGTCCGGGCTGCGCGCCAGGTTGAAGCTGTAGACGGAATCCTGCGCGGTCAACGGCGCGCCGTCGGACCAACGGAGATCGGGTTTGAGCGCGAACGTTACTCGCAGCGCATCCATGGTGAGAGGTCGTCCGTCGAACGTGACCGCGCACTCGTCGGCGCGGCAGCCGCTTGGGCGGATACGCGTGCCCGACGTGAGCTTCACGACATCGCCGTTGGCGTCTACGACAAGCGCCTCCACTTCCACCGACACCGCTGCAATCACGGCATCGCCGTCCGCCAAAGAGGGCAGTTTTTGCAGGATGACGGGGTGATAGCTGTAGCCGACGGTGTCAATCGGGCCGTCGTAGATGGCCTCGCGGATGACCCGCGCGACGTACATATCGTCCTCGTAGAGGTACAGCGAGGCCGGCTCCGATCCCAGGCAGAGGGTGAGCGTGCGCGGCTTGGGGGTGGGGGTGGGGGATGGAACCGGCGTGGCGGTCGGTGCGGGCGTGGCCGTCGCCGGAGCCGCCGTAGGCGACGGTGGGGCAGTTGGTGTGGTAGTACAGGCGACCAACAGCAGGCATACCAGCAGCGCCCCCGTGAAAACGTGAAGGTATCTCATAGCATCTCCTTTGAAACGTTGTAACGTTCAAACGTTCGAACGTTACAACACCGCGCGGGCCATACCGCCATCCACGAGCAACGTGACGCCGGTGATATAGGAAGCCGCCGGCGAAAGCAGGAATGCGGCGGCGCGCCCAAATTCCACCGGGTCGGCCATGCGGCGCAGCGGGACTTCGGTGACGATTTTCGCGGCTTCTTCTTCGCGGGTCGTGCTGTTGTGCTCGGCGCGCGCGCGCAGGATTTCGTCTACGCGCTCGGTGCGCGTCCAGCCGGGCGCGATGGCGTTGACGCGGATGTTATCGGCCCCTAGTTCGATGGAGAGCGTCTTGACCAGGCCGATGACGGCGGTGCGCAGGGCGTTGGAGATGGTCAGCCCGTCCAGCGGCTGGCGCACGGTGACGGAGGTGTTGGCGAGGATGCTGCCCCCGCCCTGGTCGCGCATCAGCGGCACCACAGCGTAAGTCAGCCGGATCGCGCTCTGGATGGTGAGCTGGATTGCGGCGTCCCAATGCTCCAGCGTGAGGTCCACGAAGTGACCGGGCATCGGCCCGCCGGCATTGATGAAGAGCATATCAATGTGTTGGAAGTGCGTGATAGTTTCGTCAATCAAGCGCCGGATGTCCGCCGCCTGTGCAATGTCAGCGACGACCGGCAGCACGGTCACGCCGGTTTCCCGCGCCAGGTGTTGGGCGGCTTCTTTGACGGTTGCTTCATTGCGGGCGCACAACGCGATGTTCGCGCCTTCTTGGGCCAGCGCGCGCGCCGTCGCATAACCCAATCCGCGGCTGGCCGCCGTGACCAATGCGATTTTCCCTTTCAGCATCAGATCCATCGCCATCTCCTCGTAATTCGTAATTCGTAACTCTTAACTCTTAACTCGCTACTCGCCACTCACCGCTTTCATGATTTCAAACCGCAGGACAGTCTCGCCGATGCGGATGTGATCGCCGGAAGTCAATGCCGCTGGTTGGGTGATGCGCTCATCGTTGAGAAATGTGCCATTGTGGCTTCCCAGGTCTTCGAGCCACCACTTGTCTTCGCGCCACAAAATCAGCGCGTGGTTGGTAGAGGTGAAGGGATCGGTGAGCGGCAAAACGTTGCCGCCGCCGCGCCCTATCGCCGTGACCGAGCGCAAGAGAACACATTTCCCCGGCTCCTCGCCTTGTTCGATGATGACCTGCGCCTCGATCTGGGTGCTGACAGGCGCCTGCTCGTTCTGTCGCAATCCTCGCCACATAACGTAGAGGGCTACAACCAGGAAAAGGTAGAGCAAAGCGGCCAATGCCAGCCGTAATGACAGCAAAAATTCTCCCACGTCACATCCTCAGCGGCGGATAGGCGCGCGTATCGCTGTTGTTTCTACGCCGGTCGCTGTCCTCTTCGGCGTAGATGAGATCAGCGCCCGAAAGCGAGATGACGTCACCAGGACGGAGCACAATCTCTTGGACGGCGAACCCGTTGACCGTCGTTCCGCCGCGACTGCCCAAATCCTGCAAAATGTAGCGCCCGTAGCGGTAGCGCAGTTGCGCATGATAACGCGAGACGCGCCCATCCTCAATGATGAGATCGTTGTCGAACGCGCGCCCGATGCGCGTCGTTGGTAGTGTCAGATCGAAAGTGCGTTCTCCCTGGATGATGAGATAGGCTTGTGCGCCTGGCGTTTCTTCCTCCAGCCGTTGCCGTACCAGTTCCAGGTTGAGATCGCGGGTTGGCTCGCGCGTCGCAGGGAAATGATGTGCTGGCGTGATCTGCACTGTATGGAGAGGAACTTCGGCTTTGGATTCCAGCAGTATGGCCGGCGGTTCCATCAGCCGGACTTTCATCTTTTCCGCCAGCGTTTTGAGCGCGTCGGCGAGCTGTGTGTCCAGATTGGGGTGATGATGACGGAGCGCCTGTAAGTCTTCGGGATGCAAGGCCACGCGATAGCGCCCCGGTATCTCCGGCGTCCCGTCGGCGCCGATGCGCTCTCCGTCTTCCAACGCCCGCACGAGATGGCGCGCCACATCCTGCGAGAGCAACTGCCCGGCGAACAACCGCACGAAAGGCTCTTCCACGACTTGCTCGATCCAACTTTCAAGACGCATCAGGTTTTTCATACATAGAGATTATAGACGCAAAACGAAAGGGAGCAAACTAAAAGTTAGAAAGTGGAAATGAGAGATAACCGCCGTTGCCGGTGACGAGAAGTCCATTCCTCACTTGCGCCTCAGTGCGGGTACCATCGCGACGCGGAATCCCAAAGGGAAGACCTTTGCTGCTGGTTCGTATCCTTCTCGTTCTGCATATCGCGGCGCTTTGTCGCTGGTAAATGAAGTGAAAGAGGTCAATACTTTGCTGCCACGTATAACTCGCGCGCCAGTAACCTGCTGGTTCTCCCGCCCATCACTGGCGTTGTATGGGTACGTCCAATAGAGGCTGCTGGTCCATTCCATAATGCCATCCATCATGTTCATACAACCGTAAGGACTGTCGGATATCAGTTCATGGGTTGTCAGACTTGCTATCGCCCAGGTCTTCTGAGGGCGTTGGAAAGCAATACGTCCATCTGTACCCCTGGCAGCTTTTTCCCATTCCGCTTCGGTGGGCAGGCGGAAAGTCTGACCGGTTTCTTTGCTCAACCACTGGCAGAAGGCAACAGCGTCATACCAGGAAACGTAAGTGATGGCCTGATTTTCGACGCCAGATGGAATCTTCGGCTTGAGAAACGTTCGTTTCCAATGTTGCGGCGCCGCGTACCCTGTGGCTTTGACGAAGACTTCGTACTGCGTATTGGTGACGGGATATGCACTGATGTAATATTCTGTCAGATTGACGCGATGCCGGGGCTGCTCGGAGGATTGGGCAGCTTTGTCTTTCGCTGGATCACTGCCCATCAGGAACTCGCCGGCGGGCACACGCATAAGTTTTAGGACGATGGGTCTCGTGATGTTGTATTCCTGGATTGCCGGCCCCGATGTTTTTGCGGGTAGATCGCTTGCGACAGGTATCTGGGTTGGCTCCGAGGCATTTTCAGCGTGTCGCCGGTCAAAGTGCCAGAGCAGGTTCTTGGCCAAAAGGGTCGCATTGCAGATAGGACATTGGAGCTGTGTGTCGGGACGTTGGCTATCCATCAACATTTTGAAGTATGCGCGTGATGATTTATCCGCCGGCGTTGTGGACTGCGCTGTATATTGTCTGGGGGCATCGGATCTGAATAATTGTCCTGGAAGTCCTCCCGCGGACTCAGAGCTTGTGGTGGCTTTCGAGGTAGCTGCCTCAATTTTTTTCCGCATGGCGGCTGTATTCATAGAGGTGTCCTCAGCGTGAACTTTATCGAAGTGCCGCACAAGATTTCGCGTTTTCAGTTCGGTGTCACAGATGGGGCACTGGATGGTCTGTTCTTCGTCGAGCGCTTTGGCCAATGCTTTGAGCGGCTCACGCAGTGTCTCCTGCGGCGTGGCTTGAGGTTGTTTGGCTTGTTGCGCTGTGATAGTAGCCTGCACTTCGTCGCGCGCGCTGCTGCCGTCGCTGGCGATGCCGGTTGCGACGACCCGTTCACTCTTCTCACCGGCGGTGTTGTAGGTTCGCCCAAACGTGAAACGCCTTTCCCTTCCCTGCAAAAGATCGAAAGGCTCACCCTTTTGTTGATCGGCAAAGTGAATCATCACTTGCCGCAGGTCAGCGTCGCCGCTGTTGCGCAATATGATGCTCCAACGCACTTCCTCACCGGTGTTGACCACCTGCGCATCGGCGGACAGCGCCAGCTTCAAGCCTGGGTGCAGCGCCGGTTTCGGCTGTTGCACGCTTACACGCGCAGTAGCAGTGTGCTCGACGCTGATCCCACCGCTGGTTGTTGCAGCGACCACCTCTTCCGTCTTTCTTCCTGATGTTGGATAGCTCGTTGTAAAGGTGACCTGCTTTGTTTCACTCACCTTCAGGTCAAACGGCTTGAGGAGCAGTGTTGTCCCATGCCGCACGTTGATGGCATACAGGTCCGTGTCCCCGTCGTTGCGGAGGGTAAAGGTCCAGGTGGCTTCCTGTCCTACGTCAATGGTTGTGTGGGATGGTCGTAAGTCACCGCCCAGGCTCGGGTGACGCTCCGGCGCCGGTACCGTCACAGGTGCAGACGCGCCGGAACCCAACGCGGCAGTCGCCGCTTGCGAGACACTGCGGCTATCATCGTTGGTCAAGTGGGTTAGAGCAGCGCGGGCCAAATCCGTCAATGACGTGTTGGGGCTTTGTAAGAGCCTTTGTAATTCAATCACCGCGCCCGCCCGCACTCCCGCCAGCGGGTTGTCAATAGCTTGCTGCAATTCCTGGGGCAGCGCGATAGCAGCCTCGACAACCGGATGTGGATTCTGTGCGATGATAATCTGTCCTTCCGCTTTCTGCCACATCAGCGGGGTCTGTTTTGCGCCGGCACTGGTACGCACCTGCTCGTGGATGTAGTTGTACAATTCCTGGAGCGATACTTCGCCATCGTGGTTGAGATCGGCTGCGCCGCTTTGCAGTCCTTCGACCAGGAAACGTGTAAACACCGAGGCCCGTACTTCGACCGGCAGGGTATTGTCCTCCCAGGCATATTCAATCGCGTTGCTGGCGGTCAGAATTCCCCAGCCGTAGCCGCTGCCGGCGAAGGCTGCCTGTGTATCTACATTGTCGCCGATAACGGGTTTTCCTTTGCTGCCCCGCATAAAGGCCCCACTGTGACAGCAATCCAGGATGATGACTTTGCGCTGCGAGTTACTCTTTTCCAGACGCGCCCGCACAAAGTCGGCTTCGATGGATAAAGCGCTGATGAGATCGGTTTGGGTTTCCTTTGTTGTCAGGTACAAATCTCCGGCATCGTCTTTAATCCCATGCCCGGAATAGTAGAGGAGCAGCAAATCGCTGCGTGTCTTCCCCTCGTACAAGCGCGCGATCTCTCGGCGGATCTCGGTATAGGGCGCGTCAACAAGCAGCGTCACGTGGAAGCGGCCAATTTTGGGATCTTCCAGGACACGCTTTAGCATCTCGGCGTCCTTGTTCGGCGCGACCAGACGAGCCAGCTTCGGGTCGCTGAACTGACTGTTGGCGATAATTAGCGCAAATCGCTCCGGCATCCGCGTGTTTCTCCTCTTTTAGTATCCGCTCAACGTATTGCCCCAACGCGCGGCCATTGAACCTCTGGACGCAACCGCGCTCCGACACGCAGGAGATCATCCATACGCTTGTGGCGTTCAGCGTATTCAATCAGAGCGATCATTTTTTCATTCAAGTTCTCGCCGCATAACTCTTCATACGGAATTGTAAGATGAAAGCATAATGTTTGGAGTTCGCCCGCGTTGAAATGCGCCACAAGTAATTCGCGTAGTGAAATGCGATAGGGGAACATCGTATCAGGGACTGTTGCTGGAGCCGGAACAGTTTGTTCGCCGGATTGTAACGCCTGAATAAAAGCCAACATTTCGGTGGGGGAAAGGGCCTTGTCCGGTGTAAACTCGATTTTGAACCCGGTCGGAGTCTCAATTTTGACCGTGCGTTGCCGCTTCCTGTTTATCCACTCAATAAGCGTGTCGTACAGCCTGTTGACGAAGCCAGGGAGGATCGTTACATCCATTGCGCCTGGGGCGAACGATGCGCCGCCCATTGTACTCTCGGGAGAGGGGGCCGTCGTGCGGCTGATGGATTCCACGCCCATATCGCGCAGCTCGGTTATCAAGTAGCGCGTCGCCATTTCGAGTTGCTCGCCATCTGCTTCTGCGTCGGTGATCGTGATGTGCAGGTTGATTTCTGGAGATCTCATCGTTGTGCCTCCTTGTCTTCAGTATAGCATTAACCTGCAACGAGACAATTAAAAAAGACAGTGATATTGTAAAAGTGTTTTGTCGTCTGGCATCCCTGGACTATAATGCACTCTATGAGGCCGAAACCGATATTGCTTTTTGTGTTGGGGATAATCCTGATCGTTGTCGCGGTGTTGGGCGCTGTGCAATTGCGCGCGCGGCGGCAATTGCTGACCCGCGGATGGGAAACCGGCTTCCCCACGCCGTTGGCGGATACGGACCTGCCGCGTGGATGCGTCAACGCCGCGCTGGAACAGTACGACGCCGACCGCCTGACCTGGGCGCTGGACACCATTGCCGACGGCGGCTTCGCCTGGGTGCGCCAGCGGTTTGCCTGGGCCGCCATCGAACCCGTGCCGGGCGATTTCCACTGGGAGGCGTGGGATGCGCTGGTGGAAGAGGCCGGGGCGCGCGATCTGCGTTTGATCGCCGTGCTCGATACCGCGCCCGCCTGGGCCGGGATGCCGCCCGATCCGGCGGCTTTCGCCCGCTTTGCCGCCGCGTTCGCCGCCCGTTACGGCGATGTGCTCACGTACTATCAAATCTGGCACAACCCTAACCTCGGCGACGCCTGGGGCGGCTACGCCGACGCTTACGCCTACACCGCACTGCTCGCGGGTGCGGCAGACGCCATCCGCGCCGCCGACGCTGACGCGCGCATCGTCCTCGGCAGCCTCGCTCCCACCGTCGAAACGGGCGAGCGCAACTACGTCGAGGACGTCTTCCTGGATATGCTCTACGTTGCGGGCGCACAGCCCTATTTCGACGTGGTTGCCGCGCAGCCCTACGGCTTCTCCGCCAGCCCGGAGGAGCGCACCGTGGGGCGCGATGCGTTCACCTTCTCGCGGGCGATTCTAATCCGCGAGGCGCTGGCGGCGCACGGCGACGCAGGCAAAGCCGTGTGGATCAGCCATTTTGGTTGGAACAGCAAACCCGCCGAGTGGCCTGGCCCCGCTTCCATCTGGGGCAGCGTGGACGAGACGACCCAGGCGAACTACACTGTCGCGGCGCTGGCGCGGGCGGAGCGCGAGTGGCCCTGGATGGGCGTGATGTGTGTCAACGGCTTCCAGCCGCGCCCGGAAAGCGGCGCCCCTGGCGGCGTCCCCAACGCCGAGGAACATTGGGGCTTCGCGTTGGCAGGGCCAGACGGCGGACTCCGCCCGATTTACGCGGCGTTGCGCGAATGGAACGCCCGCCTGCGTGTGGCGACGCCCGGCGGCTACAATGCCGGCGCGTCGCTGGCAGACTTTACGGGCACGTGGACCCTCGGCCCGCAGGGCGCGGACATCGGCCAGAGCGGCGACCGGGTGACGCTGGCCTTCGAGGGTACAGGCGTCGCGCTGACGGTGCGGCGTGGGCCGTACCGGGCATTCCTCTTCGTCACCGTGGATGGCGCGCCGGCCCCGTCGCTCCCCCGCGACCGCGAAGGGCGCGCCTACGTCGTCCTCTACGACCCGCTGGCTGCTGTAGCGACTGTTCCCCTGGCAGAAAACCTCCCCTATGGACGACACACCGTCGAGGTGATTGCGGAGCGCGGGTGGGGGCAGTGGGCGCTCGCCGATTGGCGCGTGGCGAACCAACCGGACACGTCTGGCGACTCGTGGCGCTACGTGGCGTTATCATTACTTGGCCTCGGCGGGCTGGCTTTGACGATCCTTGCCGGGCGGCGCGTGGCATGGGGGCGCCTGGGACAGGGGCTTGCCAAAGCCTGGAACTGGCTGCGTGAGGGCGGCCAGGTGGCGCTCACCGGAGCGTTGAGCGCGCTCTACCTCTTCGCCGCGTGGCAGGTGATGATGGGGCAGGGCATCTTCCGCCGTCTGGGGGATGGCGGCGAAGCGGTCGCGCTGCTGCTGGCGGCGGGGATGTACTACTTCTCGCCGTGGCTGCTGCTGACCCTCGGCGCGGGGACGGTGGTCTCGCTCATCGTCTTCCTGCGGCCCGGCCTGGGGTTGATGCTCACGATGTTCGCCGCGCCGCTGTACATGCATCCGCTTTCATTGCTCGGCAAGTCGTTCTCGCTGGCGGAACTGGTGTTGCTGCCCACGCTGATCGGGAGTTTTGTGCAAGTTGTGGGGCTGTGGCGGGATGGCAAACGCCGGCGTCTTCCGCGCCGTCAATTGATGTGGGTGGCGGCGTTCGTCGTTGTGGCGGTACTCTCAACGCTTTGCGCGCACCATCGTCACGAGGCGCTGCGCGAATTGCGCCTGGTGATCCTCGAACCGGTCTTGTTCTACCTGGCGCTGATCGTCCTGCCGCTGGAGAAACGCGAGCGTTGGCGCATCATTGACGCCTTCGTGTGCAGCGCGCTGATGGTTGCTGTGGTGGGGCTGGTGCAGTATTTTGTCCTGGGCGACGTGATCACGGCGGAGGGCGGGATGCAGCGCTTGCGCAGCATCTACGGCTCGCCCAACAACGTCGGCTTGTACCTGGGACGGGCGTTGCCGCTGATGCTGGCGGTAGCCGTGTTTGGCGGGGATTCGGCATACCCGACCCCGGGGACGGGATCGGGGAGCAAGTCGGGGACGGGGTCGGTGAGCAAGTGGGGGCGTGAGCTATTCACTGCACAGCGGCGCTGGCTGTACGCGTTGGCTTGCGCGCCGGTCGGGGCGGCGCTGCTGCTCAGCCTCTCGCGCGGCGCGATTATCTTGGGCATTCCGGCGGCGCTGCTGCTGTTGGGCGTCCTCGGCGGGCCAAAGTGGCGGCGGGCGACGGTGGTTGTCCTGCTGATCGGCGTTGTGGCGCTGATCCCGCTGCTGCGCACGCCGCGTTTTGCGGGGATGTTCGACCTGAGCGGCGGCACGACGGGCTTCAGGCTGTCATTGTGGCACAGCGCGTGGGGGATGATCCGCGACTATCCCTTGCTCGGCGTGGGGCCGGATAACTTCCTCTACGCCTATCGCACCCGCTACGTGTTGCCCACGGCCTGGGAGGAATTCAACCTCGCGCACCCGCACAACGTCGTGATGGATTTTGCGTCGCGGCTTGGCGTTTTGGGGCTGGTGACGTTCGTGGGGCTACAAATCTCGTTTTGGCGGAAGGTCTGGCCTCTACGCACGAGCGCCAGCCCCATGTTACGGGCGCTGGCGCTCGGTGTGATGGCCTCAATGGCGGATTTCCTCGCGCATGGGATGGTGGACGCGGCGTACTTCGTGATTGATCTGGCGTTCGTCTTCTTCTTGTCGCTGGCGCTGGCGGTGTGGCTCAACGAAAACTTTTGCGAAGGTTGAGGCGAACGAGTTCACCCATCTTCGCCAGGGTTAGTCCACAACTTCCAGATTGATCTGACCGACGCCGGCCTGAATGTTGATCTCTAGCGTGACATCAGATTTGCTGTAGGCTTCGTTGACGTAGGCATCGCCCTGTTGGCTCAATCCACCTGCATTGATGCGTCCGAGCGCCTTGTTGACGGTGACGTGGACGCCGATGTCTTTGGGCAGCCGCAGGGTCGTCTGTCCGATGCCGCCCTGCAGGTCAACGTTGACGTTCTCTTTCCAATTGCCGTTCAGATTGAGGGTGATGTTCCCGGCCCCCATATCGAGTTCCAGGTTTTTCAGGCTGCGATTGCCGCTCAGATCGAGCGCGAAATCACCGGCCGCCAGTTGTACGTCTAGCCGCGTGACATTCAGATCGCCCAGATCAACATCGCCGGTTCCCGCGCCTTGCTCAATCCGCATATCCAGCAGGACTTCCTCGTTGAACGCGAGCTTCCATTTGTAGCGCGCGTCGCTGCGCATTGAGATCTGTTCGGCGTTGGGTTGCCGGATGGTAAGCCGTCCCGTCCCGTCGGTAACATCGTAGCTAACTTCTGGCTTCCATCCCGCAACATTGTATGTGAAATCTGCCTGCATCAGTGCGTCTGCGCCTTTATCAATTTTCAGGTCGCCGGCGCCCATCTTGACGATCACCTTAACCTGCGCGGCGTCGCCTAATTCAACGGTCTGCGATTCGTTTTTGAGTTCTTCCACAGTAACGGTATTGACGCTGATGCTGGTGGTCGCACATCCCAGAGAAACGAGCAGTGTGACCACCAGGATTGCCAGTCGCGTCAGTTCTGTCCTCTTCATCATAACCTCCCTTTAACTATATATGGAGTAATACGGATGGGGTAGGCAGAAGTTGCAGAGGTGGGTAGTGGCGACTTCAGTCGCTCACAGGGAACGACTGAAGTCGTCACTACGCGCCAATGACGATGTGTTGTGCGGGCTGGGTATACGACAAATTATTGGGAAAAAGAAAACATTTGTTTGAGAATTCCACTTAGCTTGCTGTGGCCGGTCTCTGACCGCGCCACCGCAGGCTCAGGTAATGGGCTATGC
>DAOUAQ010000265.1:0-3256 GCA_034433375.1 Anaerolineae bacterium | reverse complement strand
TCAGAAAACAACCCCTCGCTCAAAACCCGGTAGTAAGTCGCCTCGGCATAGAGAGGGATGCTCATCACGAGCGCGATGGCGATGACCAATCCCAACAGAATCGCCAGCGCCAGCCCGCGCTGCGCGAGCAGGCGCTTGAAGGCAAGCATACAGGAGGCCCAGAAACGAAGTAATAGTTTGAGCATAAACTAGCCGGTCCCAGCCCTACTCTTGCGGAGGCCACCAACCGGCGCTGACCCACATTCGCCGAGCCACCACAATTTCCGGCACATTCAGTTTAAGCGCAATTACCGTCGCCCGTCCACATGGAGTTATCCCGATGATTTGGGTCCCATCTTCGCTCCAGGCGAAATGTTCTATCCAGTTTTGTTGGCGCGGGTTGAACAATGTGACCGAGAGACCTGTTACCGGATCATCGGCGCAAGTTTGTGTCCCTTTGTAACTATTGCATTGATGACACGCCAACCATAAATTTTCTTCCGTGGTAGGCCCGCCGTCGGATTGTGGAATAAGATGATCAAGCGTCAGTAACATCCCTAGCAGCTCTTCAGAACGCAAACAATAGCCGCACCGGTGACGGGCCTGCTCAGTGACACGGGCGCGCAAATCAGGAGAAATGTAGGGTTTGGCGTTCATAAAGCGGCAGAGGTCAGTTGACGCAGTTCCGCCAGGGTGGGTATACGTTGACCGCGAAAACGCAGGAGTACAGCGGCGCGCGCCTTGCGCAGCATAACCCGGTTAGCCGTATTTTGCAGATTCTGTAATCGTTTTCTTTCGGATAAAGACAATCCCCCAGCCTGATTGCGGCACAATAACTCTTCCATTTTCTGCTGCTGTGCTGTAGGGACTGTTTCCAACAACACCTGTTGAAGGGAGGCATTATCCAACAGTTCCAAAGCATCGAGTTCCTGCACCAATGGTTCAGGTAGACCTTCCAAGGAAGGTAGCGTATTTTGAAGTGCGTTGAGTAATACATCCTCTACCGGGCGGGACATCGCCTGGGCCATCCGCACCAGAGGTTGATATAAACGATCGGGTAACGTCAGGATAACGGTTTGTGTCATAGGTTTACCTCCATTTATACCCTCATACCCAAATTCGCTAAAATTACTATCTCATCTCTCCTTACTTTTTCCATTATAGCACGAAACGGCTTTCACCTTTGCGAATATGGTCTATAGTTTAGCCTCTCAAAAGGAATCATGCCTGACTTCACTTCTACAAACGGCTCGCCATTCTGCACACCAACCGTACCATAACCCGTGGCAGTGCTGAGGAAGGCACGAAAATCGCCGGAGATATTCGGGTTGATGTACAGCGCCTTCTCCACCGCATCGTAGCGGACGCCGGTCAGCCCTTGCAGCAGGCCGTAGGACGCCATCGCGCGGGCGTACCAGTGCCCGCACTCGTACTCGTTGAAGGGATTGCGGACGCGCCCATCGTAGCGGTCGCGGGCGGCGCGCACGATCTCCAGCCCGGCTTCGACTTCGCCCAGCAGCAGCAGGTGCGACGCGACCTGGTACTCGATACCGGTCCACACTTCGTTGCTGTAGACGAAAGGCAGCGTGAGCGCGTCGCCGTGGGGCCAGGTGCAGAGCAGCAAGCCGCCTTCGTTGCCCAGCGCGTAGGCGGGTCGCTGCGGGTTCGCGTGTTCGGAGAGGTCGCGCTTGAGGTTGTACGTGTAGACGGCGAGCAGGTGACGGCGCACCCGGTCCGCATCGAGAAACTCCGGCACACCGCAGACCGCCGCAATCCACGCGCCGAGCACGCCATCGGCGAGGCAGCCGTTACCGTACTGGTACTTGGGGCCTTCCTTCTGCAGCAATGCCTGGGCTTCCGGCGAATAGTTCACGTTCCAGCTTTGTTGCTGTTGTGTCGGATCGCCTGCCTGCAGTCCCGTCCACTGGATTTTTTGGATGAAATACTCGCCGTTCCACAGCTCAGACGCCATCGCCGCGCGACCCTTTTCCAGCAATTCCACATACAGAGGAACCGCTTTGCCAAGCGCCTCGGCCATCAGCGTCGCCGCCTTGAGCGCACCCAGGTAGAATGAGGTACACATCCCGTCCGGCCCCCAGAACTCGATGTCGTAAGTGTTATGGTGAGGTTCCATCAGTGTGCCGGTGTGATCGGGGTCCCACGTCTCGATGCAGTAATCGAGGCTCTGCTTCACTTTTGGCCAGAATTTGCGCAACCACAGTTCGTCGCCGCCGATGCGCCACTCGCGGTAGACCTTCATCACGCCGCCCAGTTGCCCGTCGGCGGCGGCGTGGAAATCGTGGGCCACGGGGCGGATGGGCAAGTTGGCGCGGAAAGTCTGGTGTCCGCGCTCATCCTGATCGCTGAAGAACTCAGTGTAGCGCAGCGAGCGTTCCATGTCGGGGAAGAGGTGCGGGATCGCCTGCGCGTAGTTCCACACGTGCGTGCAGGAGCCGTGGCAGCAGCCGCCCTTGTCGTGGCAGCCTTCCCAGCACCACAGCCGCCCGTCGGCCTGGCGCTGCACCGTCGGCGATTTGAGGATGGAGAGGTTGGCGGCGACGGCCTCGATGACCTCCGGCGGGAGCGTGGTGTCGTAGAAGCAGTCGGTGAAGGCCGCCGTGCGCGCGCGCAAGTCGTCGTAATGCGCGCGCCAGTACGCGTTGACGGCGTCGATGTCGGGGAAGACGCTCGCGTACCAGGGGATATGTGTCCCCGGCTCACAGTCGCATACCTTGCCGTCTTCACATACCTGATCCTTGCCCACGCGCAAACCGGTCTCCGGCGCGTGCCACGCTAGACGCAAGTGAATAGTGCGCGTCTCGCCCGGTTCGAGATGCAACGGCACATAGAGACTGCCGCCGGCGCTGGGCGCGCCATTCCATGGCGCGCCTTCGGTCACAGGGCCAGCTTCAGGCAGTGCGCCTTCCGCGATGGTCTTCCAGACGACGGTGAGCGGATCGAACCAGCCGCCCCGGAACCACGCGCAGTTTACAGCAACGTTGGCGTCATCCACCGTGGCGCTGAACGCCGCCCGCTCTTCGGGCATTGCTACCGTAAAGCCGCCCGGCGCAGCCAGCACCGCGCCGCCTGGCGCGTTGAGCGGCGCGAAAAAATTGCGCGCGTGGAAGGAGAAGACGGCCTCGACCGGCGCATCCGTGGGGTTGGCGAACCGGTATTCCAGCGCCGCCACGGGCAGGCTGGAGCTATCCGCATCGCCCGGCGTGAACGGACTCCAGCCGGTGAGCGTCACGTCCAGCGGAATTCTGGGATCGCGCAG
>DAOUAQ010000264.1:0-43754 GCA_034433375.1 Anaerolineae bacterium | reverse complement strand
CCTTCCACAGTATGTGTTGGCTCTGGCCCTCGTCGGTCAAACCGTCTGTGACATCCGCTGGTCCGATCCCGGTCAGCGTCTTACCTTGCTTATTCCCACCCTTGCCGAATACCGACGTGCCCTCGACATCACCGCTGCCGTTGGCGTTGTCAACGATGCCATACGTGATCTGGAACTCATCCGCGCCGCCGGCATTGGGGGCCTGGAGCCAGTCTTTGACCTTCTTGAAGGAGCGTTGCATGAGCAGTCCTAATTCCTACTCCTGGCGCTCCTTGGAACTACGCGCGGCGGAGTACTATACCCACATCCGAAAACCGGAGAGCGAATGGAAGACGATTACGGATTTAGCACCTCAGTTGGCAGAGTTCGAACATCGTATCTGTGCCGCAGACTATGACTCAGCCGGCTTACTTCTCAAAGCAATAGGCGCTGGCTACTTGTTAGTTTGGGGCCATTACGCGCGACTGGCAGAACTGTGTGAGCGACTGTTGATGAACTTACCGGAGGACCATCCTGGTAAAGGCGCTTTACTGGGTGATTTGGGCAGCGCTTATTACGAAATGGGGCAATTTCAAAAAGCGATTGGATATTGTGTAAGGGCAGTGAAAATCGCTACAGAACAAGGTGATGCTGCACAACAACATCGCTATATGGGCGTGTTAGGACGTGTCTACAGCAATTTGGGGCAACATGAGCGCGCGATTGACCTCTATCAGCGAGCCGCAACGCTGGCCCGCAAGTTGGGAGACTATCGCAATGTAGGAACCTACTTAGGAAGACTCAGTGTGGCCTATCGACGCTCCGGGCAAGTGCGCCAGGCCATCACTCTGTATGAAGAGGCATTGCCATTGCTGCGTGAAGGTGGCAACCGCACTGAATATGAACGTCATTTGGGCGATCTAGGCAGTGCGTATCGGGATTTGGGACAATTCGGGAAAGCCATCCACTATCATCAAGAAACCTTAGCGATTGCGCGCGCGATAGGTTATCGTAGGGATGAAGGGGTTTGGCTGAACAGCTTAGGGCTGGATTACTATGGACGAGGACGTTGGCAACAAGCCATCGACTTTTACCAACAAGCACGTGCTATTCTGAGTGAAATAGGCGATCAACGCAACCATTGTGTATGCTTACATCGATTGGGAGTAGCATACTGGGCTTTAGGGGAGGTAGAACAAGCCATTGACTATTGCACGGAAGCTCTGTCGCTGGCCGAGACGATGGCTTACCAACCTGGCGCATTTGACTGTCACGTAAGCCTGAGTCGGATGCTGTTAAGCAGAAGACAGCTATCTGCTGCAAGTCAACATAGCGATGCGGCGACCAATCTCTACGTACCGAAAACATACTATTTAGCGCCGTTGGCTTGTGGGATGGTGCGATTGTACCAGGGAAACACAAGCGCAGAGCAGGCTTTCACAGATGCAGTCAGGCTGTGTCAAGAAGCCATAGGCAGAACCGCCGATCTATATCAGCCTCATTATGCACTGGCTCTTGCCCTCGTTGGTCAGGCTGTTTGTGACTCCCACTGGATTGACCTTGCCCAACGCACTGACTTGCTTGCTTCTGCGCTGACCGAATACCGATGCGCCCTCGACATCACCGCTGCCGTTGGCGTTGTCAACGATGCCTTGCGCGATTTGGAACTCATCCGCGCTGCCGGCATCGAAGGCCTGGAGCCAGTCTTTGGCCTCCTTGAAGGAGCGTTGCATGAGTAGTCCTAATCCCTACACCTGGCACTCCCTAGAACTACGTGCAGCGGAGTATTATGCCAGCATTCGCAAACCTGAAAGCGAGTGGAAAACAATCGAGGATTTAGCACCACAGTTGGCGGAGTTTGAACATCGGGTTCGTGTTGAGGATTATGAGCGGGCCTATATGGTTTTAAGGCATATTGACTATACCTACCTGTTTACTTGGGGATACTATTCTCAGTTACTGGCTATGCATGAGCAGCTATTTGGGCGACTCCAAACCATAGAAGCGCAGGCCGGGAATTTAAGTTCTTTGGGACGTATTTGGGGAAGTTTGCGCCAATTCGAGAAGTCAGTTGCGTTTGAAGAACAGGCATTGAAGATCTATCGTGATTTGCAGAATTTACAGGGAGAACAAATGAGTCTAGGGGCTTTGGGGCTTGCTTACCGGCGATTAGGGCAAATCGAATGTGGTATCGAATACCATCAGCGATCTTTAAACCTAGCTCAAAAATTAGGATTGCGTCATGCCGAAGGTTTTCAACTGGGTAACTTGGGGAACGCATACTGTTCTCTGAAACAATTTGATAAGGCGATCCAATTACAGTTGGCGGCGTTGTCCATAATGCATGAGATGGGAGATCTCAAAGCCGAAGGAAGCTGGTTAGCACAACTGGGAATAACATGCCAGGCTCAAAGGAAGCTTCAAGAAGCAGTCACATTCTATCAGCAAGCTCTGGAAATTGCCTCCCAGTATGACTACTATGATCTCAAGTTACGCTGTCTCAAAGGAATAGCTTCAATATATTGGGAGTTAAACCAACTCGATCAGGTAATTGTATTACTCGATCAAGCGTTAAACATCGCACAACAAGTCAATGACCAACCACAAATAGCAGAATTCGTAAGTAATCTGGAATTCTGCCGCCAGCGTTTTCAGCTCACCCAAGTACAATCCATACTAGACAACACTCTGCCCGTGTCTGAAATTTTACAGGAGGATACCGTATGACCACACCAAGTTTGTCCCATCATCTTGACCCGTTGCGCCAGATACTCACTACGCAATTGTCCGCTGATGACCTGAGAACGCTCTGTTGTAAGCTGGGCCAGGACTACGATGCACTCCCGGCGCAAGAGCAAGACCATAAGGTGCGCGAGTTGCTGGAACGTGTCATTCTTGAGGATCAGATTTACGACCTGGTGAGCGCCGGCAGGTCTATACGCCCCGACGTGACCTGGGATGCAGCCATTGCAGCTTGGTCGCAAGCCCGGTTGGATGCGGACATGGCCTGGTATCGCGCCAAACGCGATTGGGACGACGCCGACCGCCGTGAGCGACGCGAACGGCAGCGTGTGGTCAATGTTCGTCCGCTGGATGTCACGCACACCTTCAAAGATCGCGTGCGCGAAGCCCTGGCGTTGCGTGAGCAACTGACCGATGGCACGGTGCGTTTGATCAGCGTAGTGGGACGTGGTGGGATGGGAAAGACGGCTTTGGTCAGTCACGTGCTGGCCGACCTCGAAAGTATGGTGACGCCGGTAACTGAGATGACGCCGGGCCAGCGTCCGGCGGGGATTCCCCCCGTTCTTTACAGTGACCTGCGGGCAGCTTTACAGACCTGTGGGGAATTCAACAGCAATGCAATCTTACGTACGGTTTTCGTGGACGCGCGGTTAGCACCCTGGCAAACTCAAATTCCTGAAGCGGACAGCATCTCTGACCGTATTGAGCACAGCATTGCCTTCCTGTTTGCACACACGGCCGATATTCCTGGTCGTGCAGAGAATGCACTAGTCCTGTTATTGCGCGTTCTAGGTGAGCGAACAGCCTCTGGCGACGCCAATCAGCGGCGTTTGCTGGAACTGGCAGATGAATTGGCCACGCTGACAAGCGCACCGGAGAAAACGATCTCTGGGACATCAGGTAGGGCAGTGACGCAACCGGTGGATGGGATACTCTACCTGAGTGCACGCAGTACGGGGCTGAGTCTGGAACGCATCTACACCGACGTAGGACGGATGCTGGGCAATCCCATTACGAGTCGTCTGGCGGCGCGGTGGGCTGACCGCGACACGCCCCTGGCTGCCAAGGTGGAGTATCTGCTAGAAACGTTGCGGGACGGCGTGTACGTCGTCTTGCTCGATAACCTGGAAGATGTGTTGGATGACGACAATACCATTCAGGAAGAAGGGTTGCGGCTGTTTGTGGAACGCTGTATGCTGCAACCTGGCGGTGCGCGACTGATTACCACTTCGCGGGAGCAGGTGACCGTGACGCCGGCGGCGGTGCGGGGTGTGCGACATATACCTCTACGCGAAGGATTGCCGGAAGGTGATGCCGTGGCTTTGCTGCGCGATTTCGATGGCGACGGTCGCCTTGGGCTGCGTGACGCGCCTGAAGCTGATTTGCGCCGGGCAGTACAGCTTACGCAAGGCATCCCGCGCGCCTTGGAAATCCTGGCCGGCATCCTGGATCGTGATCCAACGCTGACCTTGACCGAATTGTTAGCTGATGAAACTGTGTTTGGCGAACAGGTTATGGAAGGGTTGATCGCCGCCGGATATGAACGTCTGGGAGAAGAAGAACGCCGCGTGATGGAAGCCTTGGCGGTCTACAATCGTCCTGTGGCTGCCACAGCGATTGCTTTCCTGCTTCAACCCTGGTTCCCCGCACTGGATGTACGTGCCAGTCTACGACGGTTGGTCAACAGCTACTTCGTGACCTTCAATCGATCTACGGGGGAGTACAGCTTGCACCCGATGGATCGCGAGTATGTGTATCGGCGAATTCCTGAAGAAGCCTGATGTTTGTAGCGTGCTATGAGTATTGATCCGAGTGAGTTGACGCCCTATACCCGTCGCGCTCTGGAACTACGCGCGGCGGAATACTATGCTAGCATTTGCAAGCCAGAGAGTGAGTGGCACTCATCTGATGATTTAGCCCCGCAACTCGAGGAATTTGAGCACTATATACAAGCTGGAGATTGCGATCATGCCTGTTCGGAATTAGAAACTATCAACAAGCCTCTCATTTTTTGGGGACATTACGATATGTTATTGAGGATGCGCCAAAGGTTACAGGTATGCCAGGTATCGCTTCCCCATCTGCGCCTGGCAAACATCAATGGCCTAGGTTATGCCTATTATGTCCTTGGTGATCTGGAAATGGCCATTACACTTTATGAACACGCCCTCACTTTGGCGAAGGAATTTGGCTATGTAGAAAAAGAAGGCACCATTATGGTGAATCTGGGACGTGCACACAGTGATTTAGGCCGATACAGTTACGCCATCGCGTTATATGGGCAAGCTATTCAGATTGCTCAAGAACTAGGCACTCCACAAAAATATAGTGTATGGCTTGGTGATCTGGCCAGTGCTTATCGCGATTTAGGAAATTTGCAGCTTGCCAGTGAGTATTATACTGAAGCGCTTGCGATGGCTCAAGACTCAGGAGAGCTTTCAAGTCAGGCACGTTTACTTGGCGATCTAGGATACATCTACTATTACCTAAGTCGCACCGATGAGGCCATACAATGTTTCACCGAAGCGCTGTCACTTGCTCGTGAACTTGGTTACCGCTGGGAGGAGGGGAACAGCCTATATGGGTTAGGCATTACCCATCAATATGATGCTCAAACTGACGAGGCTTTGGAATATTTCCACAGTAGTTTGAAAACCTACTACGACATAGGTCACTCACGTGGTAAAAGTTACTGTTATTTGAGAATCGGTTATATGTCTCTACTTAAAGGAGAAATGGACCAAGCTCAACAGAATTTCTACGAAGTTCTAAACCTGGACTTTGTTGAGAATAACAACCAAGCAAATCTAGCATTAGGTATAATCGCGCTATATCGACAAAAGACAGAAGATGCTGATGCGTATTTTTCTGACGCATGTGTACAGAGTCGAGGCTTACTCACCAAGACTACACGCGCTTATGCTCCTCAATATATCCTGTCCACCGCTCTCGTTGGTCGGGCCGTGTGCCACTCACGGTGGGCAGATCTCACTCACCGCACTGATCTCCTTGCCTTGGCTCTCGCCGAATACAGCTACGCATTGGATATTACTTCAGCTCCTGGTATCGTGCGGGATGCACTCCGTGACCTGGAGCTCATCTGTGCTGCTGGTGTTGAAGGATTAGAACCAGTATTTGAACTTCTGGAAGGAGTGCTGGATGAGCAATCCTAGTCCTTACGTCCGCCGTAATCTTGAACTGCGGGCTGCAGAATACTATGCCAGTATTCGTAAGCCAGAACAGGAGTGGCAATCCATAACGGATCTGACCTCACAATTGGCAGAGTTTGGGCATAGGATTGGGGCGGGAGAATATGAACACGCTTGCCAGGTTTTGTATTCCATCGATTCTGACTACCTATTCAGGTGGGGATATTATGACCGACTTGTCTTAATGCATGAGAAACTGCTCGATCATTTAGCAGACCCCTATTGGCAGGCAACAAATCTAGGTTACTTAGGAAATGCCCATCTTGGCTTGGGGCATAGCGTCCAAGCCATTGATCTCTACGAAAATGCTTTGAAGATCGCTAGAGAAGCCAATGACCGGCAAAATGAAGCTATATGGCTCGGCCGCTTGGGCCTGGTTCATCGGGATATAGGAAAAGCCCGAGTGGCCGTCAACTTTATAGAAGCAGCTCTTGCCATAGACCGTGAGATCGCTGGGGGTGCCAGCGAGGGAGAAGGATGGCACTTGGGCTATCTGGGTTCCGCTTTCCGTGACCTGGGGCAAATAGAGGATGCCCGCAAGTGTTACCAAGAGAGTCTTGAAATTGCCCAAAAGAGTGGCAAGCGTTGGATGGAAGAGAGCCGCCTCAGTGATTTGGGGAATATCAATCGAGATCTCGGTCTGATTCAGGAAGCAATGACGCATTATGAGAAAGCGTTAGAAATTGCGCGCGAACTTCACAACCGGCGTGACGAAGCTGTCTGTATAGGTCGTCTGGGTACCACTTATCAAATGTTGGGACAGACTGAACAAGCCGAAGTTGCATATCAGGAGGCCATAAACATCGTTCGTGAAATTGGCCATCAGCGTCGAGAAGGGCGTTACCTTGGCAGCCTGGGGCTTATTTCTCGTGTTAAGGGACAGATTGAGCGGGCTATCAGTTATCACGAAGAAGCACTGGTTTTGGCCAAAAAGACGGGAGATTATTGGGGAGAGGGAACTCGTCTCGAGAATCTGGGGGACATTTACCGTGATCTGGGGCATACAAAACAAGCCCGCACACTCTACGAACAAGCTTTGACTATCTTTCGCGAAGTGGGCGATCCTCGCCGAGAGAGCATCCAACTCTCCGAACTGGGAAAGCTTTTGTTGATGACGGGAGAATATGCACAGGCCGAACAGTGTTTTATCAAGGCTCTCGATTTAGCTGTCCCTACGGTGAACTACATGGCAGCATTGGGTCTTGGGCTTGTGTACCTGCTCAATCACAACGACTCTGCGTCAGCCGTCTTTGAAAAGACAGCAGGATATTGCTGGGAGTTGCTGGACAAGACACAGGGCCTCTATCAGATACAGTACGCCTTGGCACTGGCGTTTGTTGGTCAAGCTGTCTGCGATCCACGCTGTACCGATGTCGCTCAACGCACCGACCTCCTCGCCCCAGCCCTCGCCGAATATCGCCGCGCGCTGGACATCATATCTGTACCTGGCGTGGTGTGTGACGCACTGCGCGACCTGGAACTCATCCGCGCTGCTGGTGTCGAAGGGTTGGAACCGGTGTTCGAACTGCTGGAAGGGACATTGAATGAGTAACAGTTATCCCTACAATTGTCGCAACCTGGAATTGCGCGCGGCAGAATACTACGCCAGTATATGTAAACCAGAAAGTGAGTGGCAGTCTATTGAAGATCTGGCTCCACAATTGGCTGAGATTAAGCACCGTGTAGAGGCGGGGGATTTTGATACCGCGGCCAATGTGTTAAAGTCGATTGATTTTCACTACCTGTACAAGTGGGGCAACTATACACAGTTATTGAAATTGCGGCAACATCTGCATGGACATCTCTCAATTCCTGATCTACGTGTCTATAACCTTGTGGGAATAGCCCGGTCGTGTTATGTGCTAGGCCATGTTGAACAAGCTATCGGTTACTATGAAAATGCGTTGTTTCTCACGCAGGAGATAGGCAACCGGACAGTAGAAGGATTTGCCTTGACTGGTCTGGGATTAGCTTATTATGTTTTGGGCAACATTGGACGGGCAACTGAGTTTTTCACGAGCGCACTAACCATCAATGAGGAGCGCGGGGATCAGTATGAAAAAAGCGCGCAATTGGGGTACTTGGGGCTTGCCCATTTGAGTGTAGGGCAATTTGAGCAAGCGATTCAGTTTTTCAATAGGGCTTTGACGGTCAGTCAAAGCATCGCGGACCTCTGGGAAGAATCCTGTGAACGTGGTTATCTTGGGGCTGCGTATTACGCCATAGGGCAATATCAGCAAGCCCTTCATTACTACGAACAGGCACTCACCCTCGCGCGTGAAATCGAAGACCGCCGCGGGATTGGAGAACGTCTTGATGGACTTGGCTTTGTCTACTGTACCCTAGGTGCTTTGAAGCAAGCTATTGCATGTTTTGAAAAGTCAGTGGAAATCGCGGAGGAAATCGGTAATCAGCGCACCCGCAGTCACAGCTTGTTAGGATTGGGGACAGCCGCGTTAGTTGAGGGTGCTTTCTCATTAGCGCAGCAGTATTATGAAGCTGCTTTAGCCGCAAATGTATCGCAAACAAACTACCAGGCGGCCCTGAGATTAGCAATTGTGTTACTCCACCTCCATTCTTCACAGGCGGCATCTGCTTTTGGGAGTGCCATTGGCTATTGCCAAACCGTCCTGGCCAGAACGCCGAATTTGTACGAACCAAGTTATGCTCTTGCTACTGCCCTTGCCGGTCAGACCGTCTGCGATCCGCGCTGGACCGATGTCATCCAACATGGTGACCTTCTCATCCCCACCATAGCTGAATATCGCCGGGCCCTGGCTATCACATCCGCCCCCGGCATCATGCGCGATGCTCTGCGCGACCTTGAACTCATCACTGCTGCTGGCGTGAAGGGGTTGGAGCCGGTATTTGAACTGTTGGCAGGAGCGTTGAATGAGTAATGTTTGTCCCTACACCCGCCGCGCTCTGGAATTGCGCGCCGCGGAATACTATACCAGCATTCGCAAGCCGGAACAAGAGTGGCGATCCATTGAGGATTTGGCCCCCCAATTGACGGAGTTTGAGCATCGTGTTCAGGGCGGAGACAGTGACACCGCGTGTATACTTCTCAATGAGGTGGACTATGATTATCTATTTCGTTGGGGAAATTACAGCCGGCTGCTGCAATTGCGGAAGCAGTTGAATGGTCGTTTACGCGATGTGCGCCTTCAAGCGATGAATCAGGACGGATTAGGTTTCGTGCTCCTGGCACTGGGGCAAATCCGGGAAGCCATTGCGTTGCACGAGGACAGCTTGGCCCTTGCCGAACAAATAGGGGACCCGCAATTGGTCTGCCAGGTCTTGAATCATTTAGGAACTGCCTATCGCGATCTGGGGGAAGCAACCAGGGCGATTCGATTGTATGAGGAAGCACTCAAGATAGCGCAAGACCTGCACTTTCGAGATCGTGAAGGGACGATTCTTGGAAACTTGGGGAACGCCTATCACAACTTGGGGGATTTTGAGCAGGCAATTGGGTTCTATGGGCAAAGTCTGTCCATTTACCGTGAGTTAGGTAATCGCCGCAGGGAAGGGGCAGAATTAAGCAACCTGGCAAATACATACCGGGCGATGAAACAGCATTCCACAGCTCTGCGACATTACGAAACAGCGTTGGCTATCGCTCAGGAGATCAATGACGCGCTGTCTGAAAGCGAAACGTTAGGAGGCTTGGGCGTCGTATACCGTGAGTTAGGACAGTTTGAGTCAGCGCGCGATCTCTCTGAAAAAGCCCTGGCGATTGCCCGAGCCATCTCGGCTCGACGCTACGAAGGACTGAACCTGGGCCGCTTGGGTATCATCAATCAGTGCCTTGGGCAATATGCAACAGCACAAGCATACTATGAACAGGCACATTCCATCGCGTCGGAGATCGAGGATGTGCGCTATGTACGTGCCTGGTCGCATTATCTGGGAACTCTGTACCGTGCCTTGGGAGATTTTGACAAAGCAGTTGTCCATCACCGGCAAGCATTACCTGAAGGATACGAAGGTGAAGATAGGTCAGGTAAAGGTATCCATCTGCTGGGTCTAGGCAAAGCTCTGCTTGCGCAGGACCAGTTCGCGGAAGCCCAGTTGTGCTTTGAAGAAGCTTACACGCACAACAAAGCCGTTCAACATCAGGTACGGTTGGTGCAGGGAGTGACTTGTCTACATATCCAGCATAAGGTATGCGCTGAATATTTTCGTACTGCTGTTGATCGCTGCCGTGAAATGCTGAAAGCGGGGGATTTATACGAGATTCACTATACTCTGGCCATTTCTCTGGTCGGTCAGGCTATCTGTGATCCACGCTGGATTGACGCTGCTCAACGTGATGATCTCCTTGCCCTTGCGTTGACCGAGTATCGGCGCGCCTTGGGAATCACTGCTGCCACTGGCGTTGTGCGTGATGCCCTTCGCGATCTCGAACTCATCCGCACCGTCGGCATCGAAGGTTTGGAACCGGTGTTCGCGTTGTTGGAGCAGGCGCTCAATCGTGACATGCCTGCTACCAAGGGTGATTCTGATCTCAGCACAGTGTAATTGTCGTCGCCAGTGTCGCTGAATGATGGACGGCAACACTGGCGACAAATTGCTCTATCCTCGCTTCACAATATTCTCCAACTCAGTATCCGCCGGCGGCACAATCCCCGAAATATCCACGAACTGCACCGGGAAGATCTCCATCTCACTTTCCTGGTTCAACGTCTTGCGCGTGCGGCGCACATAGCCTACCCCCGTGGGCATATTGAGTACACTCAGCGTCCACTTGGAGTAGTCGTCAAGGCTGGTTTTCCCCGGCAAGCGCCCGGCTTTCGACACCGCAATCTCGGCGTCTTTCACTGTGCTCACCTTCTGGATAATGGCAATGCTACTGGAAGTGACGACACCGGACGGCAACGGCTCCCAATGCTGCGCCGACGTCCACAGGTACAGACCCAGCTTGCGTCCCCGGTCGGTGATGTTGTTCCAGAGGCCGGCATCCTCGCCAATGGCCTGGGCGATCTCCGTTTGGGACGCGGCATCCGAGCGCATCACCACGTGGGCTTCTTCGACGAAAAGCAAGTGTTGCGGAATGGGCCGGCCTTGCCGCAAGTAAGACTCATAGCGTTCGTCCGCGTGTTGGTAGATGCCAGACACCATCAGGCCGATGATGAACTGCTTCAACGGCCCGTCATCGCCGAACTTGCCCGTAATCACCGTCGCCTTGTCCGGGGCTGTCCACTCCACGACCGTCGTGCCCCCCGGCCGCCCGAAGGCGTGGTGGTAGACCCCCTTCGGCAAGAACTCTTCCAGCTTGTCGATGATGCGCTTGATCACGCCTGCCGTGATGGTGTCGCTGCGGTCGGCGCTGAGTGCGGCGAAGCGGGCGACCAGAGCTTCGTGCAAGTCCTGCATACACAGATTCGCCGAACGGTCCAGGTAAATCCTGCCGTCCTCCTCGATGACGCCCGCCGCGCGGTAGGCGTCCAGCACTGCGCCCTTGAGCTGGTGGAAGCCGGTCGCCCCGGCAGGATACGCCAGCAGCCAGTGCTTGGCGAACGCCGCCGCCCACTTCGCCGGGTGCAGGTACGGGCTGGGGATGCGCAAGGGGTTGAATTGCAGAAGGGGCAAGGCAATGCCCGTAGCACCCGTTGGATTATCAAACGTCTCGACAGCACTGCCTTGACCGTACAGGGAATAGTATTGGAAGTCCTTTGATGGAATCAGCAAGCCCAACTTGCGCCATTCCCCCGTCGGATCGAAGACCGTCACCCCGATGCGCGGCGTCCCGCCTGCCGCGCCAGTCCGCACCGGCCCGGTGATGGGGGCAGGGATCGGGAGGCCGTGCTCATCTTGCCGCAAAGTGTTGACCACCTGCGAGACAAACCACAGTGCGGAGTTGGACTTGCCGGAGCCGGAGTCGCCGACGATGACGGCGTGCATCAGTTCGTCGGCGCGGAAACGATGGACGTTGTTGGGATCGGGTTGCAAGTTGACGTCCAGCACCGTCCCCAACGCGATTTCCCCCTGGGTACGCCGATGCGACAAATCGTCCGGCCAGGCGTCCAGCGAAGCCGATATCGTGCCGTCCGAGATGCGAATCGGGTGGACGAGCGCGGCTAACTCGTTGGCGGTCAAGGTTTGGGCGTGGCGTAGCGTGTCGAACGGCCCGGCGTCCTCTGCGCGGGCATCGAAGTCCAGGGTGATTGCCCGCTGCCACAAGGTTTCGTCCCCCGCGCGCGCGGCGACAGGCACAACGACGTTCTCCTCGCGCATCGCCGCAATCGCTGCGGCAGCCAGACGCTCTAACCGGGCCTCGTCAGGGGCCAGCAGCGTTACCTGCGTCAGGAACAGCCCCGTGTCTAGCCCTGCGCTCAAACGGCGTACCTGTTGGTCCAAGAGCTGCGCCACCAGGTCGCGCTGCGCGTCCACGGTCTGCCGCGCGAAGGCCAGGCCCGCCACGAGTGAGCCGCCGGACGGCCCCATCACGCCCCGTGTCGTCACCTGGGTCGTGCCCAGATTCGCCACCGTCGCGCCAACCTGTTCGGTGGCCTGGGCTTGCACGTACTCGCGCCCCTCGCCGACCATCGCCTCTTGCCGCGCTTCGGCCCCGTCAATCTGCTCTTGTGAATTGCGGTAGCCATCAAACGTCTCACTGCGGAAGCCGTTGACCACGCGGTTCGTCTCCCGTTGCAGCGCGCGGTCGGCGACAATGGTATCCTGCTGCGAGAGATGCCCGCTGCGCTGCCCGGTCTCGGCATAGCTGCCGCCAAAGGTGCGGGCAAAGTGTTCCACGCCCTGGTAGTCATCGCGGGTAGCTTGCTGCCAGGCCGCGTCCTGATCTACCGCGCTCTCCCAGGCGCGCTGGGTGTCACGGTCGGTGTGACTGGCGTCCTGGTAGGCTTCGCTGTAGCCGTAGGCGGTCTGACTCGACCGTACCCCGCCGCCGCTGCGCCATTCGGCGGTCTGCACCGTTTCGTTGCCCTGCCAGGTCTGGCCCAGGGCCTCTTGCTGGTTACCACTGCGCTCGTAAGTGTTGTCGCCTTGCTCGAAGCCCGCTGTGACCGAACTCTGTTGCGTGTCGCGGCTGGTGTCCAGATTGCCCTCAGCTTGTGCGATTTCGTGATCGCGGGATTCGTAGATGTGGCCGCGTTCTCCGGCTTCCATCGTCTCACCCCCGCCGATGCCAAAGACGCGCGGCGCGAGATTGCCTTCCACGCCCTGGTCGGCGTAGGTCTGCATCTGCGCCCCGTCGCCCTGCACGGTGCTTTCCGTGTTGCGATCAAAGCCTTCGCTGCTGTACACGCTGCTGGCCCCGGTTTCGGACTGCTGGTAACCGCCTTCGCTGTGTTCGTTGCCTGTCCCACTGAACGACCGCTCGGTCTGTTCGTTGTAGCCCCCTTCCCAAGTGCGGCTGCTGCCACCACTGTAGCGTTCCCCAACACTGAAGTTTTCCACTGACGAACGGCTCCCGGCCCCGGAACGCACCCCGCTGACCCGCTCATTGATGCTCTCGACACTGTGCAGGTTGCCCACCTCGTCGGTGTGCTGCTGGCGGTTGCCCTGCTGCGTGGCGTCGCGCGCACCTTCGGTCTGCACCACGCCGGCCTCGCTGCCGCTGTAAGACTTGGACAGGGAATAGCGGTCGGCATAGTCGCGTTCCAGGCTGACCTGGCTTTCCTCGTGCTCGTTGACCTGTTCGCTCACGTGCTGTTTCTCGTAGTAGCCGGTGTTTTCCTGTCCCTGGTGCGCCTCGTGGCTCGTGGTCTCGCGGCGGTAGGCGCTCACCGCATCGGACTGCCCGGCGGCCAGGCGATGCGCGTTCTGTTCGGTACGCAGGCTTTGGTCAGCCCGCGTCACCTGTGTAGCGCGATGCGTCTGCTCGCTGAACACCGCCACTGGATTCAAGAACAGAGGTAGCACCGCACTCACGTTGGCCGACTCGCTCTGTTTCACCTTGGAAGCGAAGTAGCTCAAGGCTTGGGCGGTGTCGGCGAGCATCCGGCGGATGTCCAGCGCGTGTAAGGGATGCGCCAGGGTCAGGACGGCGAACGGTTCCCCGGCCAGCGCGGCGGCGATGACTTCGAGCTGCTCTTGCGCGTCGGTGGTCACCAGTTGGTTGATGCCGTGCCCCGATCCCATCCCGGGCGCGAGGCGTGGCACCATCTGGCCGATGAGGGACGCCGTGTAGTGACAATCCCACAAGTGCCGGTACAGCGCCGCGGCTTCATCGGCGGACAGCAGCGTAAAACGTGACTGGCGAAAACGCCCTTGCAGCGCCGCGACCAGGCGCGCCGAATTCAAGGCGGCGGCTTGCACGGCCTGTTCTTGGGTCTTGCCCATTGCCAGTCCGCCGTAGACCTGGACGAGGCCCAGCTCCGGCACGTTGGCCAGGCCAAAGGCGGCAGCCGTGTTGCGCGCGCCTTGTGGATCGTACAGGCTGCTCACCACGTCATCGGTGAGTTCCAGGTGCGTCCGGGCGTGGCGGTAAGGCTTGCGCAGGATGCGCAGCGCGTGCGGCGACCAGGCGCGCCAGCCGTTGGGCAAGGCCCAGGCATAGGCGTGCAACGATGCGCCGTCGGGGGTCAGGGTCATTGTGAAAGTGTTATTGTGGGTGTTGGTGTTGTTCATAGGTTCTCCTTTGATTTGGTAGACGGTAGACAGTAGACGGGCGGAGAGAGCCGGTGAGGGGGTGTGGGAGTGAGGGGGTGATTTGGTGACCGTGCAACTTTATCAATTCGTCTGTCACCGTGTCACCCTGTCACCCCATCACCTTGTCACCCTATCCCTGTCTACCGTCTACCGTATCCCGTCTACTGACGTTTAATCTGCTGGATAACATCCCGACTCACCATCCGTCCGCCGAAGAACGGCGTGAGGTGGTCCCAGAACAGGAAACGCAGGACGTAGGCGTAGAAGCCAATGGCCGACATCACGGCGAAGCCTAGCAGCCACACCGAGATACCGTAGAGCGTCGTCGCGCCTGGCTCCGGTGTGCCGCTGACGAGCAAGGCAGCAATGCGGTAGGCAAAGAGCAGGCCGGCGTTGCCCGCGAGGAAGAAGTAAATGTAGTTCGTAGTCGCCGCGCGGTCGTCGGGCTTGAAGTAGGCTAGTGCCGCTGCCGCGCCCCACATCGGGGCCAGAACCCAGCGCAATGCGCCGGGGGCCAGGATGAGGGCCAGGATATGTAAGGCCAGAATCAAATAGGGCATTTTATGTTTCTCCTTCTGTCTATGAATGTGTGTAATGTAAACGACAAAGGGGAGGACGCGGGATTGTTCCCGTGTCCTCCCCTTTTGTTCTCCGCGCGGTGTTACCCGGTTAGAGCGCCGCAGGCTTGGAGGTTCCTGCGGGTTGGAGCCGAAGCCCCGGACTTTTCACGCCTGGACGGTGCTGCTGTATCCGGGTGTATACTTATTATACCATATTCATACCCTGGATTTCAAGGGGGGCCGCATTTGCCGCTATTTCGGTCTAGCAAATGGAGGTAAGCTCAAGCCTTGAACAAGTCATCGGCCTGGGGTGATGCCCCAAACCGATGGGGTGTGGTTCGGCGAACTGCACATCACCTTGCAAGGGGAAGCCTTTTCGCACCTGGAGATCCACAGCATGCTGCCATATTCAGACTAAGAATGAGGCGCGATCGCCCATTCCGAGTCACTGGTGCCATTTTATGGGTGCAGATCTACGGGGTGGATGTGCAGGCATCTGATGTGCGCGCGGTGGTGGATGACGGCGGTACCCGCCTAGGATTACGGAAGTATCAGACGTGGGCGAGAGCAGCGGAGCGGGGATTGTGGTAAGTATAGCGCTTGAATGCAGCCGATGCGGTTTCCATACTGCGTTTGTGGCTACGAACGGATTTTTCACTTACAGACCCTAGGCTAAACGGGTACACCCTGAGTTGTCTTGGGCAGGCTCTCTAAAAGATGCTGTGTTTCCTCATTGCAGTGAAGTAATAGCTCAGCTGATTGATGTATACTCTTTTGGATCTGATCCAAATGCTCCGCAAGGTCATGCTCATAGAAACCTCGTTGATCATAGTCGTCAACGATTTGTGCTCCCAAATGCATAGTGGATTTCAAACCTGACCCTATAATATTCAACCTTTCTGTAACAACTGTTAACGCTCGGATCATTGAATTATTGCTGCTAATCATCTCCTGCAACTGTCCAATCATAGCAGTATGATATTCCTGCTCGCTTGCGAGCGATTCTCGTAGCTGACGATAGTCTTGATAGGTAGCTATGTCATCAATTCTAAGCAACAATGCCTGAGTAGCCGTCTCAAAAGCCTGATATGCTTGCTCGATTTTGTATGCAGATTCTAACAGACTCTGGCTGCTGCGGACAAAATTATTCGAGAAGACAGTCAGTTCTTTCGCTTCACGCTCGCGTTCCTGTACCAGCTCATGAGCACGATTCTGTTCGCCTTCAAGATATGCTAACAGGGCATGGGCATTTGTTTGAAACCGCATCACTGCGTCTGCTATAATATTATGACGCCGATACGATAGAAATCGCCCTATAGCGTCTAAAACCGGGCGCACTTTTGCCCGCAATTGTTTAGCCTTGGCCATTACATACAGTTCACGCATATATTTGCCTATGTACTCGATAACCGCCAGTGTTACAATAAGCAGTACCAACAAGAAATCGAAAACTACAACCTGACTTAACCGATAAGTAAAAGACAACTGTGTACCCAAAAACTGATTAAACCCTTGCTCCCACGCCAGTAAAAAAGTTGGAATGCCCGATCCCGCGGGTAGTGCGGCATAACTTGTCAAAGCCCCCCACGCATTGATTCCTGTATAGAGAATCAACAAGAATCCTGCCAATGCGCTCAACACGCGCGCAACTAATGCAACATAGCGCAGAGCAACAAACCTATCTCTGATTCTGCACTCAAAGCCATCAAGGTCAAATTCTTTATAAAGATCAGCATACAGCCAACAGGCGACTTCTCCAGCAGAGAGTGATTGTGCCAATAACTCAGCTTTTGAGGAAAGATCTGTTCCGGCAAATTGCAGACTATTGGATAAAAGCTGTATTTCCCGAATAATTGTCTCATCAAAAGAGGTATGTACAAACTGTCTTTCAGCATTCATGTTTTACGCCTCACGAATATCCCCCTGACTGCCTTCGAAAAATGTGCATCACCGCAAGGCAGTAAGTCAGGGGGATTATTCAGACTGTTCAGATTTTTTGATTACGGCAGCCGAGGGCAAGTTGTGACTTCCACAATTCGATCTGCCAAGATCCAACCTATCTGCGTTGTATCTTCGTCGCCGTAATCAATCTTGAACCAACGTCTCCCATTGTTGTCACGTGTTTGATCTAGAATATCAACTTTCACATTTCGTGTTGACACTGTGCCAATTTGTCCATCTGCATTTTCCTCTGGATTTCGGTAAACATAATAAGCGGCGTAAGAACTGGTTTTCGTAACACCTAGACACATGACCCGATTAGGAGTTGGGGTAAAGACAGGTGTAACCGTAGGCACTAATGTAGGGGTATTTGTAGAGGTAGGGGTATCAGTTGGCGTTATTGTGGGTGTAAGCGTAGCTGTTGCCGTTGCCGTCGGCGTCGGGAAAAACAAAGGCATCCATACGGGTCTTGAAAGGAGACTTGCTATGAGACATATAACTAGAAGCCCACCTGCTATAGCAAAAGGTATCAAACGTTTGCGTAGACCAAGTCGGTCAATCTGTTGATGCATTTGTGCAACGTCGTGCGACCGCCCCAGGAGATTAAAAGGCAGATTACCTGCCGCCGTCACCATTTTTCGGGCATACGATAGATTAGGTTTTTTGTGTTCTAGCTCGCCTGCGGCTTCTTCAAGAAAATAATGTTGTAGTTTTGAGAGGAGTGTGCGATAACGTTGATCTTGAACAAAATCACTACAGTCATTGGCGACGATATTGAGTTTATCGCGCGCGGTATTCAAACTTGCCTCATCCCGCAAGTTCATATACTTATCCGCTTCATCCAGCAACATAATAGCTTGCTTTGTACGTTTCTCCTCAGTGCTGGCTTGAATTCTAACTGTATCGGCGTTGGAATCTTCGGATAACAAGTTCGAAGCCGCTTCCAAATTAAGCAAAGCTTCCTGTATACCCATCAATCGCTCTCGCAAAGAAGGAGCATCGCATGCCCGAGCAAATGCTTCTTTACCGTATGCCAGGAGCTTTGCACCGACATTACGCGAACGAGCATCCAATTTGACCAACAACTCCATCAGACGGGCGCTATTCGGCCAATAGGTGAGCGCTTGCGCCAAATCGGCGCGGAGAGATTCTATTTGTTCAGCTTTATCAAGCAATTGCCCGCTAAGCACCGACAGCTTGATATCAACCTCTTGGTAAAGTTGAATCACTTTTTTGAGCGAATCATACTTGACCTGGGTGCGCGGCGTATTGACGACCCCCAACGAGTTCTCATACTGTTCTAGCGCCTGCTCCCAGTTATCACGTGCGGCAAGATCATCTCCTTTTTTACGCAGTTCTTCCGCTAACTGCAAATCCGCTATTTCTAGCAGCAAACTTTCAGCATCCGCCCATCGGGAAATACCAGCTTCATCTTGAGCGATTTTCAGCGCCTCTTCCAGGAGATTTTGCGCTTCACTGTAAAGACTTGCACGGATAGCTGAACGGGCGCGGTTGTATTTAGTACGCGCCAATAGAGGAATGCGGGTCTCGGCTACAACACCACGCCGGAGATAGTCATCGGCTTTGGCTTGATACTCTTTAGCGCTCAGGTTGTTCGGATCAAGCTGCAAAACGCGCAGGCTCAAATTGATCGCCTCCTGATATTTGCCCTCATAGTAAACCTGGGTTAGTTGTTCCAGAAGCACGTTAACTTGATCCTGTGTCGCAGAGGGCAGGCCGGGACTTGCGGATGGCACGCTTCCGCCCACCGCAGCTCCCGCAGGTCGCGCCGTGCTGCCTGGTGATTGTATCTGGCGAAGTAGTTGTACTGCGCGAATTGTTGTCAAGGGGGACAACACTGCTTCAACATTGTTGCTAGGAATCAATCCCTTGGTAGCAATAGCTTCCAGCAAATCATAAGCCTCATCATTATCAGGCTCACTCTGCAATACCTGACTGAGTAGACCGAGCGCCTCACGATGAGCGCTTGGCGTATTCGCAATATTGACACGTACACGTGCTTGATTCATCAGTTTGTTAACGTCAGTCATGATCTGTCTCCTTCATAAACAGAGAATAAGTTAAAACTTCAGTTTGATGCGCCGATGTGACAGGAGCTTCAAGGAATTACCCGTTTTGTAAGAAACTCCTCGGTTGCTTTAAGTAACCTTTGGGCTTCCAAATCACTACAATCTTCTTCTAATGCTTCGGTAAAGCACCGCTGCGCCTGCGCCAGATGGCCCTGAGCTTGACGTAACGCCTGAAGGCCAGCGCGAATTTTTCCTCTGGAACGAACTGCGGGTATTTGCGGTTTTCTGTTGCTAAATTCCCAGCCATAGTGCAAGGCGCAGCTTTGCAGGGCGGTAGTAAACTGGGTTATGTCTTTATAATCCCCATTTACCCCTGCTATCATCATGTCCATAAGACAGGGGACCAATGTGGGTTTGACTCCAAAATCTAGCTCCCGGACGCCGTTGTAACGGCTGAAAGCCGATTCGTAATCTGCCGGACCGGATGGTAAGGGCACATTGACAAGTGGAGACAGACCCGTAAAAACGGGATACATAACCCCAAGGATGAAACTGCGAATATCCGTTTGTTTGTATCGCATTGCCTCTTGGGAGTTATATCCGTTACCGTTGAGGTCCGTAGAATTGTTCCAGTCAATCACGCACAAATGAACGCCATCCCAATAGAAGTGCGCCGTTTTATAATCATTGTAGACAATATCATGCTCATGCACGCGTTGTAGAAGTTCGCTATACTGCAGACAAAAATCAAGCCCTTCTTCTACAGGTAAACGTCGTGCCTGTTGTTGATTATCCTTTTCGGTCAACAAAAGATACAAGTTGTGCTCATTAGGCATTAGCACTTCAGAAAGGTATGGGCGCCACTTCATTTGCATATACTCGGGCAAATGTTCATTAAACGTCTCGACGTCTGTTCCAAAACTAACGATTTGTCCTTCGTTGGGCGCTTCATTTTTCTTATCCGATACAAAACCACAATCCAGCAAATCAACCACCCGGCTTTCATCGGATAGTTTCTGCAGAAGACGCACCTCGAGACCATACGCGTTATATTTTTGAAGTTTCTTCTCAGGTGCAGACTCTAGATGCTCAAGACGTAATACTTTAAAGGCGACCGCCTTATCTCTACGCAGATCGTGTACTTGCAGCACCCGCGCGTAATGCCCCTCAGCATATAAATCAATAAAATTGCCTGTTGAACGATATAACGTGGAAAACTCTACCGGATTTGCCATTATTGTTTCTCCGCAACCAAAATGCTTATTACTGAACTACAAGATGAATATTGTCTACCACGGTATAGGTGTTGTACCAATCATCATAGCGAGTAAAATTGCCAAACAAAATTTGAATCATTCTGCCACGATACACGGTTAAGTCAAGCGCGTCATTCGTCCGCGTAACCTGATGCCATTTACCACAGCCATAAGGTTCCGTTCCACTATAGCCATCTCTATGGATTTCTTGCCCATCTACCAGAACGACAAAACGGTCGTAGTCCCCCGGGAGGAGTTTGTCCTCCGTGTAAATATCATAATCTAGATACAGCATGATAGTTCGTCCCACAGGGATGTTGGTCAAGTCTAGCGATTGATAAATACTGGCGGAGCCGATGGGTGCAGGATGGCAAGCCCAAGACTGATTACCGAGCAAAGCGCGTCCATCCGTAATGGAGGGCAGCGGCATCACCTGGTTGGACATTCCCCACGAGGTTACCCCGGCGCCGAAGTCGCCATTGTACAATAGGCTCACAGACACCACATACGGATCGGATATACCACCCTCAACACCACGCGCCTCTATATAAAGAACCTTGTATCCACTATCGCCAGCGAAGGTATAGGCATGAGATGTATCCGACGCGAAGAGCAGCCAATCGCTCCAAGGGCCATCCGCCGTGCGGAAGCGAAGGTCTTGCACTACATCATTCTCCACCGTCGCGGATACAGTGACTTGCACACCCGGCACATACGTATAGCCAGGGCCGCCACGGGACGTCTGAATCATTGCCGAGGTGATCAGGGGTTTGGGTGGGTAGGAACGCAGCAGAAGAGGTAAATAAATATAGCTGTGGTATCGCACTACAATGTCGGTGGCTACGTTTTCCATGGCGCCTAACATGGAGGTCCCTGTCAAAAACAAAGTGGCCGTGGCAACTTTGCCAGCAGGCCCATGACCAACTGTTACCCATGCTTCAACGGTACTTTTGCCACCTGCGGGCAGGGTAACACTAGGGGGCTGCGAGATTTGCCAATTCGTAAGTAATGCCTCGGACTGCAAATCAATACTGAAATCGAAGGTGTCGGTAAAATTACCTGTATTGGTCAATGGATAGCGGAGACCGAAAGACTCACCCTCTTCAACATACTGCGGCGAAGGCACGCCCCCTAATACCAACCCAGGCACAGACGCGACGGTCAATGTCACCGGAGCGCCTGCTACTTCCGTGTTCAGAATTCGCGCGCGATAGTCAGTGTTGACAATGGGCGTGTAGGCAAGCAACGAATCGGCAAGACGCGCCGTAAATGTAACCGTCTCATATCCCAAGGCAGGGGAGAAAGGACGGGACCACACGATGTTGCCCGCGTTATTAGAGAAGCCCGGCGTCGCTCCGACAAAAGAGAGCGAACCCGGCAACGTTTCGGTGATCATTATTGAGATGGGGAGTTGCACTGTACCACTGAAGTCTGCGCTGGCAGTTAGGACGAAGGTCACAATTTGTCCTGGAGCAGCAACAGTTACGCCAGCCGTCTTGACCACCGTCAGAGACTCCAATGCAGAGAACGCACCCTGAGCAAACGCCGGCGCGCCGCCGACTTCGCCCAGAAAGACATCCAATAGCGCGAACGCTATCAACAAAGTCGCGAGAATACCCACAATGTGAATTGTACGCATCTAAGCATCCCCTTCGCTAGATCTATCAACCCTCAGGGCAACCATCGTTACGGCCTGGCCCTGGCGTATCTTTACACCGATCTTTACAGTCGTTGACACCGTCCCCATCTTTATCCGACGCGCAAGGGTCTGGCGCCTGTACAATCAGTTTGAGGAAGCCGGATATCATTTCACTCACAGGCTTTCCGTCCTGCCAAATCTCCACACGCCATTGATACGTTCCCGGAGTGTTCGGCATAATGCAGGTTGTTTGGTGCTCATTCGCCGGCTGACAGTATTCCGCACTGTCATTCAAGGTGACTTGCCACACCTGACCGTCGCAGCGTTGCCCCCCCTCCCACTTGAAAGTCACCGGGCCAAATCCCGCTGGCTGGGAGGCTTGATCCGCCGGTTCCACTAGTGTTGTGGGAATCTTCGGCATGCAAGAACCATCTGTGATTTTAGGAGTGGGACCCGGTTGAGTAGTTTGGAGTATTATAGGTGACGCAGGTGGTTCAGTCGGCTCAGATGGTATGATGCTCGCCTGCGCTTGCGGCAAGCTCAATCCTCCACACAATTGAATGAAAGTGTTTTGAAAGCCGTTCTCATTTACATACCCGGATACCAGATCCAAAGCCCCGCCCGCGGCATCGAGGTCCTCTGCCGCCATGGACCGCTGGTAGTCGGCGCAGGATTGCAAAATCACCATATCACGATGCATGCCAGCATCCACTTCTGGAAATCCCGGCAAAGTCAACAGTGCCAATACACGCTGGACAGCCTCCGCGGCCTGCTGGTATGCCTCTTGATCGTAATACTGCTGCGCCAGGCTCTTTCCGGCTTGCGCCAGCAGCCCGGCGAAATCACACTCCTCGCGCGGGATCGCGGTAACTGCAGCCCCCAGAGCCTCGCCAGAGACGTCGCGCGCGTTCTCAACTGCCAGTAAAACTTGTTCCCACTCTCCATTCTGCGTGAAGGTAGCCATTTGTCTACAAATGGATGATAAGTCGTCTGTCGATGCAGGGGTATTGGTTGGGGGTGAGACTGAAGGTACAACAATGTTCTCTGTTGCCGCAACCAGAGGAGTGGGAGAAGTCGGGGGGAGCAAGGCCTGTTTCACGAGCCCACCCAAGATAATTAATAGGAACATGACCAGCGCTCCTCCCCCAATCCACAAGTATGCCGGGACGCCGAAGTACCAGCCTTTGCGAAGTGTCTCGCCCCACGCGCGGTAAACTGGCGTAAAAGGATGATTCTCGTAAGCTTTTTCCCACTCCTCCAGACACTGCGTGTACTCGCGCGCATCCTTTCTTTCATAAGCCTTGTGCAATTTGGCGTGAAGACCCGGTTGTGTCTCAAGCGCTTGTTTGTCCCAAGGGAATGCGTTATCGTAAGCCTCAGTTGCGTTGTTCTTCAGCGTATTCTGGAATCTCTCCCAGGCCTGCTGCCCCGGTCGAGGTATGTGTCCATTTTGGACGTAGGTGGCCGCATCATTCAATCGCCGCGCTAATATATCAATTTTTTCTCGCTTGTCGGTCATAAATTCAACGAGGGGGACCTGCACGTGCTGCTGGCGCAAGTTCCGAGCCGCTTCAATCGCCTGATCCAGGTTTCTTACTGCAGCGGCATAGTTGCCAATGCCGATGGCCTTAATGCCAATTCTGAATCGCTCAAGGGCTACTTTATAGACATAGCCCTCGCTCGACGCAAAAACCTGCGGGTTTTCCTGTTCTATACGTGACAGAATACCCTGGGCTTTGCCCAATTTTCTGGCAAGAATCAGCTCCTCAACTTCACTGAAATCTGGCAATCCCGGTTTCGTAACAGGTGGGGAGACATAGCGCTCTTGTGTTTCAGGAACCTCCCCAGTTGCCCAGGCCTCGTACACATCCACAAAAGGATGGGGCGGCGTCTGCTGCTTTACGCGCGCCACCGCATCAGCAAAATCGGCGCGCTGGTCCTGGTATATCTCACGCAACTTCTGATGCGCGCCGATCTGTTGTGAGGTCCGTAATCCGCCTGTTGCTGCCAATTGCCCCCTTAACTCGGTTTCAATAGAGCAAAGTCCTGTCCCTAAGGCTTCCCAGACTTTGTTGTCTGCGGGGGATGAATCCATTGCCCAGTTGTTGGCGCTCGATAAACGCGCAACGATCTTAATGGCTATACCGGTCAGGCACTTTATGTGATCAGCCAAAACCTTGCCGGCAGGTTGTTCCTGGTATAAATCCAACGCTTTTTCAACAGACTGAAACGTTGCGCAAGCATCCGCATATTGGCCGTTCTCCCATTCACGCATTGCCTGTTCTCTGGCCTGCAAAACTTCATAATAAGCATACTCAGGCATATCGGATTTTAGCGAACCGGTTTCGGCGTATTTACGCAGTACCTCAGTTGCCTGCGAAAACTGACTCGCGGCAAGTAGGGCGCAAACGTCTGACAACTGCGACAGACCTTCACGCCCCAGTATTGGCGGTAGAGGCGGCGGAGACAATTTTCCCCGGGCCGTTTCGCACCACGTTTGCAAACGCGCATTGCTCAAATCCAAAAGCTGGACTTCGTCAAGCCATTCCCATTCTTGGTGATCCTGTCGCGCAAACGCCTCCTGAGCGCGTTTCAGCGTATCTGAGAGCTGTTGAGCGCCAGTGGACAACCACTCAGTAGCCTCCTTCAGGTCCACGGTGTGCGGCGAAGAGATTTTATCCAAGAGTTCCACGATTTTCTTCAACACCCGTACAACCTCAGAGTAGGTCTGATACAATGGGGTAAGTTCAGGCTCGACCTGGGGCAAAGCGACGATCTGATCAAAAAGCTCAAGGTTGATGCGCTTCAGACTTCGGAGCGTCGTCGTATCCTGCTGATATTTTGCCAATTCATCAAGATGTCGCTCAAGCCAGGTGAGATTGGCTTGAATTGTAGGCTTATTTACCTTGCGCGAGAGCCAATAAATGGTTTCATGAATGACCTCTTTATCTCCAGGTCGAAAGGTCTCTCGCATTCCAAGCACTTTCCAGAGCGCCTCCAGGTTCCGCTTTTCATCCGATGACACTACTAACCTAATCACTCCCTCGATCTCTGTATTGGGTGCGCCTTCGGACAACTCCCACGCCACGAGCCCGTCAACCAAGTGCAGATTCATCACTTCGGGTAGATCAGGCATTAGCGGAAGGCTGGCAACCACAGGTCTTAAGACCTTCTGTGCTCCTCCATAATCTGATTCCTCCAGACGCATTACAACATTACGCCATTCCACTTGCAGGCGATATTGCTTAACTTTCTTATGGATCTCGCCCAACGCCTGCTCGGTAGAGGTTGTATGCACAGCGTGAGCTGACCAGTCTGAAAGTCGTCGCTCGAGAGTGTTCAGTTTTTCCATGGGCAAATCTGGAACGGAAAGTTCAGCAGCGATTTTGTCGAGCTCTGCGCGGTGCAAACGCTCTTGTTCTTGATAAAGACGTTCAAGATCGCTGTGAAGCGCGCTCATCGTTGTGTATTCTTGACGAAGCGCTTTCTCAATCACTTCACGAAGACCCGCGGGCAACGAGGCCACACCGAAATCTAGCGTGGCGCCAGGTCTTTGTCCCGTAATCAATTGGTAAAGCAACTCGCCGACCTGAGCGATATCGTCGCAAGGTTGCTTGACTTCCTTCTCGTGGTCATAGAAGACTACATTGCCCCAATCAATCAGTTTGAGTTGCGCTGTGCTCTGATCCCAGAAAATATGCTCCGGCTTGACGTCATTGTAGATGAGGTTGGCATGATGCGCGCGGACAAGCAATCCACTCAAGCGTTCCATAATGGCAAGGATCTGCAGCCAGGGGATGACCGCTCCTGGGCGCTTATATTCCTCTGCCAGCGTCTCCAGCGTTTGACCCTGGGCGCGGGTGGTAATTATATAAGCGTAGGTGATAGTTTTCTCACTGTTATCCGGCTTCCGGGCCGAAGCCAGCAGTTGGCAGACATCTTGTTCCTTAAGGCTCTGTAATCGTCGCAGCGCCTGGGCCTCGTTCCAGATATTCATGGCATGACGCCCACGCGCTGAATCGTCGCTGAGTTTGTTAGGTTGCTTAATCACCACCTCAACGCCGGTTTCGCTATCCCGTCCTCCCAGCAAGACCTCGCCTGATATCCCAGTACTTATGATTTTGACATAAGTGAAACGTGGGTTATTTTCAAAGGGGCGTTCTTGGATATCCACTTGTATCATCATTGCTATCCTTGATTAGATTCTGTGGAATGTACAGAAAACTCCGGTGATTCTGCTGCGGTATACCGGCTTATGATCACTGCCCATCGTTGGTAAATCTCCTGGAGCATTATTCCCAACGGATATATCAACCCATCCGATAATTTGTGTATTTGTTCGAGCAATGTATAGACGCGGCGCACAACATCGGAATTTCGCGTGGTTTGCCAAAGCGACAACGTCCGTGAGATTTCCGCAATAATCGTGCGAGCTTTTTGCCATGGCTCCCACCACAGAAAATTGTCGGACGGCGCTTCAACATTGCCTGCGGGCAGGGCTACAATCGCTTCGATAGTTTCACAGGTCAGTGCGACCCGGCATATATCTAGTTCCCTGTTCAGTGTTTGTGCTTGCTCACACATGCGCATTATACGCTGCATTGCCTCATCTATACCGACAAGTATTGTAGCACCATCGCCATTTAGCGTCAAGTCTGTATCCATAGGATAGGGTAGAGACTCAGAGGGCAACACGGAAATTTGGCGTTCGACTTCTCTGCTCACGGCCAGTTGAGTTTCCAATGCATACACTTGCGCGGTCAAATCCTCAAAGGGATTGTTTTCAGTTGGCAGGGACTCAGTATACGCGAGCAGCCCACGCGCCCGTCGCAGCAATCCAGCAGCCACGCGCGGATGTTCAAATTGGCGCGCCAATTCCAGACATTCACGAATCTCGCGATGTAGACGCGCGGAAAGGGCAACCGTCGCTTCTTCAATCTTGGTGATAAGCGTCCGGATACGGACGCTCGCCGGCCACTGAACCAGCAACAGATGCGCTTCTTGTATGGCTTCGACAAAATTGGCGACCGACTCCCGCTGAAGCATGACGGGAGTCTCCACAAGAGACCAAAGATGCTGGACTTTATCCATAAGAAGAAGAATGCTCTCCAGTTTTGCAGCTACATTTTTGAGATCCGGGGCCACAGCAAGTGCCTGGCGGTAGAAGGTTATTGTTTCCTCCCAGGCATCTTGCGCCAGACAAGCTTCTGCTTGGGCAACGAGAGGCAGGGCCGCTTCATAGCTATCTATGCGTAACAGAGCGGCTTCAACCTGACCCCACTGGGGAATACCCTGCGACCGGGCCGTGCCGATAATCTGTTCATAGATCGCACGCGCCTCAGTGTATTGTTGTAACTGCGCCAGGCGATTGGCTTGGTGAAAGCGCCGCCGCAAATCCAGCGGAACGCCGTAGCCTTCATCTAACGCCTCTTCGACCTTTGCCAGATACGCTTGGGCAAAGGCATTGGCCGGGTCTATGTTGAGGATCTCGCTACACAGGCGAATGACCTGCGCGTAATCGTTAGCATAGAAAGCACTGATGACTTCGGGTTGAGTAGCATTTTCGGTAAAAAGGGTAGAATCGGTCATAAATAGAAGCTCACATTTTCCATAAATTCTTGCAGTACCCACAATCAATCACAAACAAAAACCATAGCCACCCTCAGTGATAAAAACACCACAACCGGATGGCTATGCAGAGCATAGATCGTAAACGAACTGAATGGTTCTATCAACCCTCAATGAACAAAGGACGCCAACTCATCGTAATAGTATTCAGCAAATGTACCTAGCACATCAAGTGCACGCCCTAGGTTCTCCGAACTCCATTCTTCGGCAGCAATATCCAAAGCAAGTCCCAAATCTCCGTCGCTGTCAAGTAAAAACTTAGCTCTAGGTAGCTGTTGGTTGATAAATAGAACATGTTCAACCAAATCATAAGCAAACCCTTCGCTCGGAAGTTCTATGAAAGGCACTATAATCAATCGAACATATACCTGTTCATCCTCAGCCGTCCATTCAAAAAATACTATTGGAAATTTACGGCCATCGTTACTAGAAGCTAAACTAGATCCATAGATACCATTATCTACTATAAACTCCATATCTAATGTCTTAAGGGCAAATTCAATATTGACCACCATTTTACTCTCCTTTAGAAGCTCTTATCAGAGATTTTGTCCGAAGTGTTTGCTCAGCGCTTATATTTTGCGCCCTTCCTGCGATTCATGCTAGAATTCTCCCATTGGAAGTTTTTGGCTTTGTCAATTCCCGGCTGTTTGTGACCAACATCAAAACCAGGAGGGCTTCTCCAATAACCACTTTTCCCAACACGATTTTTTTCTTGTTTAATCCATCCTTTAATGTCTTTCCCTACTTTAGGATCTGTTAATGAATTATTCATAAACTCTTTCCGCGCTTTCTGATACGGATAAGCATGTTTGCCTACCTGGCTAACTTTTTTTTGTGATGTGTACCCTACCTTTACTTTAGAAACAGGATGCGCAGATTTTATACTGGTTGTGACAGGGACTCGAGATGGTTTGGGTGAAGAGACACGAGTAGCCCCCTTAGAAACACTTGTAGATTTTGTTGCACTACCGCTTACTGTCCCAGATTTCATCTCAAACCTCATCTACTAAAACAGAGATAATATCAACTCGGATTGTTTTTCTGTATAACCAAGAGAACTTGCTATTTCCTTACACAACGCGATTTTAACTTTTTGAGAATTAGTAGGGTTTAACCATCCAGAAATTAAACGTCTAACGCGGTTCCAATCCTCTGTAGCCACAGCTTCTTGCACCGAGTTCAAAAAGTCTTGAGAATCTTCGGTTAATAAACTCGTATGCTCGACTTGAATAGTAGAAGGAGGGTTCCAAAGGTTGATAGAGGGTACTTCGATCGGTTTATGCGTCATAAAGCGCTGGACAGCGTCGTCACTAAGATCTATCAAAGGACGATCATTAGCATCTTGGAATTGATCAAGGTAATTCTCCACTTTTACTAAAACAGGTCGCCCATTACGTCCGCGCACGATAGAATCGCCAGGCCCTAGCGATCGCACATATTGCTTTTGTCGATCATTAAGATTCATCACGTCGCAAAACAGTTTAAAACTATCTTGATCTTCAATACGATGCATAATCTTGAAGTTGGTATTACCGATAGCGCCGTTCACAAGTTGTGTTGGTATTTGTTCTGCGATAAGTATGCCTTCACCGAACCCTCGTACTTCAGCCAGGATATTGGCGAAATCCTCTCCTCCTTTCTCCATTGGGTTTGCTAAATCCTCACTGGTAGTTTGCCCAGAACTCATAAGCCGATGAGCTTCTTCAATAAGAGTCACATGGCGCAACACGTTAGAGTTCTCAGTAGGATACTTCTTGTAGTAACTCTGCAGCTCTTCCACAAGTTGCACAATCAAAAACCCCATAATCAGAGCAGTATCTTGCGTAGAGCCTACTCTACCTAACTCCATTACAGTCGGATACGATAAAACCTTCTCGATAGAAGCCGGACCATCAATGTTGACGATGGAACCAGCGTTAAGGAGCAGATCATGCAGTCTTATTTCTGCTGATTGCCTGACACGTCCCTTTGCTTCTTCATCATAGTCCTGTGTCATTTGTTTTGTAACAGTTACTAACACCTCATAGAATTCTGCCATGGTAGGGGTAACTGCATTGCGTCTGCGCCCATATTCACCGGTATCAAGGTCCACGTTCCACCCATTCTTTTGATAGACACGACGTATGGCAGCGCGGTATACTGCAGGCAAAGGATCCCACATACTAAAAGCCGCCGAAAAACATCTCATCAATAGACTAATATGTGTTTTAAGTAAGACTTTATCCGGGATATGGAATGGGTTGAAACGAAAAGGCGAAGTTGTCTCATCACCAACAGTGTATATTAATAAATCATCCTTTACAGCAGATTCCCCCATCAAATAGCGATAATCCGGTTTATCAAGAGGGTACATAACCAAGAATGGAACTCTATATTTATTATACAGTTGCGACAATATGTACAAACAAGTGTTAGTCTTGCCACTGCCAGTTGCACCCGCAATTAGAGCATGGTTTTTAAGGTCTCTTAATGAGAATTTAAAGTCAACCCCTGTAGATGTACCCCGATGACTGATTTTACCCAGAGAAAGTTCCTGTGAAACACTAGGTTCACTATTGGATGCTTCGCATTGTAGATTTGTTAAATCTTCACCAGACGGGCGAACAAAGGGTTCATCTCTTACCATTATTCCTGGCATATAACCGCTTTCCGGGGGTATCGGCAAACGGAACGCTCCAGCGGCTTCGTAAGCTGTCACTAAAAAGCGCAAACGCTTGCCTCGCGAATCTATATCAGAAGGCTGCCATATTTTGTGTTCGAGCAGAGTCAAATTATCCCGTGCAACATGCCAGTCAGCCTCAGTAGGGATTACGGCAGACCAAAGTCGCGGCTCTTCGGTTGTGTTATTCATGAGCTCTGATCCCAACGCCTCTACAAGATCATGCGGTGCGTAATGCGTTCCCCAAACCTGAATACGGATGGAAAATAAGTGATGGCGTTGGTTGATGATGGATGAGTAGACCTTGCCCAGATCATCCAATCGCTCCGCGCGGTGCAATGCCATCCATCCCTCGCTCTGCTGCTGATTCACTGTGTATTGAGCGAGTATCTGTAAAATCGCACGAGATTCTTCATCAAAGAGAGTGGTAGGTTGCAAGCTGATACTGACGGCGCATTTGCCGGGTTGTCTGGTCAGGACTTCGAAAAAGCGTGCCATTGCGCTGGAGTCAAAGACCGGCATAAACTGGTGCGGATGGTATCCCAACAACACCTTTTCTGATGTATACGGATCATGTTCTTCAAACTTCCGAATTTCTACCACTTGCTCAGGGTTAGATTCTGTTAAAGGTATTGGCAGAAGACATTCTCTAAAATCTTCTTCGCTTACTATGGGTATGAGAGGATAATTAAAAGGATCTTCCAGTGGAAAGTGTGCATAGAACTTTTCCCATAGACCGAGAGCCAAGTCACGAGCGGTTTGCTTGTTTTGGTGAAAAGCCTTTCCCAGAAAAACAATATCTATCTCATTACGCGGTTCTTCAATATTCCTGACCAGAGTGAATTTGGGCCGAGAGATAAACCGCAGGTCAAAAGTCGTTGCGAAATCTTTAGCCCTGGCTAAGTCATTGATGAAACGTATCTGCCTTAGCACGATAAGTCTGATGCGTCCCATCTCCCCAGTAATCATACGAGTGAAATCATCGGATAGAAAGCTGGGGATGAAAGGGACGCGCGCAGCAAACATCGCGTGACAGCCACCGATTTCTTCTGCCTGAATGCCGCCGGAAACCCAGTTATAGGTGGTGTGAGGACTATAACCACTGGTGTAGATAAAAGGCCTCATATAACCTCCCTATCCCCAATAATAACCCACAACTTCTTTAAGAATCTCGGAAAGAGATTTACGGTAATCCCAATTTCTAATGTTGATGGAATCAAAAGCCTCTTGGCGGCCATCGTATTCGACAAGGAGCTGAGGTGGCTTTTGGGGATAATCCTGCGGGCAGACAAAATACACGCCTAACTGTTTTCCCTGTTCATCTAATGCCATTTTCACTTGTACATAGTAGTTCTCTGCATCCTCTTGGAGCGAGACATCGAAGCCATTATCGCGCAATGCGTTGATCTCTTGGAGCAGCCTTCCCTTGACGCCCATCGTACCATACGGCTGGTCAGGAACATATCCCGGCAATGCGCCCGCAACGGGAGAAGGCGCAACCCCTAGGTTTCTACCGAGTGTGTTAGCCATGTCCCCACCCAGTCCCGACAAAGATGAAGTATCAATGACCCCCATCTTTGCCAGTTCAATCAGTCCTGCCAGCCGCGCTTGGTCAGTGAGGGCGCGATTCCCGTAAATGCGTTCATACATATCTGGCATGAACTGCGCCACATACGCAGGCGTCAATTGCAACATTCCAGCTATATCATTCTTGACCTCTGCTTCACGCATTTTATACTGTAACTCCTGATTCCTACGCATTGCTTCTGTTGTCAACCCCACCTGGGTCTCGGCGGGCGCAAGACCTTGATTTTGGATTAGGGATACCGCTCTATCTGCGCCGGAAACCGAAGCAGTCAAAACGTCAAGCAATACAATCCCCAGGTAGTTTTCTACGTTACGGCCTTTGAGGAACTGGTGAATGCTGTTGCCAGCAGAACCGCCGGCGAGAAAATCTTGTAGCTTGAACTGGCTGCACGCCTGGCGCATGGCTTCGATTGTGTAATCGTATAAGGTCGTAATCGGATTCTTAACCTCAAGTGACACCACCCTTGGCTCAGAAACCCGATATTTCACGGAGACAGTTAAATCCACGTCCAGGGGAACGGGGTCCATAATTTTTAGTTCTTTGGAGGTTTGAACTGTCAATTCACGATCGCGCATATCCACCCAGTAAATTTCACATCTCTTGAGCAGGGTATATTTGCCTAATGAGACTCCTCCTGGTCGCAGCGTTTCTTGATAAGCGCCATCCAGAGTCACTACTGCTGCCGTACCCTCACGCACGCGCAGCTTGCGCAGTAATTTCACTTGGGTAATGCTATGCGGTGGGGGATATTGACCCTGCGGCGGTTGTTGGACGTCATAACCGGCCGGCGCCCCCCAAACCAGATCATATTCATTGATTGAGCCACGATTGTTAGCCATAGGTTTTACTCCTCGTTAGTGATGGTTTCTATTCTGTCGGATTGATGACAACCACACCGAAGTATGTCGTTGGCAGAGAAAACGGGGATATTGTTGAGGTCTTCAGCCAGGCGTTCTAAAGCCTGCTGATATTCATTCTCCGTCATTCCAAGCATTTGCATAGCTTGCTCACGCTTCACAGCCAGTGTCTGACATACCGAGCACTGCGGATTGCGCTCGAATTCCAGAAAAATACTTTCCAAGGGTTTCTGAAAGGCCCACACGGCGCGATTCCCCCACATAATCCAATCTGTTGGGAAATCTTCTAAAGTACTCTCTGTGCCTCGAAGTAAGGTTAACAGGGCCATTTTGGTAAGCACCAGAGTAATAAAACCGACATCCATTCCCAAGCCGGGTTCAGCGACGACTTTCGAGAGATCTGCCGAGGAGTAATCCAGGTTCCCTTTTTTAGGTGATGTCTCAAACAATTCCACGACCTGGGCGTAAAAACACTCATAGCAAGGAGTTTCCGGTGGGATAATTCGCACCACATCCCCACCGAAGGCCCGATCGTAGGCCGCTCCGTAGACGGCCGGTACCTCCAAGGACCAGCAAATCTGGTTGATCAAACGTTTGGAGGCCTCCGAGTCTGTGGCTCCAATAACGAGATCGCTGCCGGCGATAACGTTGGCCAGCAGATCACGATCCTCCAAAATATCGAATTCGAATGTCTTGACTTGGATAGTGGGATGCGTATCACGCAACAGATCAGCGACCGCGCGGGTCTTGTAACGCCCTAAATCGTGCAGACCGCACACATGGCGCGCTATGTTGTGAACCTCAAGGCGGTCATAATCCACCAGGCGGAAGTGCCCCACACCTGTCTTGGCCAGTTCTAATGCCGCCATTCCGCCGCCAGTGCCTAGCCCAATCACAGTCACAGTTTTGTCGGACAGGTAAGTCGTATCGAACAAGCCTGCCAAACGGCTGTAGAAGTCCGCATAGAGCCGCACGACTTCGTGCCTGACGGGAAACAATGTACCTACGTCATAGACCCAAAAAGACACCTGGTTTTGAGGCTGCACAACAGCGACAACACAATCCGGAAACAGTCTCGCACTGAACAAATCTGGGATACGAGCAATATCTTCGACATAGCCCCATACCCCAATGCTGCCAGCAGTATTGAAGTCGCCCATCGCCAAAATTTGAGCCACATCACCAGCATCCAACACGCGACCAAACAACGCGCCGCCCAGGCTGTTGACAGGGATATTTTGTGCTGCTTGAATCATAGAGGCAATCAGATTTTCTGGAATCGTGATGTACATAGAGGTTTTCCCCAATCGTCAGGAACAGGATATGGCCACCCTTGTCATTTTATCATAAAATAATGTCAGTATGCTGTAGAAATCAGTTCGAAATCGTTGGCTGCTTGCTTGCGTTCTTTCAACAGAAAATCAAAAAAAGCCTCCAGCAAATGATCAAGAGGAGCATTATCCTTAAGATCAGCCCTTGTAACATTTACAGCATACAGTTGCCCGCTGACTTTTACCTTAATCACTGGATCTTTGGGATACCCGTGCACAAACTTCACCGACACGTAATCCACGTAAGCCCGTTTGTTCCGGGGTAATAGATCAGGCCAATCCTTCAGATAAAGTGGTTTGTTGGCAAACTGTAGTTCGACACATTCATCGGAAGCAGCGATGTTTTTTGTCTCGAAACCATATCGCATTTCTAGGTCTTGTGCCCGTTCAATATCTCGGTTGAGACGCGTGGGCCTGTGTTCCGCTGTCTGAAGGATTTCATTATAAAATACGGAATGAACTGCACGCGCATTTGGTATAACCGCAGAATTATGGTCAGAGCACAATGTTTCCTTGAGCAAAGTTTTTAGTGCTATATCCTGCACTACATCAGTGTTGGGAATCTCGACCGGTTCGGTAAGTTCTCTGGATAGATAAAAACAATGTTGCTCAAAGCGCTCCTGTCTGAGTAATGTGAGTGGCATCAACAACCCACCTTGTAATCTGTAATCGGGAGCCACTAGAATTTCCCGTGCCTGACTTATGTCACCATAACTTAGCCTCGGAATATCCGGAGGATGCTTGTGCCACTCCCCTACATAGTCCATACCGAATTCAGAAAACTCGTCTCGCAATGCTTCTAATGCGCTTTGAAGATAGAGCTGGTCGGAACCGTAATACTGAGGCCGCCTATCGGCGCTTGGGCCAGGGCCAGTTGCGGCCACAACCGCCAGAATCGGCTTGTCGCCATAGTCTATCAGGCGACCGACAAGCAACCCACCGGTTTCCGTGTTAACACTGCGGTAGGTTTCTTTCTTGATAACGGCCTGGGCTTGTTCGGCCGCAAAGACTATATGAACCGGAACGACCATTGTGCTTAATCGGCTGCTGGCCCAGGCCATTCACGTTTGCCAGAGGCCAGCCAACATTCGTAAGCGCCAAACCAAGCCGCCGCGACGGCAACAACTACGGCTGCAGTTGTATTGGTGTGAAAAGTTCGATCTCCAGGATAATAAAGACAAAGGTGTCCGTCCATATATTGATGTAGCACTCGGAAACTTGCCTCATCCCATACGTCAATTTTAGGTTCAACCGGATAAACCAAAGGTGCACCTTCGGGGAAATTATGAGGGTATATGATAATAACCTTGTACTTATTTCTGGAATTGGTTTCCAGAGTGCCCGTCCATGCCAATCTATCATCGTCCATTTTGATAAGTTCGAAACCAGAGAATCGTTCGCGCATCGCATCTGTTTCGAGCAATAATCGACCGGGATCAACCTCGTACCAATGAGCATACCAGGTTTGCATCGTGACATAGGTATAGGATGTGAGCATTACAGACTCCTTTTTATATGCAAAAGGCAGAAATAACAACATAAACGGTGTCTTAAACCAGTACGTACCAGCGTGTCGGCTTAACCGTAGTTACTTCCCCCTGCTGTACCTTTTGTGCTACAGCCGGATCGTCCGGGTTATGAATATGTCCTTTATCATCCACAACAACAGGTTTTGATTGTTCGAGACGTTTTTTCAATTCTGCAAGATTGAGACCGATTTGCTGAGTTGGATTTTGAGCCATCATACACCTCCATGATATAGAATTATGATTTGTGCTGCCATATAACTTCGCCGTACGCGTTCAAAGTATATCCTTGGCGAAGATTTTTACGAACTTCATCCACTACATCGAGCAAAGAATGACCGTTTTTCCACTGTGCCAATGTGGTCAGGTTTACGTCTAACTGTTTATCCGTAATCTCCCCAAAATCGTTAAGTTTTGATCTTTCACTGACCAGGGTTATCGGAGCAGAATCAGGATGTGCTGTGTCATAGATAAAATGCACTGTCACTTTGTCACAGGGTACTGCAAGATAACAAGTGTTTGTATCATCTTCAAATACTCTTAGGTCTGAACAGTGATAACCATTATCTGTCAATAGTCTTAATTGCGCCTCGATGCGCTGCCCATTCCATGTTGTCGTGCTTAGTCGCGTCGTTGGACGCGAAGGCAGCGTCTGCCTATCCGGCAAAGGACGGAGAATGCCGCTAGGTATTGGCGTTCCTGGGGGAGTAGGGCGGCGAGAATCTCGGTTCCGTGTTGATTCGGAATAGAAATTGCCGCTACCTTTCTGTAGGGCGCTCCATAAAAAAATACCTCCCACAATCAGGCCGCAGAAGGCAACAAATCCCACCACCCCCAAAACAATCCACATCCAATCTTCCATGCTATTCCACCTTACGCTTTAGCGATAGCCCAGTAAATCTTGAGCTACCTCATGAACAATATCTACAAGAGTTGCGCGCTGCTCCCACCGTATGATCGTCTGCGATAGATAATGCACTTCCTCACCCTGTTCCGGCCTGCGTGGGTTAATTTTTTCTATCATAAGTTGTGGCGCAACGTAGGGATAATTGGGTGGACAGACAAGAAATAGACGATAAACCCTATCGCGCGCTGCTAGCCTTAATGATACACATTGCGCCCCCGCAGTACCAGAAACTCTATCTAATTGTACGTTATCAAATTCCCTTGAAAGCTGTTGAACTTCCTGTTGCAATCTGTTATCTATCACAGTTGCATCGTTGCTAAATGACGACCTGACGACAGAGGGACGATCTGGTCGCACCGGGCTACCACGTTCTTCCTCAGGTGATTCTGAACGCCTCCCCCCGTCCAATCCCCCGCCAAGCTGTGTTGAGATAAACCAACCGACCAGAACGCCAGGGGCAGTACATAAAAGCACACTCGTCATAATCCACTCGAAATGCGGGGAGTCTGTAAAGAATAGATAATCAAATGCCAGAACGAGCAGCCCAAAGAAGAGTCCGGTTAAAATTGATCCCCCCATCATCATCATGGCGCTCAACGCATCGAGTTTGAGAACCACCAGTCCGACAACCGCTCCTACCAACACACCCAAAAACATAAGGACGAGGACAAACACCATATTGGGGTGCCCGTAAATCAGCATGTTGAAACCCAACGCGAATCCAGCAAACAGCGCCGCTCCTTGAAAAATTCCTAAAATTCCGTTTGCAAGACGATCAGTTATTGACATGGAGTTACCTCACTTATTCGCCAAGTCCAATCAATGTGCCACTTATGACTGCTCCGGAATCTAAAGTGACGAACGGTCTAAATCCAAACAAGGTTTCATTGGTAGGCATTATACCTTTTTCTGAATAACAACTCACTAAACAAGGCATTCTATCCACTTTACACGTTTCCTGGGAGGGAGTCAGCAGCTCACTCAATTTAAATGTCTGGCTTTCTATCTCTGACTTACTACCTGGCTGAAGCTGGCTTGCACTTGTAGAGACCTCAAACACACACTTTTCAAGTTCGGTACCGTCAACATAGAACAAAAAGCCGGCGCGATTAATAGTAATTTCAGCTGCGCTAACATTTATGATAATAGAAGTCACATAAAACGTTGATTCTCCGGGTTTATTAACTTTGGGATCAAACTTCACTACTATGCCAGTGTCTTGAACAACCAGGGGTACAGTAAGCGTTGGAGTTAATGTAGGCGCTAACATCGGTGTCCAAGTGGGCGGTGGCGTGTGAGTAGCAGTGATGACGGGACTGGATGTCAAAATCGGCGATGGAGATGCCAATAGAAAAAGGTGGTCTTGAGTGAGACGTTGATGTGATAAATATAGCATAACGACGACCAGACACATCATCAAGGAGGGGATCGTTATTGCCAGACCGATGATCAGAGGCGACTTCTGTCTTTCTCTGTTGTCGGCGCGATCATTGTCGGACAGCCTGGATAAACGCCGTTCCGGTGCCGGCCGTGACTGGTATTGGGAGTATAGATAGGGTTCCAGCAATTCTCCCACCACGTCCTTAAGTGTATGGATCGGCATCCAGGCGTTCAGAACCGTTGAGGTTACCGGCGTTTCCACTCCATCTTTCGAGAAGATCATCTGAGGTGAGGATTGGGGATAATCGGACCCGCAAATCAAATAGATCTCGATCTGCGGTGGACCTAAGTAACGCACCGTGAAGGCATGATGCTCAGTGTCGAGAGATGTTATTTGTACATCAATGGCGTCGTCAATGGCAATCAATTGGGCGCGTTCTTCTTCAAATCGTGCATACAGTCTGTCAATGGGGTGTTCAGGGATTGTTACCTCCTGCACACGCGGATCATCGTTTGGAACGACAACATACTCAACCGGTGCAAAATCTTGCGATGCCGTTGAAACATAATAAGCCCTAAGGACGATTTGTTCACCACGCACTACAATGATAGGAGTGACCAATTCCCCATTGACTTTATAATCAGGATCGCCCAAAATATCCTGAACCTGTTGCCAATCGCCACCACTTGGGTAATCCATCTGAGGAGGATGCTTATGCCAAAGACCCACATAATCCACATTGTTGTAGCGACTGCGTGCTCGTCTGAGCTCGCGGTTAGCAAAGTCGTGATCAGGCGCGAAAGTATGAACCGCGTGATCAGCCATCGGTCCCGCGCCAGTCGCGGCAACAATCAAGAAATTGCCGTCATCCAGTTTTTTCCCTACCAGAATGCCGCCTGTCTCCAACCCCTGCTCGCGATAACGCAGCGTCTCCTGCTCGATTGCGTCCATGGCACTCTGGGTAAATAGAATCTTATAGGGTATTGTTGTTCGATGATATTTGTCCATTGTGATGCAATCCGCAAAAACGCTTTGTCTCGATAAACCACTAGTATTATACAATTAACTTGGTAAAAAGAAAAGACTAGAGAGTCATTTTTCTTTTACACTTTTGAATTTCCTGTATATCAACAACAATATTAACGCTCCCACTACTGGCATCCATTTCCAACGCCGCAAGAGACATGGTGGTGCCACAGGTATAAGACCGCTATCAGGTGCGTCTGGCACAGGCACAGAAATGCCTGACACTAACAATGCTTGTTCGATTTCACCCACCCATCGCGCCAGCGTAATTCCAGACGTTAAAGCACTTGTCGAAACATTTGAGGGAAACAGCAACGCCTTTTCTTCCGCTTCAATGACGACCTCAGGAGCAACGGAAGGATAAGGAGCAGCAAAAACCAGATGAACTTTCGTCCGTGGCAATTTAGAAAGTGTCACTGTAACAAAAAGAGTTTCTCCCCCAATTGAGACTTGCATACTCTTATCAAAGGCTCGTAAGGCGGCGAGTTCATGCTGCATTGATTCGCTATCATACCAGGCCTGAGGCTTGGATTGTGCTTGCAACGCTACCAGGCGTGGCTCATCGTCCGGGATTACCGTATAGGGCAAAGCCGCGAAGTCGGACATCTTATCATTCAGGTAATAAAGCTTGACATTCACCTGACCATTTGCGATGACCGCGATTGGCGCCAAAAGTTCCCCCTGGATTTTATAGTTTTCTGTGTCTTCCAAAATCTTGCGCGCTTGCTTCAAGTCGCCTCCACTAGGGTGATCCACGAAAGCCGGATGTTTATGCCAGACGCCAACGTAATCCACACCCGTATAGACTTCACGGATGCGCCGTAATTCCATATTGACGAACTCGATGTCTGGCGCAAAGGTGTGTGCTTGATGATCCGCTTTGGGGCCGGCACCAGTTGCCGCAACGATTAAAAACTCCTGCTCATTTAGACGCTTGCCGACCAGAATTCCTCCAGTCTCATGTTCTTGATACTGTTTGGATTCTTTTACGATCGTCTCGTACGCCGTCGTTGCAATACTGACCTGTAAATGACTCGGAAAAGTCTTCATCTGTATCCTCCTTGAACAAATAACGTCCTGGACTCTGGCGAAAATGAGAGCGTAACATGAAACGTCTCCTGAGTAAAATAAGGTTGTTGCTATTCTACCGGTTACAACAAGAGGACGGCCTATGTTCATTTGTATTGTACACAATTCTGAGAAATTATGCACGTTTGCATATTCATCGGTGTAAAATGTTACCTAGCGTTAGTTTTGCGCAAATATAAGCCGATATGTGAAAATCGACGAAAAAACTGCACTTTTCCAGTAACTACTCAGGTAGTCTGGGAGCAGAAAGCGGGAATAAATGGGTTCCCAGATAAAGCATCAAAGATAGCGGCAATGACGTTACGACCGTGTTTACGCACGGTTGAAATGTAACTACGGATAGCACAGAAGGTCTCTGCACCCGCAGTCGTGCGGAAGGCACCGAACACCTTCTGTTTGACCTTTACCATTCTGACATCGCGTTCGGCCAGATTGTTGTCGAAAGGGACGCGGAAGTCATACATAAAGGCAAGGACTTGCGTTTTTCGCTCTTGTAGGCGATCCAACAAGTTCTTGGGCGGGGATTGCTGCTTACGTCCGCGTTTCTGGGGCGCGGGTGTCTCGGCTGGGGGATTAGCGGTAAAGCCTTGGATGGGGATCGCGTTGTAGCGTTCTGCAAAGTGGCCTAAGCGGTTCAACGGCAAAGCACAGGCTTCTGGCGGAGACGCATCCACCTCAGCTTTGATCTCAAGCAAGAGCTGCGACATCTGCGTGGCCCAAACTTGATGATATTGCTCGGTGATAAAGAGCAGATCGCGCAGGTGGTGGGCGTTGCAGAGCACGTGCTGACAATTCTCGAAGGCGAAATACGGCGGCCAACAATCATGCATCGCCTTGCCGGTGAAAGTGGGCAGAATGCCCATAGTTGCCATCCCCTCTTGACCACGTTTGCGCTGCACCGTATAGTAGGTCAGCCAAGCTGTAGAGGCGACGTGCAGCCAGTGCAAGGCGTTTTCCACCCGCAAGCCACTTTCGTCGAAATGGACGACCGGGGAGCCCCGCAAGGACTGGGAGATCGTGGCCAAGCTAGGCGCCATGCCCGCTTGCACAGCGGCATTCGCTTGCAGGATCAGGGCTTCGGCTGGTTGATGCCGACAAAAATCACCCATCACTTCGCAGATACGTGCCCACGGGAGCAATTGATAGATATTCAAGTAGCTCGCTTGCGCTTTGAGGCGGTGACCGTACTGCACAGGCTGGGTGACATCTGTCGGAAACTGTCCTTTCACGTGAGCCCCGCACTGCGGACATGTCTTGATTTCCGCTTGATGCTCCGTCACTGCGATGCGCACCGGAGGGATATCAAACACTTGCCGCCGCTCGAGGGCTTCTACCTCTACGTCACGCAAGTCAGCGGCACATTTGGGACAACTGCAGACCGCGTGGATTTCCTGGTAATCCGGTTCCGCTACCTGCGTCAAGGTCTTGCCTGTATGCCCAGGCTGGCCTCCGCTTGAGCGACCTTGTTTCTGGCGCAGGCTTTGGGTCTTCCGGGTTCTCTTCCGCACCCCGTCGCTGCTGGGCGGCTTGCTGCTTGTGCGACTGTCCTTGGATAACTGAGCTTTCAGCTTTTGGATCTCGGCGCTGTGCGTGGCAATCTGTTGCTCTAGCAGATGGATATGCTGTTGCATAAGCAAGATGATCTCGATCAACTCGCTTTTGTCCAACTGCTCTAGCTCTTCGCGCTTCAGCTCTTTCATCATTGTCATATTGTGAGAAGGATAACCGTTCTCTATCCGTTTTGTACTGTACTTTTTCTTGTATTTGACTGTATTTCGTCAGGCTATGCCTGAGTAGTTACCTTTTCCAATCGAATATTTCAGGTAAGGTGAGCTTACCCCCATTTGCCAGACCATAAATGGGTAAGCTCATTCGTGTGCGGGTCAGATGGCTCAACTATTTACGAAATTAAACCGTCTCTTGCCCGCACACCCTCGTCGCCTCTCTGCACACCGCCATCTCCTCCGCCGACGCATACACCACCACAATGCTCCCATCGTTCTGCCTCTGCCATCTCCCCGCCGGCACCGCCAACCCCGGCAAGCTCGCCTCGTCCGGCGGGATCACCACCCGCAGCGGAAACTGCGTGTCATCGCCGGCCACCGCCCTCACCCACGCCCGCACATCGCCGCTGGCTTGGTAATACTCCGTCACATCGTTGCCCTCCGGCACACGCACCGGCGTCACCCGCGCCGACAACGCCGCCAACCGCGTGGCGTTCAGCGTCCCGGCCCTGTCCGCATCCAACGCCGCGTAAATGCGCGTATACGGCAGCAACCGCGCCAACCACTGCGCTGGCAACGTCCGCCCCGCGCCTGCCAACGCCACCACGTCTACCAGGTCACCCGCTGCCTGCCACAGCAGTAGCGCGTCCAACTCCGCTTCCACGATGAACAACGGTCGGTCACCCTGTAACATCTCCGCGCCGTAAAGCGCAATCTGTCCACCGCGCGGCCCGCCGTACTTGCCGCCGTTATCAGCCGTGGCCGGAACATCGCCCACGAAGCGCCGCACTTTCAGCGCCCACACCTCGTCATCAACGAAATGTGGGATCACCACACCACGCGGCACGTAGATGCGCTTGCCCGTGAGTCCCCATTGTTCCGGGGCCTCGAATACATCGCGCGGACACCAGCCCAAACCCCAAGCGCGCAGCGTACTCTCCTGTAAGCCCCGCGCCTGCAAATACGCCCGTCCCACGTCACCCGCGTCCGTCCACAGCACTGCTTGGGCGCGTTCCAGGATCAGCCTGGCCCGCGCCTGCCACGCCGCATCCGGGGGCACACCCGGCGCTGCTGGTGGGGTAGACCGTGGCGTGCGCCCACGGACCTGCACCGGACGCACAGCGCCTGCCGTCACCGGTATACCCACCAGGTTCGCCAGGTATGCCAATGCTTCCCGAAACGTCCACCCGTTTCGCGCCATCACCCACGTCAGTGCATCGCCGCGTGCACCGCAACCAAAACAGCGATACGATTGCCCATCCGGGTTGAGAAACAGAGACGGATGATGATCCTCGTGGAACGGGCAGCGCCAGGCCAGGCGTTGGCCCTGACGCTGTGGCGCGCCGATGTCAGGAATGATGACGTGTTCAGCCAGGTTGAGCCGGGCCTTGACCTGGGCTACCAGGTCGGTTGACGGTGTTGGTTTGTGCATTGGAATACATTCCTTTCAAGATATTTTGCTTAAGACCTATAATAATATAAATAAATATATGATATATATAAATATATATGTATATCATATAGCCCCTGGATGAGGGAGGCCATACACAAGTAGCCGGACCCTAGACTCTACGCCAGACAGGGGCATACCCCCCCCGTGCTTGACGGGGGGTGTACCCTTGACCCTACCCAGGCGCGGCGACGGTCATCAACGGTGTGGCATTCTTGGGTATTGCGTGAGGTATGCCACATGTCGGGCAATACCGCGCGATTGGTTGCACTATGTATCACCTGTGTTTATACCGGGACTACCGCTGAAATTGTCTACGCTGACACCGCCGCTGCATTGCTTTGCTGCCTTGCCGGTGTACCCAGCCACGTCTGCACAATGGCTGGTGCAGGAGGCTATCCCGCTGTTCACTGTCTCAAGGATGTCCCTACCTTGATACACCGGAGGGGTGTGTTGATACAGTGGACTCTTGAGACAGTGAGACAGTTACCCTTGCGGAGTATCAGAGTCTCAGGAATCTCAAGAATACACTGTCTCAAGGGTCTCCCTGTTCTGATACACCTATGGCTGGCGAAGAAGGCTGGCCCGTTGTTCACTGTCTCAGGAATCTCAA
>DAOUAQ010000263.1:0-14018 GCA_034433375.1 Anaerolineae bacterium | reverse complement strand
CGCGCTCCAACGCCACCGCGCGCACAGTCGCGCCCTCGTCAAGCAGCAGCGAAACCAGCGCCGACGCCAACGGCTGACGCTCCGGCGGTTCATCGAGGCCGAGCAGCTTGCCCGTCACGGTTTCGCCTTGATCCAGCGCAAGTTGCACCCGCCGCCCGCGCAAGCACGCGAGCAGGTCGCGCAGGCTGCGGTCGTCGTCCAGGCGGATGGAGCACCCCGCCAGACGCTCCTCGCGGCTCTGCGGCGTCGCGTAATCCACGCCGAGCACCTGCCCGCCGCCCCAGTCAATAGCGGTGAGGCTTTTCAGGATGTCGTTCATCTCCGTCACGCGGAAGGAAAGTTCCACCTCCTCGCCGCTCAACGTCGCCCGGCGCTCGAAGAAGCCGACGCCGTGTTTGTACAAGGTCATACGGGTAATCGGTAATTGTGCCATATCAACCTCCCGAAAATCGGATAGTCGTTAGTCGCGTAGTCCAGCAGTCTTCGCTGTAGCTGGTCTGTCTCCAATCGCGCCACAACGCCTATCAGCGCATTAAGCCCCGATAATAGACGATTTGGTCACGTTCCTGGAAATTGTAATTGATGATGCGCTCTGTATCTGTAAAAACACACGTTGTCGTTTCAGATACCGTGCGCCGTAGCCATTCTGTTCCCGGCGTCAACGTGAGTGTCAGCGTCATATACTCCAGGAATACAGTTCCATCATCAAGCACAGCCGTCAAAGTCAAACCATTGGTGGGAAAAGGGAGCTGTTGAAACTTTCGTATATAGTTGCCGTAATAACCGCCTCCACCAAACTGCCATCCTATGTATCCCATATCCCCTGGTTGAAGTTTGAAAGTCAGGCTAGACGGATAAATCACCAGTATTCCAGTATCAGGATAAAAGGAATAAGTCGGCAAACTGGTCATACCCCCCAAGGCGCAACTTCCACTATCTTCTCTATACGCCTGCCGTTCAACAAACACATACTTGCTTTTCAATGTCTCGGTGAGAGACAATAAAGTCTTGGCAACGAACGGCAAATAGACGCTGTGTGTGAAAAGCAGTGTTTCCGAAAGCTGAGAAGTCGCACCGAGTCGCTGTAGCTCATTCTCCCATCGCGCGCTAACGCTGGCCGTCGCGCCAACTGGCCCGCCCGCAAAACCCCAGAACACGGCAAAAAACATAACGAAGATGGAGAGAACAGCAACAACCGCTATAGTTCTATCGGCTAAGTGCATTATGCCTCTCTTAACCTCTCCGGGAACTCCTGCGCGTCTGCCGGGAAATCAGCCAGAACAAGGCCACCGTCCCGGCAAGGACAACGCCCGGATGGGCGCTGGCCCACAAGACACCACGCAGAACCTTGCGCGCGCGCGCCACCTGCCGGAATTCGCGCAGCGGCGCTTCAACCCGCCCCAACCAGTCGAAATCGCGCATTTTGTGCAGGTATCCCTGGCGCACCGCACCTTCGAGACTGAAAATGTGGATATCATCACTCCATGCATGGGCTAAACGCAAATCACGGGCGAATTCGTCCCAGGTGAGCGGCGGGATTTGATCCACGCCGGCGACGGTGACGCCGCCGCCCGTGCTGCCCACCGCAATCGAATCGGCGGACGGCGCGTAGCTCCACAGCAAGCCGTGTCCAAACGGGCGCATAAAGCTGCTGTAGAGCATCAACACTTTGCGGTCTACCGCCAAGTCAACCAAGCCAAAAAGACGCTGTATCAACTGGGAACCAACACGATGCTCATCCACGATGAAGGGAATAGCATATTCGTCAACGCGATAACGATCAGCCCGAATCTGCGCAATCAATGCACCGTAGCGTTCTTGCGCCCGCCTGAAGCGTTCGACATTCAACGCACGGCGCAGAAGCGTCACCAGCGCGCGGCGATCCCCGGCTGCTATTTTCCGCATCTCGCGCATATCCGGCTCGATGTCGAGGCCCACGCCGTCCCACTGCAAGCCATGCGCCGTCGTCCACGCGCGGAAATCCGCGTAGAAGGCGCTGGCCTCCGGCGCGTTATCGAGGTTGAACCAGTACCCCTGCGCTTCGGGCAACAGCAGCCACGCAATCGCGGGAATCCCGGCTACATTGAGGCGGCGCACGATCTCAGCGCGCTCGGCGCTGAGATCACACAACCCCAGGCTAACGCCCGCGCCCAAAGCGCGCAAAGCATCCATAACCTGGGCGTCGGAGAAGAGTTCTTGCAAAGCGGCAGTATCCAATTCGCAGAAGAAGGTCAACCTGGGCGTCATTCTATCGTGCTCCTTATTGCGTGAGGCTATGACTGCATCCACAGATATTCTACTCGCTAACGCGCAATAATGCAAGCAATCTTCCCGCCGAATTGCGTTTAATTTCTGTTAGAATTTTTTGATGATCTACAGTAGAGCTTTGCGAAGTCAGATAACGCACTGAAAGAGCTGCATTATTCCACCACCGGCACCGGCACCGCCGCGACAATCTCCGCAACGACCTGCTCCGGCGTTCTGCCGCGCAGGCGGATTTGCGGGCTGATGTGGACGCGATGCGTGAGGATCGGCGGGCAAAGCGCCTGCACATCGCTCGGCACGACGTAGTCGCGGCCCCGCAACGCCGCCAACGCCTGCCCGGCCTTGAACAGCGCCAGCGAGCCGCGCGGCGACACGCCCAAATCCACCGCCGGATGGTCGCGGGTGGCGCGCACCACCTGCACGATGTAGCGCCGCACGTCATCGCTGACGTGGATTTCACGCGCTGCCGCCTGCAATGCGCGCACATCGTCCGCCGTCGCTACCGGCGACAGCGCCTCCAACGGATCTTCAAGCTGGTAGCGCAGCAGGATGCTCTCTTCTTCTTCCGCCGTCGGATAGCCCAGGTCAAGGCGCATCAGGAAGCGATCCATCTGCGCCTCCGGCAGGGGAAACGTGCCCTCCAACTCGATGGGATTTTGCGTCGCCAGCACCATAAACGGGCGTTCCAGGCGGTAGGTCTCGCCGTCCACCGTCACCTGGCGCTCCTGCATCGCTTCGAGCAGGCTGGATTGCGTGCGCGGTGTGGCGCGGTTGATCTCGTCGGCCAGCACGATCTGGTTCAGCACCGGACCGGCGCGGAACTCGAAGGCTTGTTCCTTTTGGTTGAAGAAATTCATGCCGGTCACGTCGCTGGGCAGCAAATCCGGCGTGAACTGGATGCGCGCGAAGGAGCACTCCAGGCTGCGGGCCAGCGCCTTCGCCAGCGTCGTCTTGCCGATGCCGGGCACGTCCTCCATCAGGATGTGGCCTTCGGTCAAGAGCGAAACGAGCAGCAGTTCCACGACATCCGCCTTCCCGATCAACACTTTCGCCACGTTATCACGCATCAGTCTAGCAAATTGTAAGAAATCCATAGCGACTCCTAAAAAAGATTTGAACGTTGAAATGTTATTCTGGGCGCGAGGCGCGGATGGTGTGGTAATCCAGTTGCAGGCGGGCCAGGTCGCGCGCGCTGATGGGGTGATCGCCGTAGTGTACCTGCATGTAGGCCAGGGTGATGCGGATTAGCGCCGCGTCGCAGCCGGCGAACACGTCCATCAAGATGGGCAGATAGACATCCGGCGGCATCGCGGGGGGACGCGGATGCCCGCGTCGGGCCGCGATCCGCCCCACGTTGGCGTAGATGTTCTGCACCGAGATCGCCGCCAGGAGCTGCCGCCCCACCCCGAACCGCTGCGCCATGGTGGCGATGTCGCGCAGTTGCGCCGCTGCGCGTTTGAGCCAGTGCCCCGGTGTGAACGGCGCGCGCGCCTCAAGTTCCGCGTCGCCGCGCCGGTACCGTCGCCGCGCGCGCCGCACCGTCACCCAAAAGACGACGCCCAGCAGCGTCAGGAAGACGATCAACGGCAAGTAACGCAAGAACGTCACGGCCCACGGCGCAAGGACGATGTTCTGTCCGGCAGTTTCTTCGAGACGCCGCTGCAATTCGGCAATGAGCTGCTGGCTCGATGGCGCCGCGCTCTCCGTACCCACGATCTCGATCCCCAATTTTGCGCCCAACCACTGCCCCAACCGCGCGCCGAGGATCGCCATCACCATGAACAACAGTTGGAAGATGACGACGCCCATCTCAAGCGCAAAAACCACCCACTTCAAAACGGCGTTGAGCGGTCTGGGAAGAACCCGGCCCAAGAGCACGGCGATGACCACAAAACCCCCGACCAGCGCCAGGAACTGCGCCAAACGTCCTAACGGCAGGCGGCGGCCGGCAGTTTGCGCCCACGACGCGCGCTCGTCGCTGCGCGCGAGCGTCAAAGCGACCAGCCCCAATCCCATGTACAACGGCGCGTAGCCAGGCGGCGTCGGCTGCCCGGCGCGGGAACTCCACACGCCGTCCGTCAACGCCAGCAGCAAGAAGCCGATCTTGAAGCTGTCCATCACACCCAAAGCGGTCAGGTTGCGGCGCGTCGCATAACTCGCGCGCAACCACAGGCAGGTGTTGGTCAGCAGCAGCACAGTCTCCGGGCGCAAGCCGCCATCCAGCAAGGGCAGATGGCGCAGCGTCATCAGGAGCCAATCAAAACCACCAAGCGGCGCGCGAGGGTAGACCACGCTCTGAATCAGAACCAGCGTGCTCACCACAAACACGCCCAGAATACTCCAGCGATAAGCGGGCGAATCCTTGAACAGCCATCCCGCCATCTCCACGGCCAGCGTCCAGAGCAACGCGCCGCCGAGCAGCCAACCCAACGCCGCGAGCAGGCTCAATGCGCCGTCATGCCAGAAGAGCAGGAACAGCGGCGCGAACCACAACGCCTCCATGCCGGCCAGCGCGAGATGCACCAGCGCCATACGCCGGTCTGCCAGCAGCATCAGGCCACCTCCTCAGGCGCGATGATGTCTTCCACCAGATGCGGGAGATGATAGATCTGCACACCCGGCATGTGTTCCTGGGGCGGCGTTTCGGCCAGGGTGAAGAGCACGACTTTGCGGCGCGCGTGCGCCAGTTCGCGCAGCGCCTCCAACAGCGCCGCGTGCGCGATAGCGGTGACGACGACCAGCGTAGCGCCCCACGGCAGCGCCGGCGCTTCGCGCAGCAGTTGCGTCTCGATGGGGCGGATGGGCAATTCGACGGCGGCCAGCATTTCCAGGATACGCGTCAGTTGGTGCGGACTGCGACCGGGCAGCAGGCGCATCGCCTGATCGCTGCCGGGCCAGTAGGCATTGACGATCAATCCCACCGGCAGGCGCTGTTCGGCGCACAACGCCGCCAGACTGCCGGCCACGCTGAGAGTGCGCTCGACCAGTTCCGGGACGACGCCTTCCCAATGCCGTTCCAATGCCGAGGCGTTCACAAACAGCATCACCTGCGGCTCTTCGCTCGGTTCGTAGAGGCGACTGAGCATCTGCTGGTGACGGGCCGTCGCCGGCCAGTGGATGCGGCGCAGACTGTCGCCGGGCTGCCAGTCGCGGATGCCGGCCGTGCGTAGGGGATCCTCGAAGAGCCGCTCTTTGGACGCGCGCTCGCCGAAGGGATTCTTGGCCGGCAGGCGCAGTTCGGCGGTGGTGTACAACCGGGGATAGACGATGAGACACTGCGCGCCTCGCAACGTCGCCGTGCGGGTGAAGAGGCCCGCGCCATCGCCCGTCGTCAACTTCGCCGGGCCGAAGTCGTGATAGCCGCGTTGCGCGCACGTCACCGTGTAGCGGCGCGTCAGCCGTTGAAAGATGCCGGGCATCCAGAACGAGCGGAACTCGCCGCGTTGCGTGGCGCGGTTGATGTCCACGCGCGCGCCATCCACGGGCAGCGCGGTGGGGAAGATGTCTTCGATGTCCACCGCCATCAGCGGCAAAGGCTTCTGGTTCGAAAGTTCGAGGGTCAATGTCACCGTCTCACCGAGAAAAGCGCGCGTCTCCGGGAGGCTGCCCAGGGCCGGAGCGCCGGCCACGTCGAAACGACGACTGTAGCGCAGTCCCCACAGGCTCACAGCATCCCACAGCCACCCCAACCCCACAAAAGTGAGCGCAGAAATGCCCGCAACGAGTAAGAACGCGGAGTCGGCCAGGATGCCGACGATCAGCGTCACCAATGCCGCGCGCAACCAGAACTGCCCGGCCTTAGTTTCGCGCACCAAGGCGGTGTGGGGGATGGCGCGCAAGGTGCGCCGCACGCGCGCATACAGCGTCGCCGATTGCGCCTGCCCGCGCGGAACGTAACGCAGGTAGGTCTCAAGCGTGGATGGGAACTGGGTCGTCCCGTACAACGACTCGCTGGGTAGATTGGTCATCGTCAGGGTTGCAGATGGGTCTTGATGAAACTGGTGATGATGTTCTGGCTTTGGCGTCGAAAGACGAGAGCCTGAACGCTTCCTCAGAACAGGCGCAAGACGAAGGCGTTTAGCAATAAAAACGCCGCCACAACGAGCACGATAGCGATGATACCTAGCGTGAGGCCGCCGACGAGCCAGACCCAACGCGGCACGGCAGATCGGCGGGCGGGCAGGGATGGCGGCGCCGGAATCGTGGGGTAGGCCGGCGCTGCATAGCTGACTTCCTGCGTTTCGCCAGCGCCGGATGGGGACGTCTCGGTGTAAGCGAAGGGTGGCACATCCGCCTCAGCGTGACGTGAGGGGGGCGGGGCGGCGGCTGTCCAGGCGGAACTTCCGGACAGCGGCGCTGCGTAGCCTTCTGGCGCGCGCGCTGGCTGTGGGGATGGCGCATGTTCTATCGCGGAGGCGAACACGGGATGCCCGCACTGCGCACAAAAGCGCGTGTCCGGTCGCAGCGACGCGCCGCAGTTAGTGCAGAGGGTCGCTTGTGGCGGCGACGCTTCTAGCGGCGACGCTTGTGGCGGCAACAACGATGCGCCGCAATGCCGGCAGAAGCGGGCTTCCGCTCGATTCTCCAAACCGCAGGCGGGACAACGGGTTTCCAGTTTCTAGCCCTCCTCAAACACCAACGTCAACTGTCCAAAACGCACCAGGTCGCCCGAATGGAGACGCACCGGGCGATGCGGCAACAGGCGCACTTCGTTCACATAAGTACCGTTCGTGCTCTGCAAATCCTCCAGATACCAGCCTTCGGTGCGGCGCAGAAAGCGCGCGTGATGGCGCGATACTCCGGCAGATCCGCCGCCATAGGGTTGCAGATCAACGTCGGGAGGCTGCGGCAGCATGGGATCCATGCGCCCGACCAAAACCTCGTCGTGGACGGGGATCGAGAGGGCCACGCCGGAGGTGGCGATGAACAGCCGGGGCCCGGTCACGACTTCCTGCGCGTCCAGCCGCATCGTCACCATGCGGGCCGTGATCGGCGGCTCGGCTTGCGTGGCGGCGCGCTTTGCCTGTTCCGCCACCCGCTTCAAATCGTTGATAAACGCATCCATCGTGGCGTAGCGGACGGCGAGATCGCGTTCCAGAGCGCGCAAGATGACGGTCTGCAAGGCCGCCGAAATGCCGGGGTTGAAGGTACACGGCGGAACAGGCGGTTCGTACATCCGCAGCATCATAGACTCAGCCGGCGAGGCGCTTTCAAAGGGCAGTCGCCCGGTCAGCAGTTCGTACAGGACGATGCCCAGGCTGTAGATGTCGGTGCGGTGATCGGCGTCCTCACCCGCGATCTGTTCCGGTGATTGATAAGATGCCGTCCCCAAAACCGAGCCGGGCTGCGTCAGCTTTTGCGGCGCATCCACCACCTTGACCAGCCCGAAATCGGCCAGCAACGGCCAATCGGAGCGCGCCAGCAGGATGTTACCCGGCTTCACGTCCCGATGCACGATGCCTTTGGAATGCGCGTAAGCCAACGCTTCACCCACCGGCACAATCAAGGTCAGCGCCTCCTCGCAACCGGCCGGCGGACTGCCGCCCATCCGCTGTTTCAGCGAGCCGCCCTCGACGTACTCCATCACGATGAAGGCGTAGCCCTGATCCTCGCCATAATCGTGAATGTTAAGAATGTTAGGATGGCGTAGCGCCGCAATGGCTTGCGCCTCGCGGCGAAAACGCCGGAGGAACTGTCGTCCGCCGGATTCCTGGATATCCAGCACCTTGACCGCCACCCAGCGTTCCAACTGCGGCTGGAACGCCCGGTAGACGACCGCCGCCCCACCCTGCCCGATCGCTTCTGCCAATTGATACCGGCCAATCTTCTGACCGCTCAGATCATTCATGTCCTCCTCCTTGGGCCTCAAAAAGGTGACGCGCCAAGTTCGCGCCGAAAGTCCGCCAAATGTTTGTCAACGCCGTCAAAATCGCCTTCCAGCAAAGCGATGCGCGCTGCGTCCACGGCCAGATAGGCCGCCATCTGCGCCGGCGTCCCGCTAAAAGCGCCGAACAGCGCCGTGTAAGCCTTGTCCACAGCATTGACGGCGGCGACCAACGTCTCCGGCTTGAATGGAACGGCAATGTTGGCCGCTTGGATGGCCGCAAGCCAGTCCTTCTCCAACGCCGTCAAAGACTTCCCGTACACGCCGTTATAGTTCCCGCCGGAATAAAGTTCGCCGAATTTCTCCGGCCCATACGTGGTGATCAAATACTGCGTGAAACAACCGGCGGCGTAATAATTCGGCAAATCCACGAGATGACCTTCAAAACTTAGATTTGTGGAGACGCGCGGCAGCTTCCCGGCCTGCCGGTAAGCCGCGCAAAACGTATCCAGGGAAATGTGATCGGCGTCCGCAATGAGCGACATGCCCATATAAGTTGCCGCCCCCTCGCTCAACAGCGCCGAGGCCGGACGACCGAACACATTCCACGTGAAGAGGTGCGTCAGCTCGTGGGCGGCGATGTACTGCTGGTCGGCCGGATTGCCCGTGCCATCGTGCAGGAAGAAGTAGCGGCGCAGCGCCGAAAAACTGCGCCCGCGCAAAGCCGTGTCCGGCGCGGCGAAGAGGCTCCCGGCGACGTATACATCAAAGGTGCCGGTGAGCGTGGCCTGCAGGCTGCTTTCGAGATGCGCCAGCCCGCGCGAGACCATCGTCTCCACCGCAACAAAGTCCCGCGCCGGGTAAGTGCCCAACGCATAATGGATCGTGAAGCGCGGGGTCCGACGCATGACAGAATAAGCGGCATCCAGATCGCCCTCGAGAATCGCCGGAATCCAGGGTGCGGCGGCGTCAGTTGCCGGTGTGGAAGTCACTGTCGGCGTGGTCGCCGTCGTCGGCGTGGTCGCCGTCGTCGGCGTGGTCGTCGTCGTCGGCGTGGTCGCCGTCATCGGCGTGGTCGCCGTCGTCGGCGTGGTCGTCGCTGGTGTAGCGGTGGTGGCCGGGGTTTTTTGCGGGATGAGCAATGTGTCGCCAATCCGAATCATATCGGAGGTCAGACCATTCGCGGCCTTGATCGCATCAACGGTGACGCCGTATTTCTGCGCGATTTCGCCCAACGTGTCCCTGGCCTTCACCGTGTAGGTGATGTGATCGCCGGTTACGACCGCAGTGGCTTGCGGCGTCGCCGTCAACTGCGCGACGGCGTTCGCGTCCAGTGGGATCAGCAGTTCTTGATCCGGGTAAATGACATCCCCCTGAAGATTATTCGCGGCGACGATGGCGGCAACGGTGGTTTTGTAATTATAGGCGATGACGGACAGCACATCCCCCGACTTCACGGTGTATGTCACAAACTGCGGCGGCGAGGTTGCCGTGGGCGCGGGTTCGGCGGGCGACGTTGGCGAAGGCAAAACCAGCGATTCAGACGCCGAAGGTACAGCAGGCAGGGTCTCGAAGGTCAACGTCACCCCGGGCGTCGGCTCGGTTTCAGGGCTGGGGCGCAACAACAACAGCACCGCCACCAACACAAACAGGCCCACGCCCAGGCCAACCCCCAGGCCAACCACAATGTCTTTGCGATGAATTGATTTTTCTTCCATATCACTCCAACCATTCCGGCGCCCAATTTTGATCGCTGCTGATCAGTGTGCGGCGATCGGCGCCATTCGCGCGGATCACTTCAATACCCCGCGTTGAATTAAAAACGATGAGGCCGTTGACCGACCAACTGGGCCGTCCAGCCTCCGCGCCGCCAACCACTTCCACCACCCGACCGGCGGAGAGCTGCGCGTACCAGATCGTGTCCGCGGTCGTCGAACTGGCGCTGGTCGTCGTGTGGTACGCGACGGCGTCCCCATCCGGCGACCAGGCCGGCCAGCGACAGTTGACGCTGCACGTGGTCATCTGACGCGTCGTCCGCGTCGGCATATTGTACACGTAAATCTGCCATCTGCCGCTCCGCTCCGACATAAACGCAATCTGCTGTCCATCCGGCGACCAGACCGGCGCGCGTCCCCACTCACCCAGGCTGGATACGCGGCCATCGGCTAACGTCAGCACCTGCAAATCCCCGTCGGCGTTGCGCTCGCTGTCTTTGGCGTTGACCCGGAAAACTACGGACTTGCCATCGGGCGAGACATCCGGCTCGCGTTCGTCCTGTCGCGCGGTCCGCGTGAGCTGCGTGGGATTGCTCCCGTCCGCATTGACCTGCCACAAATCGTAGGAGCCGCCGCAATCGGATTGGTACACAACGGCACGCCCGCCGGGAAACCAGCCCGGCTCGGCCTCATCGCAGCTCTGGCAGGCGACGCAGCGCCGGTCGCGCCCGTCCGCGCCGGCCACGTAGATGTCGGTCGCGCCCACGTTGCCGGAGACGAAGACGAGCTGCGGCCCGCTCACAGGCGGCGGTGTCCGTGTCAGCGTCGGCGTCGGCGCGCGGTGTGTCGCGGTGGGAGGTATTTTTTCGGCGGATGCGCCAACCGGCGGCGTTGACGTGGACGTGGCGGCAGTCTCTTCCGTCGGCGATTCAGACAGCTCGGTCGGCTGCTCAGACGGCGCTACCGAAACGGTTGTGGGGACGACGACCGGCGGCTGTTCGGTCGTAGCCGCCTTCGAGCGCGGCGGGAAGATGCCGGTGAGGTACAGCAGCGCCAGAATCGCGCACGCGATCAGCGCGACCCCTGCCAGGCCCACCCCGATCCACATGCCCTTGCCGATGCCGCGCCCCGGCGCTGCGGGCGACGGTTGCGACTTGCGGGCGCGTCTGTCGGGCGGCAACAGCGTCGTCGGGGTGAACAACGCCTGGCGCATCTCGCGCACGCTGTTGTAACGCAGTTCGGGCTGCAACTGCTTCGAGCGCGAAATCGCCTGCGCTACGTTCGACGGGACGTCTGGCGCGAGGTTTTCCGTCGGCGGAAGGGAAAAAGGCGTCACGGCTGCCGCCGGATCGTAACCGGTGACCATCCGGTAGAGCACGACGCCCAGGCTGTACACGTCGGTGCGCGGATCGGTCTGTCCCATTCCGCCGTATTGTTCGGGCGCGGCGTAACCCGGCGTGCCCATGTTAAGCGTGTCGCGCGTCTGCCCCTGCTTGAAGAAGCGGGCGATGCCGAAATCAATCAGCTTGATCTGGCCGTTGGGTAGCACCATCACGTTGCTCGGCTTGAGATCGCGGAAGATGATCGGCGGGTTGAGGCTGTGCAGATACTCCAGCACGTCGCACAGTTGCCGGGTGATGTGCAGCGCCTCCTGCGCCGACAGGCGGCCTTTCGACGCCCGGCTCAGACGCTCTTCCAGGCTTTCGCCCTCGACGAACTCCATCACCAGGTACCAGTTGCCGCCCTCAGGGAAGAAATCGGTCACGGCGGCCAACCCGGGGTGGCGGAGCGTCGCCAGGAGCTGCGCCTCTTGCTTGAACGCCTGAATGGCCCAGTTGCGATCCTGGGGCGCGAGTTGTTCGGGCGACATTTCTTTGATCGCGCAATAGCGGCCCGGCAGGCGTGTGTCTTCGGCGAAGTAAACCTCACCCATCCCGCCGCCGCCCAACTGGCGTTGGATGCGATAACGTCCTTGCAATACTGCGCCGGTCGCCAGACTCATAACACCACCCTACACTGCCTTGTCTTTCTCAACGCCGCCAGCGCGGGCAGAACTTGTGCGCAATCGGCGCGTTGGTCAGGTTGCGCTCGCCGGTGCCATCCACGTTGACGACAAAAACATCGGATGCGCCCTCGTTCCCTACCGGCTTGAGGTAGTACAACATCGAACCATCCGGCGAAAACTGCGGCGGCCAGCGGTCGTCGTAATACGAAATCGCTTGCGTATAACCGGGCGATCCGGCCTGAGCGACGTTGACCAAACGATCAACGCCGAAGGCGTAACGCTGGCTATTCCACACCCACTGGATCCCGACCAGCTGGCTCAACGGGCCTTGATAAATCCACACCTCGCTGCCGTCGGCGACAGTCTTAAAGAGCATCGTATACTGCCCATTCCCCACATAGTTCGTGATGACTTTGTAGGCCTGATTGGGCGAAGTGCAGGCATCCGTTTGTTGGGTGAAGCTGCACTTGTTGATGCCGTACACGTTGATGGATGCCCCAAGCAGCGTCGCCACGGCGCCGCCACTACCACACGTGGAATGTCCGTAATCGGTCAGCCCGATCTCTTGCATCTGGCTCCACGCCGGATCGGTCGAGTAGAGGTAATACACATCGCCAACTTGCAAGGTGAAGATGATGCGCCCACTTCCGTCTGCGGGAGGCGCTACAGGGGCGTCGGTTGGCGGCGCGGTGGGCTGCTGCGTGGCGGGCACGGCCGTTGGTGGCGGCGTCGTAGGCGCGACCGTAGGTTTGGGCGTGTTGGTCGGCCCAGGCGTCGGGGTCGCGGTTGGCGTCAGCGTCGCCGTCGGCGTGTCGGTGGGGGTGCGAGTCGGCCGGGGCGTCCGTGTCGGCGTCGGTGTGCGCGTCGCCGTCGGCGCAGAGGTTGCCGTTGATGTCGGCGCTGCGGTCGGTGTCGCCGTAGCGGGAGAGGTGGGCGGCTTCGTTGGGGCTTCCGCCTCAGGTGGAGGCGGCAGCGTCTCTGTCGGTGTCAACGACTGCGCGCCTTGCCCCACAATCTTGCTTAACACCAGCGCGCCCCCGCCGATCAAACCGAGCGCCAGCACGCCCAGGATCGCCCAGGCCCACACCGGGAAACGACGCTGCGCCCGCACACGCCCGGCTGGCGGCATCATCCTGACCGTGCCGCCGTGTCCGGCTGCCGCAGCATCCGCCGCCGGGGCCAGCGTCCCCCAATCGCGGATGTGCAGCCCCAAACCCTGCGCCATCTCCGCTGCCGTGGGCCAACGCTTCGAGCGCGCCAGTTCCATCGCTCGCTCAATCGCCGTCGCCGTGCGCTGGCTGACGCTGCCGGTCACAGCACGGATCGGCTTGAAGTCCTCCGGCGACGAAATGCGCATCGTGGCCGTGGGCGGAGCCTGCCCCGTCAGCGCGTGGTACATCGTCGCGCCCAGGCTGTACAGGTCGCTGCGCGGCTCGGTGTGGCCGACGTCCAGCTCGTACTGCTCCGGCGGCGCGTATTGCGGTGTGCCGATGCCGCGCACCGCCGTGCGCGTTTTGGGATCGTTCGGGTCCCACAGCTTGACCAGGCCAAAGTCAACCAGAACGGCCTGCCCATCCGGGCGGATGATGATATTCTGCGGTTTGATATCGCGGTGGATGATCCCCTGGCTGTGACAATACGACAGCGCCTCCAGGAGTTGCTCGCTCCACTTGACGACCTGCGCCTCCGGCAATGCGCCATCGCGCTTGATCCGGTCGGCGAGGCTTTCGCCCTCGACGAATTTCATCACCAGGTAGATGTTGCGGCCTTCTTCAAAGAAGTCCGTCACGCCGACCAGGTGCGGGTGACTCAAGCGCGCCAAGACCGTCGCCTCCTGCTGGAACTGGGTCCGCAATTCCTGAAGCAATTGGGGAGAAATGTCGGATTGCGGAATCATCTCTTTCAACGCCACCGGGATGCTCAAACGCATATCCCAGGCGTGGTAAACAGCGCCCATTCCCCCGCGACCCAATTCGCGGACGATGCGATAACGCTCTTGGAGTACGGTTCCGGGATTTAGCATAGTGTGTGCCCTGCCTTGTGTGAAGACATACCTTCTTATATCACATCTTTACGTTTTTGTGCAATGCGTGTCCTGGGTTCTTCAGGATTTCACGTGGTTGTGATACAAAAACTAGTCACGAATTTCACGAATTCACACGAAAAGCGAAAAAATTAGTGAAAATTCGTGTAATTCGTGACAGAAACT
>DAOUAQ010000262.1:0-6293 GCA_034433375.1 Anaerolineae bacterium | reverse complement strand
CTTGATGGCCTCGCGCTTCGTTCCCGGCGCGGCCATCAGCATGTGGTGCACGTGCAGGATGACCTCAGCATTGATGCGCAAATCCCGCTCCAATAGTAGCTCGTAAGCCCCTGCCACTGACCCGGCGACGGCATTTTCAATCGGCAACATGGCCAGGTTGACCACGCCGTTCTCCACCAGCGGAAACAACTCGTCCAGCGTCTGGCACGGCACACTTTCCACCGTCGGCCCGAAATACTGCCGCACCGCCTCCTCCGAATACGCCCCCGCAACCCCCTGAAAAGCTACTTTCACCATAAAGCCCCTCCCTCAAGAATTACGAATTACGAATTACGAGTTGCAAGTTACGAATTACGAATTACGAATTACGATTCGCTATTCGCCAAATCCGGCCTGAGTGCGCGCGCATCGCCCAGGTAGACGTGGTGGATGTCGGCTTGCGCGCGCTCCGTGTTCCAGTGCAGCAGCACGCGGATGCAATGCGGCAGGCTGCCCTGGACGACCATTTCCTGCATACAGAGCAGCGGCGTCCCCGTCCAGCCCATCTCCCGCGCGGCGACAGCGGGATAAGCCGCGTCCAAATCCGGCGTGGCGGTGAAAACCACACTCGCCACATCAGCCACATCCAACGTATTGGCCGCAACGATCTGCTCCAACAGCGCCCGCGCCGCCGCCTTGATCGCCGCCGCCGTATTCTCCTCCACCGTAATCGCCCCTCTGACCCCCCGGCACGCCATCCCCTTCCTCCCCTGTCTACTGTCTACCGTTTACCGTCTACTGCTAAATACAAAAAAGACGTGGAGCGGGTCGCTCCACGTCTTTGATTTGTTTGGGGTTTGCTACTACTTTTACCCTTTTGCATCGCAAAGGAGCCGACCCGGTGGGGGACAGCTAAAATAAAAGTAGTAATAGGAAAACCAGCTTTTATGCGTCATGATGACATTTGTCCGTCTTGTGTAGGAAACTTGTCATTATCATACAAGGGTTGTCTGAAATGTCAAGTTACGTCGAAACAAATTTTTGCTCCCTGGCGTTTCATCCATTATACGTACTAACAGTTGCCTGTGACTACGACCGGCCCGATTGGTGGTATAATTCTGGTTTATGCGGGACGACCTTCTGTTGTATCCGTTCAATCCGTAGGGACTCTTGAGGAAATTTATGAATTGGAGTGCGCTTTTATCGGCCTTTGGCCTGGTCTTTATCGCTGAACTGGGCGACAAAACCCAGTTGGCGGTGATGACGCAGACGTGCAAGTTTCGCCGTCCGTGGCCCGTGTTCCTCGGCGGCAGCTTGGCGCTGACGGCGGTGACGGCGCTGGGGGCAGTCGGCGGGCGTGTGATCGGCGAGTTCATCCCGGCGCTGGTCATTCGACTGGTCGCGGCGGCAGCGTTTGTGGTGATGGGCGCGCTGATCTGGCAAGAAGCGGCAAAATTTCAGGGTGGGGAATGTGTGACGGACGTCGAATGTGTGGATGATGCCGGCCGCGCCAAATTAAACTGGCAAGCGTTCGGGACGACGTTCACCCTGCTTTTCTTCGCCGAATTGGGCGACAAAACGCAGTTGGCCGTTTTGGGATTATCGAGCAAGCAATCCGCCGGGTTGGTCTTTGCTGGCGGCGCGCTGGCGTTGACCGTGGTGACGGCACTCGGCGTCATCGGCGGGCAGCAGTTGACCCGCTGCATTCCCGAAAAGCTGTTGCTCAAAATCTCCGCAGCCGCCTTCGTGGTGATGGGCATCCTGATGGGGTTTGGAATCCTGTAGTTTGTTTCAGACCAGACAGGTTTTCTGAAACCTGTCTGGTCTGTTTGTCATCGGCGTAACCGCATCCCGTTCAGGATGACGGCGAGTGATGCCCCCACATCCGCCACAATTGCCATCCACAGCGTTGCCGTGCCTGCAATTGCCAATGCGAACACCAGCGCCTTGATTCCCAACGCGAGCGCGATATTCGCGCCGATGACACGCCGCGTGCGGCGTCCCAACGCTACGATGAACGGCAGATGTCGCAGCGCAGCATTCGCGCCATCGTCCATCAGCACCACGTCCGCCGTCTCCATCGCCTGCGCCGATGCCGTCGCAGACGACGTGGCCGCGCCGCCCATCGCAATGCCAACGTCGGCCTGGGCCAGCGCCGGCGCGTCGTTCACGCCGTCGCCCACCATCGCTGTGATGCGCCCAGCCTCAGCCAGCGCGCGGATAGCGGCGACTTTGTCCTCCGGCAGCAGCCCGGCGCGCACGTCGTCTACACCTACCTGCGCGGCGATGGCTTCTGCCACCGGGCGGCTGTCGCCGGTGAGCATCACCGTGCGGATGCCGCCGAGCGCGTGCAGGTCGGCGATGACCTGACGACTCATCGCGCGCGCCGTGTCGGCGACGGCGAAGACGGCGCAGACCCCCGCGTTGCCTTGCGCGTCGTTGTGGCTCACGAGCATCACGGTTTTGCCCTCGGCGGATAGTCGCTCTGCTGCCGCGCACACGGCGGCGGGGTGGGGGATGGCGGTATCGAAGTATGGGTGGCTGGCGACGGTCACGCGCGCGCCATTGACCCGTCCGGTGACGCCGCGCCCGCTGAGCAGGTTGACCTCTTGCGCGGCGGGGAGCGTCATTTTTTGCGCCTGCGCCTCGGCGACCAGCGCGCGCGCCAGTGGGTGCGACGATTGCACTTCGAGCGCCGCCGCGTAAGATAGCCCGTTCGTACAGGCGGCGTCGGAACACACATTGAGGACGTCCGTGGTTACGGGACGGCCTTCGGTGAGCGTGCCGGTTTTATCGAAAGCGATGACGCGCACGCGACCGAGCGCCTCCAGCGTGCGCCCGCCTTTGATGAGCACGCCGCGCCTGGCGGCGTTGGTCAGCGCGCTGACGATGCTCACCGGCGTGCTGATGACCAGCGCGCAGGGGCAGGCGATGACGAGCATCTGCAAGGCGCGCATCAGCCACCCACTCTCGCCCCAGAACGGCTGCCCGAAGAGCAACGGCGGGCCGGCAGCAACCAATGCGGCGATGAGGGTCACGACCGGCGTGTAGACGCGCGCGAAACGATCCACGAAACGCTGCACAGGCGCTTGATGCGCTTGCGCGTCTTCGACCAGCGCGATCATCCGGCTGAGGGTGTTATCCGCTGCCAGGCGCGTCACCTCCACTTCGAGCGCGCCGAAGGTGTTGAGTGTGCCGGCATAGATGGCGTCGCCGGGGCCTTTGTCCACCGGGACGCTTTCGCCGGTGATGGCGGCCTGGTCAATGGCGCTCTGTCCGGCGCGGATGACGCCATCCACGCTGACGCGGTCGCCGGGGCGGACGAGCACGCGCTCACCCACGGCCAGGCGCTCTACCGGGACTTCCTCCGGGGTTCCGTCCGCGTGCAGGCGCAGGGCGACGGGCGGCGCCAGATCGAGCAGGCTTTCCAGTGCGCCGCGCGCCCGCTCGGTGGCGTAGCCTTCCAGCGCCTCGCCGAGCGCGAAGAGGGCGACGACAATCGCCGCCTCACCCCACTCGCCGATGATCATCGCGCCGCTCACGGCGATGACCATGAGCGTGTTAATCCCCAGGCTGCGCGCCATCCACATTTCCTGGACAGCCGCTTTCACCACGGATAGGCTGCCTACAGTGATAGCGGCTGCGAAAAATACCGTGGTGAGCATGTCAGGCGCGCCGGTCAACGCAGCCAGCAGCCCCGCCAGCGTCAGTCCTCCGGCGGCGACCGTCCACGTCGTTTCCCGTGAGCCGAGCAAGAAGCGCGCAAATTGCACCAGCGGATGCCCGCCTTGCGTGCGGCGGCGCTCCGTCACCAGTTCGTGCCCGGTGTCCTTCACAATGCGCGCGATAGGCGCGACATCAAACTCTGGCGCAGCGAACCACACCGTCAGCTTGCCCGTCGCGTGATCCACCGCGCACTGCTCTACGCCCTTCAACTGCCCGACGGCGGCCTCAATCCGCCCCGCGCAATCTATGCACGAAAGCCCTTTGATTGTGTAACTCCTGGTTTCTGTCATGGATACCCCAACTGCTCTCCGCCTACCGTCTACTCATGCTTTATGTGCTCCAGACTTTGGCGGAACAGGCTATGGATGTGGTCGTCGTCGAGCGCGTAGAAGACGTGGCGTCCGGCTTTGGTGAAGCGGACGAGGCGCATCTCGCGCAGCGTGCCCAACTGGTGCGAGATCGCCGAATGGCTCATGCCGAGCGCCTCCGCGAGGGTATGGACGCACAACTCGCGGTCGGCAAGTGCCGCGATGATACGCACGCGCGTCGGATCGCTAAGCGCCTTGAAGGTGCGCGCTAACTGTTCGGCGGTGTGTTCGTCGAGTGTGTGCGCCGCCTCAGCCGCAGCCATGTGTTCTTCCATCAACTTCGTCATCATGTGCTCCTTGATATATGAACATCTGCTCATATATTATAATGGATTTTCGGGTTGTCAAGCCCAACACACACGTTGTCCGGATTCCACAGTAAGTCCAGAGGATAAAAACCAACCCAAGCGCGGGGGCTAGCGCAACCCAAAAAACGACACTTCCTGTAAAGTAAGAGAGTCTCGTTTAGGACACCTGTCCTGATCCCCTAGCTATCCTTGTTTTCCGCAGGGAACATCTCAGGATGGAACTCCTGAACCAACGCCACATATTCTAGCACAACGCGCTCACCGCGTCCAGTGACCCCACTGATGTCAGCGACGCTCATCCCCCGTTGTAGCAGCAGCTTGACCCGCTCGTAATCTTTCAAGTAGCGTTCAACACTTTTGAGGTCATGCCGGGTCTCCCGGGCGATGTCCGGCGGCTCCATGCCGCGTTCGTAGCCACGCACAATCTCCGTTTTGTGGGTGGGCCGACACCCCTGATCCATCTGGTAGCCCTTGAGTGGTAACAGCCGACCGGTCTCTTGTTCCCAAGCCTGCACGTACTGGCGTGTAACCTCATACGATTTGTTCAACAGCACGCTCAATTCAGCGATGGTTAACAGGCCACCTTGTTCATACGCGGCCTCGACCAGACGCGCCAAGCGTTGTTTATCGCGTTCCCGCGCCACGCTCGTGGTTTTTTTTGTGCGGTACTTTGCCCTCCGTACGCGCTTGTAAGTCCTCGGTGGTCACCAGGGGCAGGCGCACAGTGACGGTTTTGTAGTCTTCGGTGGCTTTGCCCGGCGCGGCCTTGATCCCTTCGTCGGCAGTACAGGTCCATACCAAGGTGCCGCTGCTGATTTGCGCGGCGGCGGGGTAGAATTCCTCCATCAAGGTTACAACATCCTCAACCAACAGCCCTAAGATACGCCGGCCCCCCAACAACCCGTACTCGCTCTCCAGCAGATGCAGCAGGGCGCTGGCAAAAGTGCGTTTTTCGATGCTGGCATACGGATTCACCCGGCTCATTGCGGCGGCCCCCCTTTTTTTCATCTACCGCGAGGGGCGTATGCCCTCCCACGCGCGCCAATTCCTCTTCCAGCTTGGCGCGGCGATGCGGCAGCGTCAAGGCCGCCTCGTAGATATCCAGGTAGTCTTGTACCAACCGTTGCGAAGCGCCGGTGACGAAGGCGATCTCCGCCACGGCTGTCGCTTGCCGGTGTAACGTCACCACCCGTAAGAACAGACTGATGTAGCGCTTGATCGCCTGCGCCGAATGATGCACCCACCGTTCGATTTTGTCGTAACCTTCGCGATCCAGCCACAAGGCGATGATCTGCACCTTGTGTGTTTGTCCGCGGCCTACGCCTTTGACCATCCCCCGCGTTGGCACGACATGCCCTTCAGCTTTCAAGCTTTGCACATCACGGCGAATGGTGCGCGCATCCACCCCCAACGCTTTCGCCAGGTCTTCGTGCGTGAGTACGCCCCCTTGCTCCAGCGCCTCTGCGGTCAGCCGCAAAATCCGCCCCTGGCGTAGGCTTTCTCCGCCTTGCGTTTGTCGCACCACGGCATCTTCGCTCCCCGCATCCACCGTCAACGTCACTTCTGCTTTGTCGGTCGCCGCCAATGGTGGGCCGAAGGGAGCCTTGAGACTGGCGACGATCAGGCGAATCTGCCCAGGACGCACCGTCACCCGATTGCCAGCACCGTGGAGAACATCTTGGGCGGTCGTCAATAACTCCCGCGCGACGCGCGGTGCAAAGTGAAACTCTTCCTGCAGGATATGTAAAAATGTCGCTTCTGGCGTTTTCTGCGCCAGCCGTTCCTCGCTACTTATCGTTGACATCTGTCCGGCCTCCTTATCGCTCTGCCCTATTTTACTCTCGCAGGAGCATACCGGACAAGTGTCCTAATTTTCAATTCCCCACTCGGAATTCTGTCGGTTTGGACGCGC
>DAOUAQ010000261.1:0-47273 GCA_034433375.1 Anaerolineae bacterium | reverse complement strand
CGCGTGCTCAAAGAAGTGGAGCGCGCCATCGTCGGCAAGCGGGACGTATTGGAACAAATCATGGCCGCCATCCTCACCTCTGGCGGGCACGTGCTGCTGGAAGACTACCCCGGCCTGGCAAAAACGCTCATCGCCAACAGCTTCGCCACGGCGCTGGGGCTGACGTTCAAGCGCATCCAGTTCACGCCCGACCTGCTGCCCGGCGACATCACCGGCGGCTACATCTACGACCGCACGCAGAACCAGTTCTCGCTGCGCAAGGGGCCGCTGTTCGCCAACATCATCCTGTCCGACGAAATCAACCGCGCGTCCCCCAAAACGCAATCGGCGCTGCTCGAAGCGATGCAGGAATACCAGGTGACGCTGGAAGGCGAGACGATGATGCTGCCGTCGCCGTTCATCGTGATCGCCACGCAGAACCCCATCGAATACGAAGGTACCTTCCCCCTGCCCGAAGCGCAACTCGACCGCTTCATTATGAAGCTGGCGATTGGCTATCCCGATCAGAAGGACGAGCAGGAAATTCTGCGCCGCCGCCGCGAGCGCCGGCAAGACACCTTCTCGCTGGAACCGGTAATCAACACCGAAACGCTGCTGGCGATGCGCGAGGCGATTGAGGACGTCCACGTGGATGCCGATGTGGAGCAGTACATCGTTGATCTGACGCGGGCGACGCGCACCCATCGCTACGTCGCCGTGGGCGCCAGCCCGCGCGGCGCGCTGGCGCTGCTCAAACTGGCGCGCACCTGGGCGGCGATGAAGGGGCGCGGCTACGTGCTCCCCGACGATGTCAAGCTGTTCGCGCTGCCGGCGTTGAGTCACCGCCTGATCCTGGAACCCGATCTCTGGACTGAGCGGCACGCCTCTACCGAAGTGGTCACGGAACTGGTGCGGATGGTGCCTGTGCCGGTGATTCAGAGCTTTATGCGGCGCTGAGCGCGCGTCACAGGTAGGGACATGCGCCGATTGCTGTTCTTGAGCATCCTGGTCTACGGGATGATTATCGCCGGATTAGCCACGCTGCACGGCAACGTGGTCGCGTTCGCTCTTCCGCTGGCCGTCTACCTGCTTGCGGCGTTCATCTACAGCCCGGAGAAACCCCGGCTGATCGTCACCCGCACCCTCAGCGCTGCCACCGTCAACTACGACGTGCCGGTGGTGGTCACGTTGACGGTGACCAACCAGGGCGGGCGGCTGGAGGAAGTGTTCATCGAGGACAGTGTGCCGCCCGGATTGACCATCACCGACGGCGAACCCTGGCTCCAGACGGCGCTGCCGGCCAACGGCGCCATCGAATGTCGCTACACCGCGCAAGGGAAACGCGGGAACTACGCCTTCCGCTACCTGCACGTGACGGTCAACGAGCATCTGAACCTGTTCCAACATCGCGGCTGGCTGGAAGTGCCCGGCAACCTGATGGTCTTCCCCGAACCGCTGCGGCTGGCCCATCTCGACATCCGCCCGCTGCGCACGCGCGGCTACGCCGGCCCCATCCCCTCGCGGCTGGCCGGTTCGGGCATTGATTTTTTCGGCGTGCGCGAGTACCAACTGGGCGATCCGCTGCGCTGGATCAACTGGCGCGCCAGCGCCCGTCACCAGCACACACTCTTCACCAACGAATTCGAGATGGAGCGCATCGCCGATGTGGGGCTGATCCTGGATGCGCGCCAGCATAACAACGTTTTTGTGGATCAAGATTCGCTCTTCGAGTACGCCATCGGCGCGACGGCGGGCCTGGCGGAGACGTTCTTGAACGACGGCAACCGCGTCGGGATGTTGGTCTACGGGCGGGGGCTGGAGATGACCTACCCCGGCTACGGCAAAGTGCAGCGCGAGCGCATCATGCACGCGCTGGCCCACGCGCGAACCGGCGATAGCCTGGTCTTCGAGAGCCTGGACTATCTGCCGGTGCGTTTCTTCCCCGCCAAATCGCAGATCGTCCTGGTCAGTCCCCTGCGCGAGGATGATGTGCCGGTGCTCACCCGGCTGCGCGCGCGCGGCTACCAGGTGTTGGTCGTCAGCCCCGATCCGGTGACGTTTGAAGCGCAGCAGTACAAACAAGATGCCGCCGTTGACTTCGCCGTGCGCATCACCCGCATCGAGCGCGAGTTGATGCTGCGGCGGCTGCGGCGGGTAGGCATCCAGGTTGTGGATTGGAAGGTTGACCAGCCTTTTGACAAGGTGATGCGCGCGTCGCTGGTGCGCCCGTCCCCGCAAACTCGCATCGTGAGGATCGAACGGTGAAACTGACCACGCGGATTTTGACCTTCAGCACGATCATCGCGGCCGGTACGTTGGCAGCCGGGTACGGGTTCAACAACCAGCCGCTCGGCGCGCTGCTCTTTGTCGCGCTCGGTTTGCTTTGGTTGGTGGGACAGCGGTATAAACGGCCCATCGTCGCTTCAGCGAGTTTTCTGTGCTTCGTGGTCGGCGCGGTGCTCGGCGCGTGGTATGGGGTGAAGAGCGGCTGGCTGCTGTGCGGCGTCACGGCGGCGCTGGTGGCCTGGGATTTGAGCCACTTCGTCGCCCACGTTCAGGAAACGAAAAACGTCGAAAATTTGCGCGCGTTGGAACGCGCGCACCTGCAACGGCTTGGGCTGGTCGGCGGGTTAGGGCTGCTCCTGGGTGTGCTGGCGCTGACGGTCAGGCTTACCCTGCGCTTCAGCGTTGTCATCGCCCTGGGGCTGGTCGGCGTCTTTGGGTTGAGTCGCCTGATCCGCTTCCTGCGTCAGGAGAGCGACTGACTGCGTCAGGAGAGCGACTGACTGCGTCAGAAAAGCGACTGACTGCGTCAGAAAAGCGACTGAGATTTCGACCGAAGGAAAGGCAGACGCCAGTTCCCCTCGCCGCTGACGCGAATATCGCGGCGCAGAAATGAAAGCCAGGCTAACGCAGCCAGAATCAGCGCGACGCCGAGCGTGCCCAAGAAATAGCCCCAGTCCAACCCGTTGACAGCGCTGCCGCCCTGGTAGTAACGCATCGGCGAGAGTTTGTTGAGCGGTTCCAGGTTGTCGTTGACCGACGCCAGCGACGTGATGATGTAACTCACCACCAACAAAGCGCCGGTCACGCTGGCTGCCGCCGTGCGCGAGGGCAAAACGAGGCTGAAGAACAGCGCCAGCGTCCCAAACAGCAGCAAGATCGCGAGCAGCGAGATATTCGGCAAGAGCATTTGCCAGATGGTCGTGTCCAGTCCCGTCAAGGGTTTCCCCAGGGCGAAGCCTAGCCATGCCAACAGGAGCGTAAGGGTCAACGCGGCAACGAGCGCCAGCCAACGTCCCCAGAACAACGCCGTCCGGGTGATGGGGTGCGCCATAATCAGGTCAAGCGTGCCCTTCTCTTCATCCGTCACCACCAGCCCAGAGCCAAGCAGCAGGGCTAGAATGCCGATAGCCACCGGCACATAAGAGAAAAAGGCGAAGTTCAGATACCCACCCGCCGAGAAAATATCCACCGTGCCGCCAAAAAACGAGAGCATTTCCTTGCCGTAGGCGTCGAACAGGTTCTTGAGCTGCGCCTGCTGCTCCAACATCGGTTTGTACAACCACATCAAGTATAAAGCGATGATCAGCAGGCTGCTGCCCCACCCAACGATTTGCCACTTCCAGCGCCGCAGAGATTGCTTGAAAATGGTGAACATGGTCGCCCTACCTTTCGTAATACGCCAGGAAAACTTCTTCGAGCGACGGGCGCTCGGTTTCAAATTCCATCACGGGGAAGCGGGCCAATGCCTTGATCAGGGCATCCATTTCTCCCTCAACGCGCAACACGACAGAATCGGCGCTGCTCGAGAGCAGGGTGACGCCGGGGACATCTGCCAACGGCGGAATCTGGACGCCGCTCCCAAAGCGCACTCTTGCCCGGCGCAGCGCTCGTTTCGTCAGCGCCTGAGTCTCGGCGACCTCTACAACCACGCCTTTACGGATGATGCCCACCCGGTCGGCCAGTTGTTCCACTTCACTGATGACGTGTGACGAGAAAAAGACTGTAGCGCCATCCGCTTTCGCCTCGCCGATCAGTTTATGCACTTCCTGCTGGATAAGGGGATCGAGGCCGCTCGTCGGCTCATCCAGCAAGAGCAATTCGGGCCTGTGCATAAGCGCCTGCACCACGCCGACTTTTTGTTTATTGCCCTTCGAGAGATTTTTGGCCTGCGTCTTCAGATCGAGTCCCAACCGTTCGACGAGGCTGCGAACGTAGTTCCAGTCTGCTTTGCCGCTGCGCAGCGCGTTGAATTGCTTGAGGATGGTCTCGACCGTCTCGGCGTCCTCCAGGTGCAACTCGCCGGGCAGATAGCCGGAGCGGGCGCGCACGGCTAACGCATCCTTTTGGGGATCGAGTCCCAGCACGCGCACCGTCCCGCCGTTTGGGCGGATGAGGTCGAGCAGGATGCGGATCGTGGTCGTCTTCCCGGCGCCATTCGGCCCCAGAAAGCCGAAGACCTCGCCTCGTTTCACTCCCAGGTCTACGCCGCGCAACGCCTGGACACTGCCGTAGGATTTGGTCAATCCCTGCGCGAGCAAAACAACAGATGAAGTGCTCATCGGCGACCTCCTGTATGTAGCGTCACTTATTTTCTGACCTGCCCCGAATCCACGTCAACCATCAACGACGAGACGTCCACCGCTTCGAAAGCCGCGCCGGTGATCTGGTGTAATTCGTGCAGCACATCGTTGTCCCACCGTTCATCCGGCGCGCCGGAGATGTACCACGACGAGCCGTTGTCGGCGAGCATCATCCCGTAAGTCTTGAGCGCCCGCAGAATCACCTGCACTTCCGGCGAGAAGCTGCTGATGTCGAAATTGGCCTTCAGCCGGAAGCGCTGTCCCATCGGCGGATATTGCGTCCCGGTGAGTGCCGAGGCGTAGTGGCGCGCCGGCCAGATGTAAGCGCGGCGCGTCTGCGGCGCGCTGAAGCGCAGCGCGTGGCGGATTTCCCCGGCAGCAACTTCTTCGTAGCGCGCCAGGCCCGGCAAGATAGGCAGCCCGGCAGCGTCGGCGGAAGTCCACGTCTCCGGGCGCAGCGCGTGGCGGGAAAGGTCGAAGATCGCGCCGGAGCCGGCAGTCCACGCAGCGCCGCCGTTCACCGGGAAGGCGTCGTACAACTCGTACAACACGCAGTTGTCACGATCCACCACCAGCACATGCCGGTCGCCATCGCTGTCGGCGCCGCCTTCGATGGGCGCGTTGGGCGGGATGGGATAGGGGCCGGCGTCGCTCTCGTCATCGTAGTCAAACGTCACCGGCACGCGCGGCTGCGTCCCCGGAACCGCCACGTAGGGGATGCCGATCGGTCCGCCATCCCACAATCCGGAACCGAAATCCGCGTGAACGCGCGCGCGCGCGCCAATGGTAGCGACGTAAGCGGCGGAGTTCGCGTCCACGGGCAGAGTATCAACTGGCGTATTCCAAATGTTGTCGGCGGGGAAAACAGCGCATCCGGCGATAACCGGAACAGGGTCAGCGCGCATCACCAGCGGCAGGTAGGCGACCGGGACTAATTCGTCGGTCCCCGCGCTCGCCGCCAGCTCCGGCTGGCGTTGATCTCCCGATGCTTCGCGCTCCGCCGCAATACGCACAGACGCGCATCCGCTTAACAGGCCCAGGGCGGCACAGAGCAACAGAAGTCTCCAGGCATGTTTGCGCATACACCACCAAAAAGTGCTATGGTTTTTCATTGGCGCGCCAGGTCATCCGCCGCCGCAGCCGGCAGCGTGAACCAGAACCGGCTGCCGGCGCCGGGCGCGCTCTCCACCCCCACTTCGCCGCCCAGTTTTTCGACGATGCGCCGCACAATGGATAATCCCAGGCCGTGCCCTTTGGCGTGGACGGCGTCGAGGCGCGTGAACATGGTAAACAAGCGGGATTGTTCTTCAGGCGTGAGGCCGGCGCCGTTATCCTGCACCCAAAAGACGACTTTCCCTTGCGGGTGGGGAATTTGAGCTTGCCAGGCGCGCGCCGCCGGTTCCACATCCGCCGCATCCACATCCAGCCGCGCGGAGCCGACTTCCACGCGGGGCGAGACGCCGCCGTACTTGAGCGCATTGCTGAGATAGTTGGCCCACACCTCTTCGACCCACGGCGCATAACCGAGAGCCACAGTCCACTGTTCAGGGAGGTGAATCTCAGCCTGGGAATCGCTGCCGGTGGCGCGCAAGCGTTCCAGCGCCTCGCTCACCACGGCGCGCATATCCAACGGCTGCATTTCGACGGCTTGGGCGTTACGCATCCCGGCAAACAGCAACAATTCCTCAATGATGTAGTCCATTTTCTTGCTGGTGCGCGCGATGCGCCGGATGTTCTCGCGCACGATGGCGGAGGAGAGTTCCTCAAAATGGGATTCCAGCAACAGGCTAAAGCCGACGATGATGCCCAACGGATTTTTCAGATCGTGGGCGACGGTGTGCGCGAAGGCATCCAGTTCCGTGTTGCGCGCTTCCAGCTCGTGCGTATATTCTTGCAGGCTGGCGTTGGCCGCGCGTAATTCCCGGGTGCGCTGTTCCACCACCGTTTCCAATTGCCGCCGTTGGGCTTCGATGGCCTTGATGCGTCCGATAAAGCCCCCCGCAGTAGCGCCGCTGATGAGCACGACGATCAACCCGCGGAACCACCATCGTTCCCAAATGGGGGGAATGACCTGCACCCGCAGCGTGATGCCAGTTTCGTTCCAAACGCCATCGTTGTTCGCGCCTTTCAAATGGAGCACATAGGTTCCGCCGGACAGGTTGGTGTAGCGCCCAAAAGATCGCTGCTGTGTGTAGTTCCAATCGGCGTCAAACCCTTCCAGGCGGAAAGCATAGGTGTTTTTGAAGGGATGGATGTAGTTGAGCGCGGCGAACTCGAAGGCCAGGGAGTTGTCAGGCCAGCGGAGCACGAGCGCGTCGTCTGCCAGCGGCAAGAAGACAGGCCGGTTATCGGCGCCCACCGAGAGCGCAGTCAACGCGATGGGCGGCGAGATGGGGTTGTCTTTGATCTGCGCCGGATCAAACGCATTGAAGCCATGAGCGCCGCCAAAATACAACCGACCCTGCGGCCCGCCAGCGCAGGACCCTTGCTGAAACTGGTTGCTCTGCAAGCCGTCGTATTGATCATAGGTGCGGAAGCTGCCGGTCTGTGGATCGAAGCGCGCCAGCCCGCGCCCGGTGCTCAACCACAAATGCCCCTGCGCATCCCCGCGAATACAGGCGATGCGCGTGTCAGGCAAGCCATCACGCTCCCCATAGTGCGTGAATGTCTCCGTATCCCGGTGGAAGCGGTTCAATCCGTCGGCAGTGCCCACCCAAAGCGCGCCGGCGCTGTCTTCATACAGCGTGAACACCACGTCGCTGCTGAGCGTCTGCGTCACGCCGGGGACGTTTTGGTAGCGTGTGAAACGCGCCGGCGCATCGCCTCCAGGCCAGGCCATCTGGTTGAGTCCGCCTCCGGCTGTGCCCACCCACAGAATCCCCACGGAATCCTCGTAAACGAGCGTGACCCGGTCGTTGCTCAGACTCGTCGCGTCGGTGGGATCGTTGTGGAAATGGCGAAATTGTCCCGTGGCCCGATCCATAAGATTCAACCCGCCGCCGTTGGTGCCCACCCACAGATTCCCGCGCCGGTCTTCATACACCGCATAAATGCTGTCGTTGCTCAGGCTGGTCAAATTTTTGGGGTCGTACCGGTAGTGGACAAACGAGTGCGTCTGCGGCTCCCAGCGGTTGAGACCCTCATTCGCAGCGCCGACCCAGATGACGCCTTGCCGATCCGCGAAGATGCCGTAGATGCTGTCACTGCTCACACTGCGCGGGTCCGCCGGGTCGTGGCGATAGATTTCGATCTGCCCTGTGGCGAGATGCAGCCGGTTGACGCCGCCGCCCAACGTCCCGACCCACAGGCTCCCCGCCTGGTCATCCAGCAAGGTGGTGACGTAAGCGTTGCTCAATCCTGGCGCGATGGGCGTCCCGGCGCGGTAATGCAAAAACGGCTTGTAAAGGGGCGACAGGATATTCACACCCTGCCCTTCGGTGCCGATCCAGAGGTTTCCGTCGCGATCCTGGAACAGCGCCCGCACATAGTTGGCGCTCAAACTGTAGGCGTCAGCCGGATCATTCTGATACCGGAAAAAGCGTCCGGTCGCGGGATCGCGCCGGTTCAGGCCGCCGCCATACGTACCAATCCACAACGCGCCGGCCCGATCTTCGTAGAGCGCGAATACCATATCGTGACTCAGGCTGGTGGGATCATCGGGCTGATAACGGTAGTGCGTGAAGCGCCCGGTCTCCCGATCCAGGCGCTCAATCCCGCCGCCCGCCGTCCCCACCCACAGCGTCCCCTGCCGATCCTCCAGCACGGCCCAGACGGCGCTCGCGCCCAGGCTATGCGGATCATCAGGATTCGGCTCGTACCGCGTAAAACGTCCCGTAGTCCGGTCGAGGCGATTCAGGCCGACCGGTGTGCCCACCCACAGCACGCCGGCGCGATCTTCGAGGATGCCCATCACGCCGTTGCTGTTGATGCTGGTGGGATCCGCCGGGTCGTTCTGATAATGGATGAACCGTCCAGTGGCCCGCTCCAGGTGATTCAGTCCGCCAATGGCTGTGCCGAGCCAAAGATCGCCGGCGCGATCCTCGTAGATGTTGGTGATGCGGTTGTCGTTGATGCTGTCTGGATCCCTCGGATCGGGGAGATAGCGGATGAAGCGGTTTTCCTCGCGGACGAAACGGTTCAGCCCGCCGCCTTCGGTGCCGACCCAGAGAATGCCCTTGCTGTCCACCAACAGGCTCCAAATCGAATTGGCCCCCAGACTGTTCGGGTCGTTTGGGTTATGTTTGTAGGCGACGATGGTTTCGCCATCATAGCGGTTCAGCCCGCCGGAGGTGGCAAACCAGATGAAACCCTCTTGATCCTGAACGATGCGTATGACCAGCCCGTGTGAGAGGCCATCCTCCAGGCTCACCTGGGAGAAACGCGCGCCTTGCTCCGGCAACGGCAAGGGCGGCGTCGCCGAGGCAGCAGCCATCGCCGTCACATTGCGTCCAGCGCCGGCCCAGTGTACGACCACCGCAGCGCACACCAACAACGGTATCAGCCACCAGCTCCGCTTGCGGATGGGCCTTTGCATTTTTACGACAGGTAGCGTAGCACGTTCACGGATAACGCAGATCATAATAACCTCAAAACAGCCCTAGCCTTTGACGCGCGTTCTGCGCAGCACTCGGAGAGACAACCTTCTTCTTCATTATAAGTTCAGAAACAAAAAGGTGCAATGCACTTTAGAAAGCACATTGCACCCAACGAACGCGCTATAGCAGTTCAACTATGAACGCGACGTGACAGGAGACATCATACGTTTTATCGCGGCGGCAGGTTGAGCACTTGACCGGGATAGATGAGATTGGGATTCGTCACCTGCGGGTTGGCGGCGATCAAATCCGCGAGTTTGACGCCGGTGCGCTGCGCGATCAACCCCATGTATTCGCAGCGGGCGACGATGTATGTCGTCCCCTGATCCACGCCCAGCGGGATGTTGCCGGCGCTGCACACGCCGGTCGCCGGCGCAGGTTTCGCAGCGGCAGCCACTTCGACGTTGACGGCGGTGCTGGCGCTGGCTGCATCCCCGGCGTTCTGCACGGTGAGCGCGTGCGCGCCTGGTTCGACCTTGTAGTCGAATTTCCAGGTCCCGTCGGCCTGCACGACCGCCTTGCCCACCACTTTGCCGTTGTCGAGGATTTCTACCTCCGCGCCCGGTTCTCCGGTTCCTTCGAGCGTCACCGTGTCGCCAGTGATCGCGGCGCCGGGCAAGGGCGCAGTCAGCGTCGGTGCTTTGACCCGCGCGGGCACGGTGAACTTCAGCGGCGCGGATTCCGCCAGCGTCTTGCCGGAAGCGTCCACGGCGCGCGCGCTGAAGTCGTAGTCGCCGGCCTCCAGCGGCGCGGCGAACGACCACGTGCCATCCACGCCCACGGTCGCCTCGCCGATGCGCTTGCCGCCCGTCCAGATCTCGACTTTGGAACCCGGCGTGCCTGTGCCGGAGAGCGTCACCGTTCCATCGTCACCCACTGTGGGCAGATCGAATGTCGGCGCTTTGACCAGGACGGGCACGGTGAACTTGAGCGGCGCGGACTCCGCCAGCGTCTTGCCAGAGGCATCCACGGCGCGCGCGCTGAAGTCGTAGTCGCCGGCCTCCAGCGGCGCGGCGAACGACCACGTGCCGTCCGCGCCGACGGTGGTTTTGCCCACCAGTTTCCCGTTTGCCCAGACTTCGACGGTGGAACCCGGCGTCCCGGTTCCGGAGAGCGTCAGTGTTCCATCGTCGCCTACCTGTGGCGCGTTTAGCGTCGGCGCTTTAACCGGCTCGGGCACGGTGAGCTTGAGTGGCTCTGACTCCGCCAGTTTCGCGCCGGAAGCGTCCACAACGCGCGCGGCGAATTCGTAGTCGCCCGCACCGAGCGGCGCAGCGAAGGACCACTTGCCGTCGGTCCCAACCGTGGTTTTTCCTACCAGTTCCCCGTTCGCCCAGATCTCGACGGTGGAACCCGGCGTCCCGGTCCCGGAGAGGGTTACTGTCCCATCCACATTCACCTGCGGCGCTGCCATCATCACGATCACCGGCTTGGGGACGGTGAACTTGAGCGAGGCCGATTCTGCCAACGTCGCGCCGGAAGCATCCACAGCGCGCGCGGTGAAATCATAGTCGCCCGCACCGAGCGGCGCAGCGAAAGACCACTTACCGTCAGAGCCGACGATCGCCTTTCCAATCCGTTCCCCATTCGCCCACACCTCCACGGTGGAACCCGGCGTGCCTGTCCCGGAGAGCATCACCATTCCATCCATACTCACTTGCGGGGCTGAAAATGTCGGTGCGGTCACGGCTGGTTTCTCGACTTTGGGGGTTGCTGTCGGCGCGGCGACGGTGGTGGCGGTGGCCGACGGGGACGGGGTGGCGCCGCCGCATCCGCGCAGCAGCAGGACGAGGATGATGAGTATCAGGATCAGCGTCACCACAGCTTTGAAGATATTGTATGTCCGAATACTTTGGGATGTTCGATGATAAGCCATTATTTTTTCCTCCCATACCCTTGCGTGGCAGAGCGACCTGACGGTCGTTACAGGGGCTTATGGCGACCACCCTTCAATTGACTCTGAAGCTCGTAAAAACCCGCCCAATCTCCATCGGCTGCCAGGCGCGCCTGGGTGGGCCAGGTTTCAGGCTCCGCCAGCCGATAGCGTGAGCCGGCTTCTTTCAGGATTTGGCGCAGATATTCCACATCCGCTTCAGCCAGTTCGGCAAAAGTAGTAATGCCGTGCGCGTTGAGGATTTCGACGATCTTGGGGCCGATCCCTTCGACTCTTTGCAGGCTGTGTTGATCAATGCCCGTCAGCGCGGCAAAAGACAACGAGCGTTCAGACATTTGCAGATTGACATCGGCAAGTGAAGCCTGCAAACGCTGCACTTCCGCCTCGGCAGCCGCCAACTTATCCTTGTAATTTTGCACAGCGCTGCCACAGGCCTGAACTTCACGTTCACAAAGTTTGAGCCGTTCCGCGCTGTCACGACAGCCGGCCAACTGCGCCTCGAGCTGCCCGACTTTGGCTTCCGTCCCGGCCAACTCCGCGCGCACGTCTTTATCCGCAGCCGCCCCGCGTCGTTTCCGCCAGAAGAAAAAGTCAATGAGCAATTCAATCACCCACCCCACGAGCATACCGATGAAGAAACTTAACCAGTTCATAGATGCCTCCTTACATAAGCAGAATACATATTTGTGGAAAATCAAAAAACAAGGATACACAACTGCGCTTATTATACAAAGAAAAGCACAGTAAAGCAATATGACCATCACGACTTTATTTCTTGTCATAGACAGCGTATAATGAAAGGGTATTGGATTATTCTGGAGGAGGTACCTATGCCCAGAACCGCGCAACAAGGCTACACGGATCTGCTGATCCGTATCCACGCATGGGATGAAGCGCGCCAGTGCTATCCCGTCGAAGCCTGGATGAACGACGCCGTCCACTTTGCCGACGGCGAAATGCACATTGATCACGATACACTGAAAGCTGCAGAGCAAGGTGCAGTGACTTATGGGCAAACCTTGTTCTATGCGCTGTTCTCCGGCCCCATCCGGCGCGCCTACGATAGAGCCATCGGCTACGCCGAAGCCCGCACAAACGGACAACTGCGCCTGCGTCTGTGGATTGATCCCCACGCGCCTGAATTGCACGCCCTGGCCTGGGAACGCCTGCACTATCTGAAACAGAATACTCCCTCGCCGATGACCACCGCCGCGCAAACGCCGTTCTCTCGCTATGCCGGGCTGGAAGCCGCCGAATCCACCCCCATCACCGCACGGCCCATCCGTATGCTCGTTGCCATAGCGAATCCGGACGATCTTCCGCGCCTGGGGATGACGTCCATTGATGTCGAACAGGAAGTCAGCGCCCTGATCGCGGCGTTAGGTGGGCTGCAACGGACCGGACAACTGCGCGTGACCCTGTTGCCCGGCAGAACTGGCCTCAGCGACGCAGCGCGGGCGCGGCTCGAGCAAGCGGGGTATACCATCCGCGACGGCAACACAACCCTGGACACCCTGATCCGCGAACTATCCACAGCGCCGGGCTATCACATTTTGCACTTCCTCGGACACGGGACATTCAGCCGCAGCCAGGGTGTGACCACGCTCTTTTTGGAAGACGCCGACGGTTACGCCGATCAACAGAAAGACGAGGATTTCGTCAACCCCATCGCCGCACTCGACCCGCCGCCGCACTTGATCTTCCTGGCCGCCTGCGATAGCGCCAAACGCGATCCCAAAAACGGCAACCCCTACGTCGGCCTGGCGCCTAAACTGGTGCAGGCCGGCATCCCGGCCATTGTAGCCATGCAAGATACGATCTCCCTGCAAAATGCGCGCGAGTTGAGTCAGGACTTTTATCGCAACCTGCTGGAGCATGGCATCGTTGACCGCGCGATGAACCAGGCGCGGCTGCTGCTGCTGGAAAACGGGCAGGCGGCCTGGGCTGTTCCCGCACTCTTTATGCGGCTGCAAAACGGTCAACTTTTCGCTGCCGACCCTGTGCGCAGCGCATTGCGCGCTATGTTACAAGCCGCTGTCTTCAATCCACTGCCCGAAGATGGCGCTTACTTGCCGCTGGAAGTGCGACACTTTTCCGGGAGAACGCACAGCATTGACTTCGACGCCCTGGTGCAGGAAAATACACCTGGGCGTGGGTTGATTGAGACGGTGCTGGACATTCTTGCGCCGGTCAAACAGGAACAAGGCCCGCATGGCCCCAGCACCATCGCCCTGATCGGCGACGCTGGGATGGGCAAATCCACCGAGATGCGCCACATCGGACAGGTGACGGCGCAGCAATCCCTGCAAGAAAACGCCCCACTCGTCATCCCGGTCTATGTGGACCTGCAAAGTCTACCCCAGAACGCGCGTCTCGACGAGAAGGGATTGGAGGTGATGATCCTGCAAGCCCTGGAACCCTTCTGGGAAGAGAGCGTCGAACAACGCCCCCGGGGCCTGCTCAAAGCGTATACTGGCCCAGCCCTGCGCATCCTGCTCGACAACAGCGAAGTGCTACCTTATCACAGCCGCCGCCGGTTTTGCGCCGCGCTGCACGACTTCGTGCGGCGCCATCCGCGTCACGAATACATCACGGCCTTCAACACCGACGACTTCGACGTGGCGCCGCTCTACATCAGCGATACCCTCATCATGTTGCCTTTGGCGGAACAAAATATCCAACGCTACCTCATGCAAACCCTCAACCTGCCCCATGCCCGGCAGCTTTACGCCGGATTGGAAGAGGCGCAGCTCTTCGATCTCGCCCGCATTCCCTGGCTACTCTTCAAGATGCTCAAACAGGCCCAGGAAGGTAAAACGCCGCAATCCCACGCGCAGGTGCTCCGTGATCTGGTGGACGACGCCATCGCGGAAGTTGCTACCGATCAGGGAATGCGCACGCGCGCCGCCAAGACGCTCTATGCGTTGGCCTGGGAGATGCAATCAACCGGCCGGAATGCCCTGACGATTGATGAAGCTTTTGAGATTATGGCCGCGACGCGCGGCAATCGCGGTTACAGCCTCGAAGATCTGTTCAAGGAATTAACCACCTACGGGTTGTTAGCCCCGGTAGGCGAAGAGTCGTTGCGCTTTGCTCGCGCCAACATCCGCGCCTACTGCTGCGCGCAGGCGCTCCTGGCGCGCGACGATTTCAACAATGTGTTAAGCGATATCGTGGCAACCCTGGGACGGTACACCCGTTACTACTGGTGGGAAGAAACCCTTATACTGCTCAGCGGCCTGATGGATAGTCCTATTGATCTCATCCAGGAAGTCCTATACGGCATCGCTCTCACCGAAGGCGAGCAAGTTTTCCTGGCGGCGGACTGCATCCGCGAGTGCCGGGGAAAGTGCGCCGATGAGCAACTGCTTAACTACATCGTCAGCGCCCTGCTCTGGCGGCTCGATAGGGCCAGGGAACCACACGCCATGCGGCGTGTGCGCATCATCCAGGCGTTGGGGCGGCTCAAGCACCGGGCAGCAATTCCGCGCCTGGTGGAAATCGCCCACAAACCGGTGCAAGGCCTGATGCTAGGCGCGCCAGTTTACGAGGACAGCGACGTGCGCCTGGCAGCGGTGCTGGCGCTGCGGCGGATGCTCGCGCCGCCCTACGCGGAAATCAAGACCCTCGCGCCACAACTGGCCGAGGTGCTCAACGACTGGGCCAACGCGCAGGTCAGGGATCTGGTTCCTTATCTGGTCGCCAAAGAAGGCCAGGACATCGGCATCCAGGCGACGGCAGCCTTTGCGCTCGGCGATCTCAAAACCGATGTCGCCGCCAGAGTGCTCGTTCGCGCTTTTCTCTCGCCGCACTTCAGCAACGAGACTCGCGGCGTTGCGGCTACTGCGTTGACCTTGCTCAACCCGGAATTTGTTATGCAGCAGGCTATTCTACCTTTCTTGAGCGCCGAAGTCGCAGAACAGCAGCAGCTCAATCCCATCACACAGGCCAACACGGAAAAGTGGTATCCGCATTTGGCTTACCTGATCGGCAAAATTCGCCCGCAGGACAGTCGCGCGCGCGCTTTCCTCCATCGCTGCCTCAGCGAATTTGCCGATACTACTCTGAAAGGTATCGCCATCCAGGCCCTCGGCTGGCTCTACGACACAACGGCTGCTCTACAATTCACCGACATCGCCCTGGAGGATTTCAGCAGCCTGAACTTGAAGACGCCGCTCTTGCCGTACGAAACCCAATACTTGCAGCACAAGGCGCTGGATGCGCTCTATTACATCGGCGACGATGAGACGCTGCAACGGCTGCAACGTCACACCGTCGCCTGGAGTCCGGACCTGGAGAACGCTTTCTATCGTACTGTCGAGCGCATCAGCTCCCGACAGAATCAGCCATAATGTGTCAAAAATAATCGGAGGTCATACCATGCACATCACAAAAGCCGTTATCACTGCCGCAGGCCGCAATCAGCGGACGTTGCCCCTTCAGACGCTCACCGACCGCGACGGCGTGGAGAAATCCGTGCTTGCCATCCTGGTGGAAGAGGCCATCAGCGCGGGAATAGAAGACATCGCCGTCGTTGTCGCGCCGGGCGACGAAGCCCCCTACGCCGCCGTCGTGGGCGATCACGCCGGGCGACTGCGCTTTATCCCGCAGACCGAACCGCGCGGCTATGGGCACGCCATCTACTGCGCCAAAGACTTCGTCGGCGACGCGCCTTTCCTGCACCTGGTCGGCGATCACCTGTATGTGAGCGCCGAGGCGCAAAGCTGCGCGCAGCAACTTGTCGCCGTGGCCGAGGCGGAAAACTGCGCCGTCTCCGCCGTGCAGGCGACGCGCGAGAGCCTGCTACCCTACTACGGCGCGGTCGGCGGCAAGCGGGTGGCCGGCCGCAAGGACCTCTACGAGATTGACACCGTCATCGAGAAACCCACCCCCACCGAAGCCGAACTGCGCCTCATCGTGCCAGGACTGCGCGCCGGCCACTACCTCTGCTTCTTCGGGATGCACATCCTCACGCCGGCAGTGATGGAAATCCTCGAATCAAGAATCAAGAATCATGAATCAAGAATCGGCGGATCGGCGAATCAGCGAATTACGTTATCGGAAGCATTGGCTGTGCTCGCTACCCGTGAGAAGTATCTGGCGTTGGAAGAGCGGGCGCTGCGCTACGACGTGGGCGTGAAGTACGGGTTGCTCATCGCGCAACTGGCGCTCGCCCTCAGCGGCAGCGACCGCGAGGACGTGCTCACGCGCCTCGTGGAACTCCTGGCGACCCGCGCACTGGGGAGGAACGCATGAGCAGCCGCCTGATTGACATCATCACCGCCGGCGATCCCAACGCGCGTAACAGCTCGCTGGACGCCTTCTGCCGCGCCGCGTCGCTGGCGGAGCTGCTCGACGAATGCGCCGCACTCGAGGCCTTCCGCCGCGCCAGCGACAACCTCTACGAGCGCGTGCGCGCCTTGTTCTTTCTTTACGCCATCCACCGCTTTCACCTGCCGGAAAAGCCAGACCTGACAGGTTTCGGAAAACCTGTCAGGTCTACCCTCATTCCCTACGACGGTTACACCCATCTCCTCCAACGCCGCTTCGAAGAGGCCATTGACTGCTTCCTCGCTCTGCAGACGGCGCACGGCCCCAGCGACAGCATCTCCAGCGCGCTGGCCGAAGCCTACCATCGCCTGGGCTTTCAAACGCTGGCGGACCAAGTCCGCCGCAGCGTGCGCTCGGTGCGCGGCAACCAGTGGATGTTCCGCACCGGCCATCCGGCGGATCACCCGCTCCGCGTGCGCCGCGAACTGCTGCAACGCTCCGGCGAGGGCCTCTTCCCCGTGCTCCACGAAGCCACGCCCGTCCGCATGGACCTCTCGCACAGCGGCTGGAGCGACATCTTCTTCCTGGGGATGGACTTCCCCGAAGGCGCGCGCGTCCTCAATGTCTCCATTGACCTGGCGGTGCATGGCCGCGACCCCGCGCCGCGCCCGCCCGTCGAAGCCTACCTCCGCGTCATTGACGAACCGCTGCTGCGCCTGGTCAGCGTTGACCTCGGCGCCGTCGCCGAAATCACCAACCTCGCCGAAGTCTTCGACTACGCCCGCGATTACCTCGGCCTGCTCAAGGCCGCCATCATCGCCGCCGGCATCATCCCGCCAGGGATGGAAGGCTCCGGCGAGCGCCTGCAAGACCTGCTGGCCCGTCTCGTGGGGTCAGGGCGCGGCCTCGAACTCGTCAGCCAGGTCAACGGCATCCCCAAAGGCTCGCGGCTGGCCGTCTCCACCAGCCTGCTGGCGTGCCTCATCGCCGTCTGTATGCGCGCCACCGGGCAGACGCAGGCGCTCACGGGGATGCTGCAAGAACACGAGCGCCGCCTCGTCGCCGCGCGCGCCATTCTGGGCGAGTGGCTGGCCGGCTCGGGCGGCGGATGGCAGGATTCCGGCGGCGTCTGGCCTGGCATGAAGCTCATCACCGGGCAACTCGCCGGCCCCGACGATCCCGAATACGGCGTCAGCCGGGGGCGCTTGCTGCCGGGGCATCACATCATGGGCGAGGACGAAGTGCCGGCCGCGACGCGCGCGCGCCTGCAAGATAGCCTCGTCCTCGTTCACGGCGGGATGGCGCAGGATGTCGGCCCCATCCTGGAAATGGTGACGGAGAAGTACTTGCTGCGCTCCGAAGCCGAATGGAGCGGTCGCCAGAAGGCCATGCGCATCTACGACGAGATCGTGGGCCTGTTACAGCGCGGCGACGTGCGCGGCATCGGCGACGCGACCACGCGCAACTTCTTCGATCCCATCCAGACGATCATCCCGTGGGCCAACAACCTCTACACGACGACGGTGATTGACCGCGTGCGCGCGGCGTTCGGCGACGATTTTTGGGGCTTCTGGATGCTCGGCGGGATGTCGGGCGGCGGAATGGGCTTCATCTTCGAGCCGGCGCGCCGCGTCGAAGCGCAGGCGCGCCTGCACGCGACGATGCTGGCGACGAAGCGCGAACTGGAGAACGCGCTGCCTTTTGCGATGGAGCCGGTGGTGTACGATTTCGCCATCAACGCGCGCGGAACGTTCGCCGAACTGCGCGCCGACGTCGAGGCGCTGATGTCGCCGGCCTACTACACGCTGATGGTGCCCGCGCTGCTCAAACGCGAGCGCTACGCCCTCACCCTCGCCCGCCGCGCCGAACTCGACCGTTTCGGCGCCGCCTGCCGCACCGACCCCGCGCTGTCCGGCATGATGCAGACGCTCTTCGACCGCATCATCCCCCGCGCCGACCACGAGGACACAGCGCACCGCGACCTCGACGCGCTGCTGGACGAACTGGGCTTCGACCGCATCCAGCACGAGCAAATCCGCGCCGACCTGCACAGCGGGCGCATCGGCCTCGCGCAGAACCGCCTCCCCGCCAGCACCGTCATTGAGGATGTGTATCCCAGCGACGTGGCGAATCTAGAAGCTGGAAGCTGGAAGCTGGAAGCTCGAAGCTGGAAGCTCGAAGCTGGAAGCTGGAAGCTCGAAGCTGGAAGCTGGAAGCTCGATCCAGCATCCAGTATCCAGTATCCAGTATCCAGTATCCAGCTTGGACAACAGGCTCTACACGAAGGGCGTGTGGCGGTGGTGACATTGGCGGCCGGCGTGGGCAGCCGGTGGACGCACGGCGCGGGTGTGGTGAAGGCGCTCAATCCGTTCTGCAAACTCGGCGGCAAACACCGCTCGTTCATCGAGGTGCATTTGGCGAAGAGCCGCCGCGTGGGGCAGATGGCGGGCGCACCGATCCCCCACATCATCACCACCAGCTATCTGACGCACGAGCCAATCCGCGACTTCCTGGCGCAGCGCGACAATTACGGCTACACCGGTCCGCTCCACTTCTCGCCGGGTCGCGCCGTGGGTCTGCGCCTGATCCCGACGGCGCGCGACTTGCGTTTTGCCTGGGAAGAAATGCCGCAGCAATTGCTCGACGAGCAGGCCCAGAAGGTGCGCGAGAGCCTCCACGCCGCCCTCATCGGCTGGGCGCAGCAGATGGGCGAGAGCAGCGACTACCGCGACAACCTGCCGCAGCAATGCCTCCATCCCGTGGGGCACTGGTTTGAAATCCCCAACCTGCTCAAAAACGGCGTGCTGGCGCGGCTGCTCGAAGAGCGCCCGCAGCTTGAGGTGCTGATGATGCACAACATTGACACTGTGGGCGCGGATGTAGACCCCGCCCTCCTCGGCGCGCACCTGGACTCCGGCGCGGCGATGACGGTCGAGGTCATCACCCGGCGCGTGGAGGATCGCGGCGGCGGGCTGGCGCGCGTGGATGGGCACCTGCGCCTGATCGAAGGGCTGGCGCTGCCGCAGGAAGAGGACGAATTCAAGCTCTCGTACTACAACTCCAACACGATGTGGATCAGCATTGGCAAGCTGCTGGACCTCTTCGGGCTGACGCGCGCCGACTTGCGCGACGCGGCCAAAATTGACGCCGCCGTGCGCGCCGTCGCTGCGCGGATGCCCACCTACATCACGCTCAAGGACGTGAAGAAGCGCTGGGGCCACGGTCAGGAGGACGTCTTCCCCGTCGCGCAGTTCGAGAAGCTCTGGGGCGACATGACCGCCCTCCCCGGTATGGATTGCCGCTACGTCATCGTCCCCCGGATGCGCGGGCAGCAGCTCAAAGAACCGGCCCAACTCGACGGCTGGCTGCGCGACGGCTCGGCGGCGTATGTGGAAGGGTTATGCGAGTGGGCGTAAAGGCTTGTTTTTCTACACCAGATATGTTATGCTAAAAATCATCCGGGACAAAGCGAATGAGTGCGTTTGTGCTGTAGGGAGGGAATATGAGCACTGTACAGTTGCAGATGGATGAAATCACATGGAAACGTGCCCAACAAGTCGCCAGGCGGCAACATTCCACCGTTGAGGTGTTGATCAAGGACATGATCAATGCTATTTCGACTATGGTGGACACCGAGGACCCTTTTCTAGGAATGTTTGCCCAAGAGCCGGAGTTGATTGATCAAATCGTTACCTCAGCGATGCAAACCCGCGAAAACACTCCATTGAGGCTGCCAAATGGATAAAGCGCTATTAGACACCGACATCTTCTCCGAAATACTCAAAGGCATCAATCGCAATGTCATCGCCCAAGCCACCACTTACCGCACGTTTTTCAAACGCTATACTGAGTCTACTGCAAAAAGCCCTTCTTAACCGCCAAGACGCCAAGTTCGCCAAGAAAATCGAATAATCGATGAATAATTTCAAGAGATTTGCCCGTTTTTACAAATTATCTTCATCTAACCATCGAAAAAAACTTGGCGCTCTTGGCGACTTGGCGGTTTTTTTCAGTGGAGTCTATACTCTGATAAGGTAAAATTTCACATCGCAGGATCAAAAAGGATAAATATGCCCTCAAAAATCACCCTTGACGACGTTGCCCGCTACCCGCTGCCGGGCATGGCGATCCCCAACACGTTCGCCTTCAGCGCCGATGATGCCTTAGTTACCTACCTCCACAGCGCGGAGGGGACACTCACGCAGCAGCTCTACGCCTGCGACCCGGATACGGGCGCGACGCGGCAGCTCGTCATCCCGCCGACGGGCGGCGAGACGGAGGAGACGCTCTCACTGGAAGAAAAGCTGCGCCGCGAGCGCGCCCGTTCCCTCGCCGTGGGTGTGACGCGCTACGCGCTCTCCGGGCAAGGCTTTCGCGTGCTCGTGCCGCTCAACAGCGGCATCTACGTGCAGGACAGTGTGGATGCCCCGCTCCGCGAAATCGTGTCCGGCGGCGGCACTCCGGCGCTCGACCCACAGTTCTCGCCAGATGGCAGCGCCGTGGCTTACGTGGAGGACGCGGAACTCTACGTGGTTGCAGCCGATGGCGGCGAGCCGGTACAACTCACAACGGGCGCGCGGGAGACGGGGCGCACGCACGGCCTCGCCGAGTACATCGCGCAGGAAGAAATGGGACGCAGTCACGGTTTCTGGTGGTCGCCGGACGGGCGCTGGCTGGCGTTCACCGAGGTGGACGGGACACACATCCCCGTGTACCGCATCGTCCACCAGGGGCAGGACCACGTCGGCGAGGGCGCGCAGGAAGATCACCGCTATCCCTTCGCCGGGCAAGCCAACGCGAAGGTACGGCTCGGCGTCGTCGCCGTGAACGGCGGCAATCCAGTGTGGATGGACTTGGGCCAGGACGACGACATTTACCTGGCGCGCGTGCAGTGGTTCCCCGACGGCAGCCTCATCGCGCAGGTCGAGAACCGCGCGCAGACCGAACTCCGGCTCGTGCGCTTCAACCCACAGACCGGCGCGGGCATTTGCTTGTTCACCGAAACCAGCGCCGTGTGGATCAACCTGCACGACATGCTCACGCCGCTCAAGGACGGACGCTTCGTGTGGGCTGCGGAGCGCACAGGCTTCCGGCATCTCTACCTGTACGACAGCAACGGACAATTGATCCGCCCACTGACGAGCGGCGCGTGGATGGTGGACACGCTCGCCGGCGTTGATGAGGCGGATGGATGGGTCTACTTCACCGCGACGAAGGAGCACCCCACGGAGCAGCACCTTTACGCCGTTTCACTGGACGGCGGCGACGCGCGCGCAATCACCCGCGAGCCGGGGATGCACGCCGTCACCCTCGACCACACATGCCGGCGCTTCATTGACGTCCATAGCGCGCCGGAGACGCCGCCGACAGCCGCACTGCGCGATCTGGCGAACGGCGCGCCGCTGCGCCCCCTCTACGCTGCGCCCGATCCGCGCGTCGCGGCCCTGGCGCTGCCCACGCCCCAAATCGTCGCCTTCCAGAACTGCAACGGCGACACGCTGTACGGCGCGCTCTACTTCCCTCCGGTGGAGTGTGGTCCCGGCCCGTACCCGGTGATCGTCAGCGTCTACGGCGGACCGCACGCGCAGCGCGTGACGCGCAATTGGGCGCTCACGGTGGACATGCGCGCGCAATACCTGAGCAGCCTGGGATTTCTGGTGTTCAAGGTGGACAATCGCGGCAGCGCGCGGCGGGGCCTGGCCTTCGAGGGCGCGCTCAAGCACAACATGGGCGCTGTGGAAGTGCAAGATCAAGTGGCTGGCGTGCGCTGGCTTGTCGCGCAAGGGCTGGCGGACCCGGCGCGCGTTGGCATCTACGGGTGGAGCTACGGCGGCTACATGGCGGCGCTGTGTCTGGCGCGCGCGCCGGAGACGTTCAAGGTTGCGGTAGCGGGTGCGCCCGTCACCCACTGGGACGGCTACGACACGCACTACACCGAGCGGTATATGAGCACGCCGCAATCGAACCCCGGGGGCTACGCCGTCAGCAATGTGATGGCGCACGTGGACAAGATGCAGGGGAAACTGCTACTCGTCCACGGCTTGATTGATGAGAACGTTCACTTCCGCCACACCGCGCGGCTGATCAATGCGCTCATCCACGCGCGCAAGCCCTACGCGCTGCTGCTCTTCCCCGATGAGCGCCATACCCCACGGCGCGTCGCGGATCGCATCTACATGGAAGAGCGCGTGCGGGATTTTTTCATCGAGAATTTGTAGGACATGCTGCACCCTTGCGAAGGCTCGGAAGCCTTCGCAAGGGTATGAATCGAAGTACTACTGCGGTTCACCCTGAACGTAGAGGCGATAGTTCGCGTAGGACGTGTATTTGATGGCGAGATCGAACGTCGCGGAGGCGTTCGCCGCCACGCTATCCACGAGTATGGTCATCCCCACGTTCACGATATTGCCGGCCCCGTCAAGCAAAGCCCCAACGACGGTCACATTTTTCACCGCGAAGGCATTGGCGTTCGTCACCCGCCCCGTGATGTGAACGTAGCCGACATTGTCCTGATAGCGCCCTGTCACACTAACAGAGAGACGAGCTGCACCGCGCGTCGTTGGCGCGCCTTCCGGATGGAGCATCACCGAAACCAGGTCTTTGGAGAGCGCCTCTACGACGAACGGACATTCGTCCCCCGGCGCAAGCAGGAGACACGGCGCGTCCGCCTTGATCGGCCCGTAAGCCTGCCCACCGGATGTGTAGAACGTCGCCACAATGCCCAATTTGAAGTAGTTCTCGGCGGCGTCGTTGCGGATGACGCCGGAGACGCGATAACGATAGCCTTCGAGGCGCTGGTTGGCGCTGACGTGAACGCTGAGAGGCGGAGCGAAGTTCGCATCATCCAGCAGCGTGAGCACGCCGGAAGCGATCACCGCCGGGGGTTTGGGCAAAGACGGCAGCCCGGAACTACCCGGTCGCGGCGTGGCCGTCGGCTCGGTCGTCGCCGTCGGTTCTGGCGACGGGGTCTCGGTCGGCGACGCGGTCGGCGTGGAGGTAGCCGGCGGCGTCACCGTCGGCGTAGAGGTCGGCGGCATCGTCGGCCTGGAGGTGGCGGTGGGGCGCGGCGTATTGGTCGCCACAGGTGCAGCAAGAGCGGCTTCGGTTTCTTGGGTCGCCGCTGCGGGCGTCTGGCTCACGGGGGTAGATTTGTTGCAGCCGGTCACAACCAGCGCGATCAGCATCAACAAGCCGATAGAGCGCAATAGACATAATCGGGATCGCATACATTTCTCCTTATAGTCGGTAGTCTGGTAGTCGAATAGTCGAGCAGTCAGGCCTTGATAGAAAAATGACTATCCGACGACAGGACTAAAGACTACCAGACCAAAAGTATACAACTTCTCGCAGTTTCGACAACCTTCAGGCCAGCCGGCGCAGGATGCGTTCGAGGCGGGCGGGGTCGCGGCCCAGATAGTGGGCCAGATAACGCCCGGCGTCGAGGAAAAATGCCTCGCGCAAGGCTTCAGAACGCAAGCGCGCGGCTCGTTGCAGCGCGGTGGGGATCAGCTCGTCGGCGGGTACGTCGCGGTTGTCGAACAGCGCACGCAGGAAATCCGGCGCGGCGGTGATGTGGCGCACTTCGTCCTTGCTGCATACGGTGATGCGGTGCAGGATCATCGGCGGCTGCGGCGGCAGGCCGTAGTGGTAACCATCCTCGTCCCGGTAGCCAATGGCAGCGACCGAGATTTCGACCGGGATGGCGCGGTTCTCCTGCTGGTCGCGGATGATCTCGGCGTACTGGGGATCATCCTCCACGACGGTCACGGCCAGGTTTTTGAGAAAGGGATCATCCTGCAAAGTGATGTTGTACACCAGGCCGATGAGGTCTGCCCGGCGCTGTTGAATCGGCGCGCGCACGAACGTGCCAAACGTGGGCACATCCGGCTCCGGGATGCGCGACGCCACCACAAACCCGCGAATGTCAGCCCGCAGCACATTGCCTATCGTAATCGTTCTGTCTTGGTCGGCCATCAAACACTCCTGAAGAATCAGTGAATCAGTGAATCAACAAATCTACAATCTCTCGATCTACAATCTCTCGATCTACAATCTCTCAATCTACAATCATCGCCGTCCCAAATACGCCTTCTGCTGCGCTTTTTCGGAGGGGCGGACGACGATGCCTTGTTCGAGGATATGGCGCTGGATGTCGGCGTCGAGGGCAGCTTTGTCGGTCGTCGTTACCAGAGCCTCTTCGTGGGCGCGGGCCAGGGCATACGGGTAGCCGTTCAGTACAGATGACTGGTGAAGCAGGATGGCGTGCAGCGCGGCGATGGCGGCATCGTCCACAGCGCCCCAGCGCGATGTTTCCACGCGCGCAATCACCGGGGCGCGTGCAGCCCCCACGTTGATGTAGCAGAACCATACTTCGTGCCCGTGACCGGCCTGGCGCTGATTCGTCGCCGAGGGACGGCTGAACCAGGCCGAACGCTCGCCCGGCAGTAAGATATGCGCCATCAACGCGGCGTCGGTCAAGCGGCGCAACGGATTGTCCGCCAGCTTGCCGGGGATGTCCTCCGCCGCTAACCGGCTGACCCACAGCAATTCCACGAGCGCCCGCCCGCCGGGCCGCGCTACATAGCCCACCGGCAGCGCACCCGCCTGACGAATGCCGGAGATAGCCTCCAGGTACGCCTCCAATGCCCGAAAATCGGCGTGACTGCGCGCGATGTAGGGCCACAAGAGCGGGCCGTCGGTTATGGCGATGAGCGGCGCGGCCGGCGCGAGGCGACGTTCCAAAGCAGTCAGTTCGGCCAGGTACTCCATCTCGCGGACGAGCCGTTGCATTCCCACCCGCTCTATCGAAATCGGATAGCTCTGGGCATCATACAGCTCGTCGTCGCGGAAGTGCAGCGACTCGCAACTGTACGGCGTGGGCCGCGAGCCATCGTAGCGGAAGGCGATGCCGCCGATTTGGAGCAGGTAGTACAGCGCCGCCGCGTGTTCATCGGGGTAAATCTGCGAGCCGTCAACGGCGATCAACACTGCGCCGCGCGGTGGATCGCTGTTCGCCGCATAACGCGCAGCGAGCGGCGCATCGGTGGTCGGCAACGCACCTGTCCAGTCGCTCTCGCCGGAGAGGACAGGGGCAAGGCGCGCGCGCAATTCCGCCGGTTCGGGCGCTTCCGCCAGCCAGCGTAGCGCCTTCGTGGTGTCGCTCTCGCGCTGCTGTTGGCGCTCGACAGCCATAAGGCTCATCGTGGCGATGTCGGTTGTCAGCCGTTCAAGATGCAGCATGACTTCCTCAAAATCACAAAATCAGCAAATCGGCAAATCACAAAATCTCCAATCTCCCAATCGTCCATCGTCCATCATCAATCACCCATCTCCCAATCCATTATATGCCATGCTGTCGCGAGAACAAATTCGTAAATATACTTTCCCCAAGTGTTACAAATGCATAACAACTTTATCCCAAAATTTACCGAAATTTGTTATCAAAATTTGGGATTTGCCTATTGTATTATTTGGGATTGTCGTGTATAATTGTGGGTGATTATGGGGGGAAATGGGGAGAAATGGAGAACTTTACCCTCTCATAAGGCTATTTTACCATCAGCAGTGGAGAAAACAAGGACTATGTTTCTAGGGCAATACACCTATTCTGTAGACGACAAAGGCCGGCTCACGATCCCTTCGCGTTTCCGCGATGAGCTGGGCGGCAGAAACATCGTGATCACCCGTGGGCTTGACCGCTGTCTGACCATTTACCCCCTCGACGTTTGGGACGAAATCGCCCAGAAGGTGAACGCGCTGCCCATCACCGATCCGCGCGGACGCGCACTGCGGCGCATTTTCTTCGCCGATGCTATGAATGTGGAGCTGGATCGCCAGGGACGAGTCCTGGTACCCGACCGCCTGCGAGAGTATGCCGGATTCGAGCTTTCTGCTGAAATCGTGATTGTGGGCCTGGATCGCTTTCTCGAAGTATGGACGCCCCAACGCTGGGAAGAGGCCAACGTCCATCAAGCAGAAATGATGGACGAGGACCCGGCGCTATGGGAGAACTTGAAGATTTAACACGCCACATCCCGGTGCTGGCGCGTGAAGTCCTGGCAGGACTGGACGTTAAGCCTGGGGGATGCTATCTCGATGCGACGGTCGGCGGCGGCGGGCACGCGGTCGCCATCCTGGAAGCGGCGGGACCAGACGGGCGGCTTCTGGGCTTGGACCGCGATCCAGAAGCGGCGGCGCGGGCGGCGGCGCGGTTGCAGCGTTTCGGCGCGCAGGCGCAGGTGCTCCACACCTCCTATGCACACTTGAGTGAAGTTTTAAGCAGCGCCGGAATAGCGGCTTTGGACGGCGCGCTCTTTGACTTGGGATTCTCTTCGTGGCAGGTGGACGATCCGGCGCGCGGCTTTGCTTTCCGCGCCGACGGCCCGCTGGATATGCGCTTCGATCCGCGCAGCGACGAACCGACCGCCGCCGACCTGGTCAACGGGCTGGCAGAGGCGGAATTGGTTGATCTGCTGCGGCGTTACGGAGAAGAGCCGCGCAGCCGGCGCATCGCGCAAGCCGTGGTCGCGGCGCGACCGATTTACAGCACCGGACGTTTGGCGGATGTCATCGTGGCGGCGGTGGGACGATCAAAGAAAGAGAAGATCCATCCCGCCACGCGCACTTTTCAAGCGCTGCGCATCGCAGTGAACCGCGAATTGGAGACGCTGGAGCAAGCACTGCCCCAGGCGGTGACGGCCTTGCGGCCCGGCGGACGGTTGGCGATCATCACGTTTCACTCGCTGGAAGATCGCATCGTCAAACATTTCCTGAAGCAGGAAGAACGGGGATGCATTTGCCCACCTGAGGCGCCGGTATGCACGTGCGGACGACAGCCAACGTTGCGTATCGTGACGCGCAAGCCCGTGGTTCCCTCTGCGGCGGAGATAGCGACAAATTCCCGCAGTCGCAGCGCCAAACTGCGGGTAGCCGAAAAAGTAGCGCAGGCAGCCGTCAGCGATCAGCCGTCAGCTTTCAGCAAGCAGGGACGCTGATCGCTGAAAACTGATCACTGACAACTGATAGCTGAAAGCTGAGGACTAAATATGAGCGTCGTCTGGCAAAAAACGACCCACGGTGTCCCACGACGGCAGGAAAAGGCGCAGCGCCTCGTTGCCAGGCTATTGCTCGGTGTGGTGATCACGACGAGTCTGTTGGCGGCGGCCTACCTGGCGTTGGTGGCCTCCAACGTGCATACGGCCCGCCAGGTGTGGGCGATGGAACACCAAATCGTCAATGCGCAGCGGGATAATGAGGCTTTGAAGACGGAAATCGCGCGCTTGAGTTCGATTCCCGTATTGCAAAAACGCTCGGTCGCCCTGGGATACCGGCCGGCTGACGCTATTGATTACTTGTACCTGGGAGCGCCTTGAGATGTTACACGGTCCGGATGCGCGTTTGCGACTGATTACGGTGCTGCTGATCGCGGCTCTGCTGCCCATCTTTGGGCAGTTAGTGCGTCTGCAAATCCTCGAACACAGCCAGTATCTGAACGAGGCTGAGGCCCTCGTCCAGCGCCAGTACGCGCTTCCCGAGTCCCCGTGGGGCGTGATTATGGACCGCAACGGCGATCTTTTGGTCGGCAATGTGCCCGTCTACGACGTGGGCGCCGAAATCAACATGATCACCGACACGCGCATGGCGGCATCTGTTCTGTCGCCACTCCTGAATCTCCCTGAAGAAGAGCTGGTCAGAAAGCTGACGTTGCCGGAAAATACGAACAGCCTGGTCTGGCGCCCGCTGACCCGCCACATTCCACCGGAATCGGCCCAGAAAATCATAGACCTGAATTGGCCCTGGATCACCCTGTCGCCGGCGTGGGAACGCTATTACGCCGAAGGCGCGCTGGCCTCGCACGTTTTGGGTTTCGTCAACGCCGAAGGGATGGGATACGGCGTGCAGGCATTTCAACTGCGCTTTTTGCGGGGCGAACGCATCACGCGCGTCGGTTCGGTGAGTGGCGATACCAGTCCCATGCCCGATGAGTTGGTGGAGGGCAGCCTCATCCCCTATCCCGGCACCGATTTGCGCCTGACGATTGACCGCACCATTCAAGCCTACATTGAGGGCGTGCTCGATCAGGCCCTCGTGGATTACAAAGCCGCCGGCGGCACCATTCTGGTGATGGACTCGCGCACCGGCGACATCCTGGCCGTCGCCAGCCGTCCACACTACGAACCGTACCGCTATCCTGAATACGCGCAGAACGGCCAGGAGATGCTCTTCCGTGACCCGGCCATCAGCGTCCCCTACGAACCCGGCTCGGTGCTCAAAGTGGTGACGGTGGCGGCGGCGTTGGACTCCGGGCGCGTGGATTTGAACTGGTCCTACAACGATACCGGGCAATTGGAATACGGCGGCGTGCTCATCCGCAATTCGAATGGAGGCGCTTACGGACAACAGGATTTGCAGGGTATTCTGGATCACTCCCTCAACGTCGGGGTGGCGACATTATCAACGCGCGTGCTGGGCGGCGATCTCTTCTACAAATACATCCGGGCCTTTGGCTTCGGGCAAACCACCGGCGTCGAAGTGACCGGGGAAGCAAGCGGCCTCGTTCACCTGCCCACCGACTGGGATTGGTCCGACAGCAATCTGGCGACCAATCCCTTCGGGCAGGGCATCGCTGTAACACCGTTGCAGATGGCGACCGCAGTGTGCGCTATCGCCAACGACGGCGTGATGATGCAGCCGCACATCGTCGCCGAGCGGCGCTACCCGGACGGGCGGCTGATCCCCATCCCCTCCAATGAGCTGGGACGGCCAATCTCGGCAGAGGCGGCGCGGCTGGTCGCGGAATTGATGGCGCGCAGCGTCGAGACCATCGCTAAGGAAGCGCAAGTCCCCGGCTATCGCGTGGCGGGGAAATCGGGCACGGCGCAGATTCCTACGACGGGCGGCTATGATCCCCAGCAAGTTATCGTCTCGTATGTGGGATTTGGCCCGCTGCCCGACCCACAGGTCGTCATTCTGGTCAAAATAGACCGCCCCGACGTCCCTTTGAGTATGCGCTGGGGCACGCAAATTGCTGCGCCAGTCTTCCAGAAAGTCGCGGCGCGGCTTTTCACCCTTCTGGGTATTCCACCTTCAAACTTACGCGGAGGGCCATGAGAGCACTATGGGAAAGCAACTGACATTAGCCTATCTCATCGAAGGTTTGAGCGGCTGGCATCCACACACTATGGGAATGCCAGTTCGTCCTATTATAGACTCGCGCGCGGCCGAAGCCGGCACCGTCTTCTTCGCCTTCAAAGGCGAGACGGTTGACGGGCACAATTACGTGGACGATGCCTTTGCGCGGGGCGCGGTCGCCGCCGTCATCGAGCATGATGTGGCTGTGCAGGCCAACATCCTGACGGTGGGACAAAGCGCGCCGGACGAAACGCTGACAACACCGCTGCTCATCCGCGTGCCGGACACACTTCAGGCATTGCAGGCTGCGGCGCGTTTCTGGCGACAGCAAGTCCGCACCCGCATCATCGGGATCACGGGCAGCGTCGGCAAAACGACGACCAAAGAGGTCGTCACCAAAGTGTTAGCGCGCCATTACAACGTGCTGCGCAGCACCGGCTCCTATAACAACGAGATTGGGCTGCCACTCACGCTGCTGCAACTCGGCGACGAGCACGAGCGTGTCGTGCTGGAGATGGGGATGTACGTGCGCGGCGACATTGCCTTTCTGGCCGAGATGGCGCGCCCGCACGTGGGCATCATCACCAACGTGGAACCGGTGCATCTGGAGCGCGCCGGCAGCATCGAGAACATCGCGTTGGGCAAGCGAGAATTGGTCGAAAGCCTGCCGCCCGCGCCGGAAGGCGTCGCCATCCTCAACTACGATGACCGCCGAGTGCGCGCGATGGCGGAACACACCCCGGCGCGGGTTTTCTTCTACGGCCTCTCGCCGCAGGCAGACTTGTGGGCCGACGAGGTGGAGACCCAGGGCTTGGAAGGGATTCGCCTGCGCCTGCACTACAAGCACGATCACGTCTACGTGAAAGTTCCGCTTTTAGGACAGCACAGCGCGGACACCGTCCTCCGCGCTGCCGCCGCCGGCCTGGTCGAAGGGCTGGACTGGCAGGAGATCGTGGAGGGGCTGCGCGCGCCGGGGGCGCAGTTGCGGCTCGTGGCGGTGCCGGGGACAGGCGACTCGTTGATCCTGGACGACACCTACAATTCCAGCCCGGCGTCGGCGCTGGCGGCCTTGAATCTACTCAGAAGCATGGATGGCCGCAAAATCGTCGTTTTGGGGGACATGTTGGAATTGGGCGATTACGAGGAGGCCGGGCATCTCAAAGTGGGTTGTCGCGCCGCCAACATCGCCGCCGAGTTGATCACGGTGGGCGAACGGGCGCACTTCATCGCCCAGGGCGCCGAACTCTGCGGCCTGCCGCGCAGTCGCGTCCACGAGACGCCAGATTGCGAGTCGGCCATTGCCGTCCTGCGCAAGATTTTGCAGCCGCAGGACGTCATCCTGGTGAAAGGATCACGGAGTATGAAAATGGAAGTCATCGTCGCTGCTATCAGCAAGGAGGTCCCGTGAGCTTCGCCCTCATCCTCGCCAGTATCTCATTTCTGATGGTGGTGTTCTGGGGCGGCCCGTACATCAGCCTGCTGAAACGCTGGCGCGTCGGCAAACGCATCCGCATTGACGGGCCGGACGGGCATCAAACGAAAATAGGCACGCCCACGATGGGAGGCGTACTCATCACCGTACCGGTCATTCTGATTACGTTGGCACTGAACGTTTACAACCTGCTCGGCAACACTGTTCTGGGGCGCTCCATCCTGGTGCCGCTCGGTGTGATGATCGTCTACGCGATTCTGGGCGCGTTCGACGATTGGGCCGGCGTGAAGGGGATGCGGCGCGGCGAGGGTTTCACCGCGCGCTTCAAGATGCAAATCGAACTGGTGCTCACGTTTATTGTAGCTTTGGTGCTATATTTCGGCCTGGACTTGCACAGCATCGCCATTCCCGGCGTCCCGGAGAAAATTGACATCGGCCTGTTCTACATTCCCGTGGCGATGTTCATCATCATCGGCGCAGCCAACGCCGCCAATTTCACCGACGGGCTGGACGGGCAGGCGGGGATCATCATGGCGAGCGCCTTCGTGGCCTACGCCATCATCGCCGACCTGCAAGGGCAAATTTACCTGGAACGGTTCTGCTTCACGATTGTTGGCGCGTCCTTCGCCTTTCTGTGGTTCAACGCGCACCCGGCGGAATTGTTCATGGGCGATACCGGCTCGCTGGCGCTCGGTTCGACTCTGGGTGTGGTGGCGCTGATGACCGGGCAGTGGCTCATCCTGCCCATCATTATGCTGGTGCCAGTCGCCATCACACTCTCGATCATCATCCAGATCGGCTATTTCAAGTACACGAAGAAAAAATACGGCGAAGGCCGGCGCGTGTTCAAAATGGCGCCGTTGCACCATCACTTTGAATTGTTAGGCTGGTCAGAAACACAGGTGGTACAGCGATTCTGGCTCGTCCAACTTTTGGCAGCGATGGCGGGTGTGGCCCTGGCGCTGATTTAGTTGCGAATTACGAGTTGCGAGTCAAGAACTTTAAGATGATAACGAAATCGTCCGTGGTGATTCTGGGGTTGGCGCGACAGGGGAAGGCGTTGGCGCGCTTTTACGCCGAACAAGGGTGGCGCGTCACCATCTCCGACACGCGCACGCCCGAGGCGCTGCAAGACGTGCTGCACGAACTGAGCGACCTGTCGCTGAATTACGTATTGGGCGGCCACCCGTTGAGCCTGCTGGACGACTGCAATCTCTTCTGCACCAGCGGCGGCGTGCCCTTCGATCTGCCCATCGTGCAGGAAGCGGCGCGGCGTGGCATCCCGCTCAGCAACGACGCGCAGGAATTTATGGTGCGCTGCCCGGCGCCGATTGTCGGCATCACCGGCTCGGCGGGGAAAACGACGACAACGACGCTGGTGGGGCGGATGCTGGCGGAAGCGGGCTTCACGACGTGGGTGGGCGGCAACATCGGCAACCCGCTCATCGGCGACCTGGCGGCCATCCGGCCTACGGATCGCGTGGTGATGGAACTGTCGAGTTTCCAGTTGGAACTGATGCGCGTCAGCCCGCCGATTGCTGGCGTGCTCAACATCACGCCCAATCACCTGGACCGGCACAAGACGATGGATGCCTACATCGCGGCGAAGGCCAACATCGTGACGCACCAGAGCGCAGACGACATCGCAGTGCTCGGTTACGACGAACCTAACGCACACGGGCTGGCAGCGCTGACTCCCGCACAGGTGCGCTACTTCAGCGGCACGGTTGAAATAGACGAAGGGGCATTTTTACAAGGCAATACGCTCGTGTTACGTCGTGGCGGACAAGAAAGCGCCGTCTGTGAGCGCGGCGACCTGCACATACGCGGTTATCACAACGCGCTGAACGCGCTGGCAGCGATCACCCTGGCGGATGCGACCGGCGCGCCCGGCGAGGCGCTGCGCCGGGCTATCGCCGCCTTCGACGGCGTGGAGCACCGGCTGGAAATCGTCCGGCGCAAAGCTGGCGTGCTGTGGGTCAACGATTCCATCGCCACCGCGCCCGAACGGGTTCTGGCGGCGTTACACTCGTTCGATGAGCCGTTGATCCTGCTGGCGGGCGGACGCGACAAAGACCTCCCCTGGCCGGAATTCGCGCAGATTGCCGTGCAGCGCGTGCGCGCGATCGTCCTGTTCGGCGAAGCCGCCGACCTGATCCACGGGCACATTGAAGCGGCGCTGGCCGGTGCGGAAAGAAGCAACGTTGTCCTCGAAGAAGTGGTCGCAGCCGGAGACCTGGAAAATGCGGTGTACGAAGCGGCCCGGCGCGCGCAGCCCGGCGACGTGGTCTTGCTCTCGCCCGGCGGCACCAGCTTCGACGCTTTCCGCGACTTCGCCGAGCGCGGTGAGCGGTTTCGGGAGTTGGTATTCGCATTGTAGAGTTGAAGTGGCGCGGTCAGAGACCGGCCACAGCGGAGAAAAACAACGTTCAGACGGCGACAAGGAGAATTGGATGGCTGGAAGCAAAAAACAAGCGCATACTGTTGATCTGATCCTGCTGGTCACGCTGGTGGCGCTGTTAGCTTACGGGCTGCTAATGCTCTACAGCGCCACATTCTACGTGGGCGCGAGTTTCTGGCAGAAGCAGATCATCTGGATCGCGCTGGGCAGCGGCATTTTGCTGGCGCTGTATTGGCTGCCCTACACGCTCTGGCAGAAGCTGGCCCTACCGATGATGGTCGCCACCCTGATCTTGTTATTCCTGGTGCTGTTACTGGGCGAACTGATCCTGGGGGCGCAGCGTTCCCTCCTCGGCGCCTCCATCCAGCCCGGCGTGCTGGCGCGGCTGATCGCGGTGATCTACATCGCCGCATGGCTGGCGTCCAAAGGCGAGCAACTCAACCGCGTGCGTTACGGCTTGGTCCCTTTCGCTGTCATCATCGGCGTGGTGGCCGGCATGGTGGCGCTGCAACCAGACTTGAGCACGGCCCTACTGCTCGCTGTGACCGGCCTGGCGATGTTCTTCTACGCCGGCGGCGACCCGATCCAGATTTTCCTGTCGGTGGTTTCGGGTGGCTCGGCGTTCGGGTTCCTGGCCTGGCAACTGCCCCACGCGCGCGCACGGCTCATCGCGTACCTGGAATCGCTGCGCGACCCCACGCAGATGCCCTATCACGTGCAGCGCGCCATCACCGCCATCGGCGAGGGAGGAATCCTGGGCGTGGGCATCGGCAGTGGGCGGTTGAAGTCGGGCTATTTGCCGTTCCCGCACACCGACAGCATCTTTGCCGTCATTGGGGAAGAGGCGGGGCTGCTCGGCGCGCTGCTGGTGATCGCGTTGTTCATTTTGCTGGCGTACCGGGGATACCGCGTCGCGCTGGAAACACCGGAACCTTTCGGATCACTGGTCGCTTTCGGCGCAACGACGATGCTTGTCACCGAGGCGTTGCTCAACATCATGGTAATGGTCGGCTTGATCCCCTTCACCGGGACGGCGCTGCCGTTCTTCAGCTACGGGGGATCGGAAATGTTGGTCACAATGGCGGCCGCCGGACTGTTACTCGGCATTTCGCGGGGGCGACCCAAAGGAGAGATGAATGCATTTCTGGATCGTTGGCGGCGGGACGGGGGGCCACGTGTATCCGGCGCTCGCCGTAACCCAGGCCTTGCAAGCCGCCGCGCCTGACGCCGGCGTTGCGCGCAACACGCTGACCTGGGTGGGCAGCGAGAGCGGTATGGAGGCGCAGTTGATCGCGCGCGCCGGTTTGCCCTTCATCGGCATCCCTGCCGGCGGGCTGCACGGTATCGCGCTGCTGAACGCGGTACGCAACGGCTGGCAGTTGGCGCGCGGCACGTTCATCGCCCTGCGCCACCTCCAACGCGAGCGTCCCGACGCGCTCCTCACCACGGGCGGCTACGTCAGCGGGCCGGTCACGCTCGCCGCAGCGTGGCAGCGCGTGCCGATCCTGGTCTACCTGCCGGACATCGAACCGGCGCAATCGGTCAAGGCGGCCGGGCGGCTGGCGACGCGCATCGGCGTCACCGTCGAAGATTCGCGCGCCTTCCTGCCGGCGGAGAAAGTCGTCGTCACCGGCTACCCGCTCGGCGACCGCATCACCCGCTGGAGTCGCGCCACGGGCCGCGCGGCGTTGGGGCTGGACATAGACGCGCGCGTGCTCCTGATTTTCGGCGGCAGCCGGGGCGCGCGCTCGATCAATCGCGCGCTGCTGGCGCACCTGGCGGAATTGACGGACGTCGCCGACGTCGTCCACGTCAGCGGCGAACTGGACTGGCCTGAAGTCGCCGCCGCGCGCGACGCACTGCCGGAGCACGTCAAGGCGCGCTATCACGCCTACGCCTACCTCCACGACGAGATGGGCGCAGCGATGGCAGCGGCGGATCTGGTCATCTGCCGGGCCGGGGCTTCGATCCTGGGCGAATTCCCTTACTTCGGCCTGCCGTCCATCCTCGTCCCCTACCCTTACGCCTGGCGCTACCAGAAAGTCAACGCCGCGTGGCTCGCCGATCGGGGCGCGGCGCTGGTGATCGAAGATGCCGCGCTGCCGGAACAGATCGCGCCGACCGCGCGCACCCTGCTGACGGACGAACCGCGCCGCGCCGCGATGGCCGCGGCAGCCCGCGCGCTCGCCCGTCCCGACGCCGCGCAGCGTTTGGCCGAGTTGTTGCTCGCTTTAGGGAAAAAGGGGTGACATGGTTCCCATACAAACCGTCTTTTTCGGTCTGATTCTGTTATTTGGCATTATCGGCGCGTTGCGCGGATGGGCCAAAGAGCTGCTAGTCACATTCAGCGTGATCCTGGCGCGCTTTATCGAGACCGTGCTGCTGAAGTACGTGCCGGTCGTCAACACAACCTTGCAAACCATGCAAGCCAACGAGCACAAAACCTGGTTTTACGTGCGCTCGATTATCTTCATCCTCATCGTGGCCTTTGGATACGCCACGACCATCCTCTCCCCGCATTTAGGATCGAAGGCGCGCAAGGAAAAATTGCAAGACTCGTTGTTGGGATTTTTTCTGGGGGCGATCAACGGTTTTCTGGTGGTCGGGATGCTGTGGGGATTCCTGCACAATCTGGGATATAACCTGTGGGGCATCACCGCGCCGACCGAGCAGGGCGCGGCATTGATCCGTTATCTGCCGATTGGGTGGCTGGCCGATTCAACCTTGTGGGTTCTGGTGGCGCTTGCGTTTGCTTTTATACTCATCGTTTTCGTGTGAGTGAAGAGATGGCCGGTTTAGAAACCTTTCGCGAAATACACATCGTCGGCATCGGCGGGGCAGGGATGTCGGCCATTGCGCGAGTGCTGCGCGGGAAGGGATATCGCGTCCACGGCTCAGACCAGCGCGAATCGCCCATCACCGGCGCCTTGCGCGCCGAAGGTATCCCGGTCGCCATTGGGCACGCCGCGCCCAACCTGGGTAAGGCCGACCTGGTGCTTATCTCTTCCGCCGTCCGCGACCAGAACGTTGAGGTGCAAGCCGCCCGGATGTTTGGCGTGCGGGTGATGGAGCGCACCGAGTTTCTTGGCCCGCTGACCGAGGGTTACGACGTGATCGCCGTCGCCGGAGCGCACGGCAAGACGACCGTGACCGGGATGCTCACGATGTTGCTGTTGGACGCCGGCCTCGATCCCACCTATATCGTGGGCGGGGTGATGGCGAACCTGGGCACCAATGCCCACGCGGGAGGCGGAAAGCATTTCGTAATCGAGGCCGACGAATACAAGAATACGTTCCTGGCGCTGAAGCCTACGATTGCCGTCGTGACTAACGTGGAATTCGATCATCCGGACTCGTTTCCTAGCCCGCGCTATGTGCGGATGGCCTTCGGTGAATTCGTAGACCGGATTCGCCCAGGCGGGACGCTGGTGGCTTGCAATGATGATCGTTTGGCGCACGCCGTCGCGGCCTCCTATCACGCCAACGGCGGCAACTTGATGCTCTACGGGCAGAATGAAGGCATCGGGCTGGCCTGGCAGGCAACGAACATCCGCGCGAACGAACGCGGCGGCGTCAGCTTTACCGCCATCCACGGGCACGATGCCGCCGGCGACATCGCTTTGCAAATTCCCGGCGCATACAACGCGGTCAACGCGCTGGCGGCGCTCAGCGTGGCCTCCATCCTGGGGATAAAGTGGGCGGTAGCTCGCGCAGCGTTGGAACGCTTCAGCGGCACGGCGCGGCGCTTCGAGGTATTGGGAGAGGTGGACGGCATCACCGTGATTGACGATTACGCCCACCACCCCACCCAAATTCGGAATGTGCTGAGCGCGGCGCGGCAGCGGTATCCAGAGCGGCCCCTCATCGCAGCGTGGGAACCGCACACGTTCAGCCGCGTTAAGGCGCTGCACGCCGACTTTATGAATGCGTTCAAAGAAGCTGATCGGGTGATGGTGCTGCCCATCTACGCGGCGCGCGAAGCCGATGATGGCACGCTGACGGCGGAGATGCTGGCGCAGCAGATCGCGCACCCCTCCGTCACCGCCGCCGCGACGCTCGAAGACGCCATCTACCGCCTCACCGAGCAAGCGCTGCCCGGCGACGTCATCATCCTGATGGGCGCCGGCAACGAATACATCGTCGGCAAGCGCCTGGTCTTTGAGTTGGAGCGCACAAGTTGATTGAAGATTGGGAGATTGAAGATTTAGCGATTGGGAATTGAAAGCTGTACCAAATGCCATCTGCAATTTCTGATTTCCAATTTTGTATGGAGGGACGATGTCACGGTTGACAAACTGGTTTATCAAGTTCACCGGCCTCAAGGGGCGTAAGCAAGCGCGTTATCGGGCGTATCACTCTGAGATATTGGGCGCGAAGATGCGGGTGATCAAGCGCGAACAGGCCAAGAGCCATAAGGGAGGCCGATAACGGACGTCGGCTCGGAACGATTGGCCGCCCTGACCCAGGCGTTGGGCGACCGCGCGCGGCGCGATGTCCCACTGGCTCGTTACAGCGGCGTGGGCATCGGCGGCCCGGCGGACCTGCTGATCGTCGCGCAGCGGCGCGAGGCGTTGATTGAGGCGATACGGCTGGCGCAGGAGACCGGCGTCGGCTGGCGAGTTTTCGGCGGATTGACCAATATGTTGTTGCCCGATAGCGGGCTGCGTGGTGTGGTCATTCTTAACCACACCCGGCACATTGACTATGATGAACAAGAATATCGCGTTGTCGCGGAATCTGGCGCGATCATCGCCAGAACAGCGCAAGAGGCCGTGCGTAAAGGCTGGGGCGGGCTGACCTGGGCGGTGGGACTTCCCGGCACAGTCGGCGGCGCGGTGGTGAACAACGCCGGCGCGTTCGGCGGCGAAATTGCCAGGAACCTGGTTGCGGCTGAGGTGCTCGGCCCCACCGGCGCGGTTGAAGCGGTCGAGCCGGACTGGTTCGCGTTCCAGTACCGCTACAGCAAGCTCAAGGCCAGCGAGGCGGCCTGGGTTGTCGTCGCCGCGACATTCCAGCTCACGCCGCGCGATCCGACGGAGTTGGCGACCAAAGCCGTCGAATACACAGAGCGCCGCCAGCGCACCCAACCGCCCGGCAAAACGCTCGGTTCAACGTTCAAAAACCCGCCTGGGGATTACGCGGGACGGCTGATCGAAGCGGCGGGACTGAAAGGGACACGGCGCGGCGGGTGTTACATCTCGGAGAAGCACGCGAACTTTTTTATGAACGATGGCGCCGGCACAGCCGCAGATTACTGCGCGCTGATCCACCTGGCGCAAACAGAAGTTGAACGACAATTCGGCATCCAGTTGGAGCCGGAGATCGAGATTATCGAGCCGTCAGCCATCAGCGATCAGCCAGACTTCCGGGCTGAAAGCTGATAGCTGATAGCTATCCAGGAGACATTACAGTGGAACGAATAAAAGTAGCGGTCTTGTTCGGCGGGCGCTCTGGCGAGCACGAGGTGAGCATTATGTCGGCGCGCTCGGTGATGCGGGCGCTGGACCCGGAGAAGTACGAGGCCATCCCGGTGGGGATCACGCGGCAGGGCCGCTGGCTCATCGGCGCAGACCCGATGAAGGCGCTGGAAAGCGAGGATTTCACCGGCACGCAGTCCGCCGTCATGTTCGCCGATCCGTCCCGGCAAGGGCTGTGGGCCGACACGACCGCACATGATACGCCCGCGAACGATCTGGCTACCGTCGCCCAACAAACCGGCGGGATGGAGACGCTGGCGTCGCTCTCGCGGGTGGACGTCGTCTTCCCGGTGCTGCACGGGACGTTCGGCGAGGATGGCACGGTGCAAGGACTGCTCGAATTGGCCGGGGCGCCCTACGTGGGCGGCGGCGTGCTCAACTCGGCGCTGGCGATGGATAAAATCGCCTTCAAAGACGTCGCCAAAGCGCGCGGGCTACCCATCACCGATTACGTGTGGACGACGCGGCGGCAGTGGCAGGCGGAACCGGAGGCCGTGCTGGACGAAGTCGAGCGCAAACTCGGCTATCCCGCCTTCACCAAACCCGCGAACCTGGGATCGAGCGTCGGCATCTGCAAGTGCCACGACCGCACCGAACTGCGGGCGGGGCTGGAGGAAGCCGCGCGCTACGACCGCCGCATCCTGGCAGAGTGGGCCGTGCCCGACGCGCGCGAGATCGAGGTGAGCGTCATCGGCAACGAGGAACCGAGCGCGTCCATTCCCGGCGAGATCATCCCAAGCCGCGAGTTCTACGATTACGCCGCCAAATACCTGGATCAGGGTGAGGATGCTTCGGAACTGCTGATCCCCGCGCCGCTGGACGCAGCCACGACGCGCAATGTACAAATGCTGGCAGTCGAGGCGTACCGCGCCATTGACGGAGCAGGGATGGCGCGAGTGGACTTTCTGCTCAGCCGCACGACGGGGGAATTGTACCTGAACGAAATTAACACTATCCCCGGCTTTACGGCGATCAGCATGTATCCCAAGCTGTGGGCAGCGTCGGGCGTACCATACAGCCAACTGATTGATACGCTCATTGACCTGGCATTAGATCGCCACGCCGAGAACGCCCGTTCTGAGAGAGTCTTTCGACCGAGTATAAGCTGACAGCTAACTGCTGAAAGCAAAAAGGGAACGAGATGAAAAGAAAAAAGGGCAAACACATGTATTACCGGACCGCCGCACTGTTGAGCAACCAGCAGCAGGTTTACACACACGGGCGGCGCGCACGCCACACGGAACGCGAGTTGAATATCCCGTGGAAGCTGATCGCAGTGCTGGTTTTGGTGGGCAGCGGGATCATGTGGCTTTTGTTGGATGGTCGCTGGTATTTGATGGGCGAGGATATTCACATTATCGGCGCACAATCAACACAAACTGCCCGCACCATCGCCCTGGCTTCGGATTTGTTGGGCTGGCACGGCCTGCGCTTGCGTCCCCGCGCTGCGGAGAACCTGATTGTAGAGCAGGTCGCGGTGGTGACGGAAGCCCACGTCGAATGTGGCCGCTTTCCGGCGAGCTGCACCATCCAGGTGAAGGAGCGCGCGCCGGCGCTCAACTGGATCACGGAAACCGGGATTTATTGGATTGACGCCGAGGGGCTGTATTTCCCCGCGTCAGAAGTGCGCGCCGGTCTGCCGGTGGTGCGCGGACCGCTGCCGGGTGTGGAAAATCCCCAGGCTCATGTGGCCATATTGGAGGGCGTTAAGGCATTGGCGACGCTCGGCGTAGCGACAGATGCGCTGGAATACCACCCACAGCGGGGTATAATCTGGACCGACGCGCAAGGACGCCGGGTTGCGTTTGGCGTTGGAAAAGAGATGCCGGCCAGGTGGCAAATCTACGAGGCGCTCATCGCCCATCTGGATGCGCGTAACATCTTCCCCTGGACAATTGACGTCCGCTTTCCGGAAGGCCCAACTTACTCGCTCGAACGCTTGTGGTAATCGAAGGGGGTGTTATTGTGGAACGATCGGTTGTAGGGATTGACATCGGCAGCCACCAAATCCTGGTTCTGGTGGGCGAAATCACTGAAGCAGCAGGCGCGCGGATCGTTGGCGTCGGCAGAGTGCCCAGTAAAGGCATCAAGAAAGGCGTCGTCGTCAACGTGAACGAGGCCACCGCCGCCATCGCCGAGGCCGTGGAGCGCGCCGAACAAAGCTCCGGCTATCAGATCGAGCGGGCCTACGTCGGCGTGGCGGGGACGCACATCAGTTCACGGAACAGCCAGGGCGTGGTCGGCGTGGCGCGGCGCGATAAGGGCATCACTCCCGATGATGTTGACCGCGTCTTAGAGGCCGCCGGCGCAATCGTCCTGCCGCAGAACCAGGAACTCGTGCATATCATCCCCCGCAGCTACACCGTGGATGGGCAGCAGGGCGTACGCGACCCCCTGGGGATGCACGGCTTCCGCCTGGAAGTGGAGGCGCACGTCGTGATGGGATCGAGCACCGCCGTGCAGAATTTGCGCAAGTGCGTGCAGGGCGCGGGCATCGAGGTGAGCGAATTGGTGCTCACCAGCCTGGCGACGGGCAAGGCCGTGCTCTCCGATACCGAGAAAGAAATGGGGGTGGTGCTCGTGGATATTGGCGAGGGCACCACCGACATCGCCATCTTCATCGAAGGGACGGTGTGGCACACGCGCTCGCTGCCGATGGGCGGCGAATACATCACCAACGACATCGCCATCGGCCTGCGCCTGCCGCCGGAAATCGCCGAGCAGGTGAAGCTGAAGCACGGGCACGCGCTGGCGGCGCAGGTCGCCGAAGAGGAGCGGTTCACCATCTCCCCTTACGGCGAAAGCAGCCCGGTGATCGCGCCGCGCTGGAAACTCGCGGAAATCATCCAGGCGCGCTGTGAAGAGATTCTCGAAAACGTGCAGCAGGAGATCAAACGCTCTGGGTACGACGGCCTGCTGCCGGCGGGATTGGTTTTATGCGGCGGCACGGCGCAATTGCCGGGCCTGCGGGAACTGGCGCGCGATCTTTTCGGGCTGCCGGTGCAGATCGGGACGCCGAAGAACATCTCCGGTTTGACCGATCAGGTCAACAATCCCGCCGCCGCAGTGGGTGTGGGATTGGTGGAATGGACGCCGATGTGGGAAGAAGGCGGCGGGTGGAGAACCGTGCGCGTTCCGTGGTGGAAACGTGTATTACCCTGGCTGCGGACTTTGTTGCCAGAATAGAGATCAGGGAAGGAGAAACGGCAATGAATTATAGTAGCTTATCGTCACATAGAAAACAACACACTGAAGGAGGTGCCAGAATGGCTAACATGGGAGAAAACTTTGCCCAAATCCGCGTGGTCGGCGTGGGCGGCGGCGGCAGCAACGCCGTCAACCGGATGATCGCCGAGGGATTGCAAGGGGTGGACTTTATCGCCGTCAACACCGATGCGCAGGCGTTGATGCTGTGCAACGCGCCGAAGCTGCTGCGTATCGGCGACGGCGTGACGCGCGGATTAGGAGCCGGCGGGAATCCCGAAGAGGGCCGCAAGGCCGCCGAGGAATCGCAGGACGACATCCGCGACGTGCTGCAAGGCTCCGATATGGTCTTCGTCACCGCCGGGATGGGCGGCGGGACGGGAACAGGCGCGGCCCCCACCATCGCCCGCATCGCCAAGGAGGAACTCAAGGCCCTCACCATCGGCGTCGTGACACGCCCCTTCGCGTTTGAAGGTGCGAAACGGCTGCGTTCGGCGATGGAAGGCATCGAGGCGCTCAAGCAGGTGGTGGATACGCTGATCGTGATCCCCAACGACCGCTTGCTGGAGATCACCGAGAAGCGCGCCAGCCTGACCGACGCCTTCCGCCTGGCCGACGATGTGCTGCGCCAGGGCATCCAGGGCATCACCGAAGTCATCACCGTGCCCGGGCTAATCAACCTGGACTTCGCCGACGTGAAGGCGATCATGCAGGAAGGCGGGGCCGCGTTGATGGCGGTGGGGCGCGCTTCCGGCGACAATCGCTCGCTCGAAGCGGCGCAACAGGCCATTTCCAGCCGTCTGCTGGACATCACCATTGATGGCGCGCGGGGCATCCTGTTCAACATCACCGGCGGCGAGAATCTGACGCTGTTCGAGGTGAACGAGGCCGCTTCGATCATCCGCGAGACGGCGCATCCTGACGTCAACCTGATCTTCGGCGCGGTCATTGACAAGGCCATGGCCGACGAAGTACGCATCACGGTCATCGCCACCGGCTTCGACGGCGACGAGCGCCAGGAGCGGGTCGCGCGTGTCGTCGCGCAGCCGCAGCAACGCCGCGCCGAGACGCACGATCTCTTCAGCGCCAGTATGGTGGACCGCGACAACATCGAGATCCCGGCGTTTTTGCGGAGACGGTAGGTAGACGGGAGACGGGAGACGGGAGACGGGAGACGGGGGGCGTCGCCTGCCGTATGTTGCTGCGTGGGAATGAAGGGCCTGACGGGTCTGGGAAGACCTGTCGGGTCTTTTTATTATCGTTATCTTCAAAATTGCTGTTTACGTGGTATAATCATGCCGTTTAGTGTGGAGGAACAGAGGCATGATCGAGATCGAAGGGTTGAGCAAGCAATTTGAAACACTGTTGGCCGTGGACAACATCACGTTGACCGTGCGGCCGGGCGAAGTGCTGGCGCTATTGGGGCCAAACGGCGCGGGAAAGACTACCACGATCCGTATGCTCTCCTCGATCCTCAAACCGACTGCCGGGCGCGCGCGCGTCGCGGGATACGATGTGGCGACGCAAGGCGATATGGTGCGCCGCAACGTCGGCGTGCTCACCGAAGCGCCCGGCCTGTATAGCCGGATGTCGGGCCGCGAATACCTGGACTTCTTCGGGCAGTTGCGTGGATTAGCGGCCTCGGCGCGGAAAGAGCGTATCGCGTCCTTAGCGGATGCCTTCAAGATGACCTTCGCGCTCGACCGGCGGCTGGGGGAATACTCCAAGGGGATGGCGCAGAAAGTCGCGTTAATGCGCACGCTGCTGCACGATCCCCCTGTCCTGCTGCTCGACGAGCCGACCTCGGCGATGGATCCCGAAAGCGCGCGGTTGGTCCGCGATACCATCCTGCAATTGCGCAACGACGATCATCGCGCGATCATCGTCTGCACGCACAATCTGCCGGAAGCCGAGGAGCTATCTGACCGCATCGCCATCATCCGCCAGGGACAAATCATCGAACAGGGCACGCCGGCCGAACTGAAAGCGCGGCTGCTCGGCCCACCGTTGATGGAGATCCGCCTCCTCAAACCGCCTCTGAATGGTGTGATCACGTTGATCGAAGGTTTTGCCACCATCATAGAGTGCAACGGGGATTGGGTACGCTACAGCACCCCCGATCCCGCGGCGACGAATCCCGCGCTCCTGGGCGCTCTCGCCGTCTCCAACATCCCGGTGGTGACGTTGAGCGAGGTCGCGCAGAGCCTCGAAGCGGTATACCTGCGTGTGGTGGAGGAGGAAAGATAGATGATCCGAACGTGGGAAAAACCGGATAGCGGCGATTTCAGGCAACGTCTGCGGGAAACCATCGGGCCAATCATGGTGATCACGCGCCGGGAAATCAGGGACACCCTGCGCGACTGGCGCATCGTCTTGCCCATCGTCGTGCTGGTGACGGCGTTTCCATTCCTGGCAAATTTCGCCGCCAGCAAGGGGATGAATTTCGTCAACCAGTATGGGGCGATGCTAATCATTGAGCGCCTCTTGCCGTTTATGATGCTGGTGGTGGGCTTCTTCCCCGGCTCTTTTTCGCTGGTGATCGCTTTGGAAACGTTCATCGGGGAAAAAGAGCGCCGCAGCCTGGAGCCGCTCCTGGCGACGCCGTTGACCGACCTGCAACTGTACGTCGGCAAACTGCTTGCGGCGACTATCCTGCCCGTCACCGCCAGTTATCTGGGGATGATTGTCTACCTGCTCTTGTTGAAATTTTCGTTGAACTGGCAACCCTCCCTGGCGTTGCTGCTGGTCTCGATGGCCCTCTCGACGGCGGAATCACTGGTGATGGTCGCCGGGGCCGTCATTGTTTCCAGCCAATCCACGAGCGTGCGCGCGGCAAACCTGCTCGCCAGCTTCATCATCATCCCGATGGCATTCCTCCTGCAGGCCGAGGCCAGCTTTCTGCTCTTTGCCGACTACACGGCGCTCTGGATTATCGTGGCGTTTCTTCTCGTGTTGAACATTCTGCTGATCCGGCTAGGTGTGCGTGTCTTCAATCGCGAACAGCTTTTGGGCCGCGACATTGACCAGCTCAACCTGCGTCATGCCGTCCGCACCTTCTGGGAAGCGGCGTGGCCGCGCCACGGCCTGAAAGCCTTGTACGTCCAGGAGGTCCCCACCCTGATCCGCAGACTATGGCCCGAACTCTTGATCACCGTGGCGGTGGTCATCGGCGGCGGCATTTTCGTTGGACGGTGGGGGGTAGCGCATTTTCCGTTGCCGGTAGAGGCATTCAGCATTGCGGAAATCCGCGACCTGGAGAGTATCGGGTCAATGGTGTCAGAGAGTGGCCTGCTGGCCTCCTTTTCGCCGTGGGCCGTCTTTCTCAACAACATCCGCTCACTCCTGGTGGGGGCGCTGTTGGGCCTCTTTTCGATGGGCATCCTGGCGCTTCTGTTGTTACTCGCGCCGGTAGCCATCGTCGTGTATATCGTCGCGCAGATCGGCAACGTGGGATTTGATCCCTGGCTCTTTCTTGGCGCTACGGTCATCCCGCATGGGATCGTGGAATTGCCGGCAGCGATGCTGGCGACAGCCCAGGCCATGCGGATGGGGGACATCATTCTCACGCCGGTTGACGAGGGCGGGGGAGTGCCCGGCATGATCCGCGAACTGGGGCACCTGGCAAAGCTTATGGTAAGTGTGATCGGTCCGCTGCTGTTGATCGCGGCCTGGATCGAGACACACATCACGCCGCAGCTTCTGCTGGCGTTTTTGGGCAGATGAGGAGAAAATTTGGTTAACCAAAAACCCCGCCATAAGGCGGGGTTTTACTTTTATAACACCCGGATCAATGAACCGCCGGACACCGCTTATTCGGCAGGCGATTGCACCATCGGGCGGCACGTGACGTGGAGATAGGCAAAGTCTCCCATCGGAGGCACCAGCTCCTGGACTTCCACAATTTCACATACCTGATCGCCCAATTCCACCTGAGCGCCGACTTGCGGCGCGTAATCCTGGTTGATCACTGCGCCCCGACGATCCCCGCCAATGACAACGTAGCTCACTTTGTAGATCATAGGCCCATCCCTCCACTTGGCATCGCCGTCGTCAAATTCCGGATGCGCAGCTTGAAGGCCAGGTCGCGGGCGATGTTGAATATCATCCGGTAGCCCACCTTGGACTCCTGTTCCCAGAAATGCATCAGCGCGGCCCCATCAAAGGTGAGCAGTGTTGCTTCAGAAGAAATACAGCGGATCGTCGCCGAACGCGGACCGGCGTCGAGCAGCGCCATCTCGCCGAAATTCTGACCTGCTCCCAAAATCACCAGGCTGGTCGTATTCTCCGTCAGTTCAGAGACCACTTCCACCTGTCCCTTCAGCACGACGTACACGGCAGTGCTCTGCTCGCCCTCGCGCACCACCACCTCGCCGCGATGATACACTGAGATCCGACCGATCTTCGCAATCGCCGCCAACTGCTCTTCACTCAATCCCGTGAAGAGATCCATCGTATGCAAAACAGAAGGCGTAATTTCCATCGCGCACCTCCACTAACAAAACTGATCAAGCTCACCGTAACGGTACAGAGTTCTACTCTCATTATACGCGAAATTGGGCGCAAGCAAATTTAGAGGGCAGGTTATCGTCATTGAGGTGCGCAGTGACGACTTCAGTCGTTCCAGATGACGCACAAGCGACTGAAGTCGCTACTACGCATGACACGCTTTTTCCGGCCTCGCCTTATTCCCAGCGGAACGTCTTCGCCGAGATGACGACGCCCAGGATGAGCATCCCGACTAGCACGCCAACGTCCAGCAGGTGATTGCCCCACGGCTCGCCGTACCACAGGCCGCGCAACAAGTTGACCACGTAGGTCAGCGGGATGAAGTCGGAAACCTTCTGAACGGCCGTAGGCAATACCTCAATCGAGAAAAAGGCGCCGGAGAGGAGCAGCATCGGGTACACCAGCACCATCGTGGTAACCCAGGCGGTGCGCACCGTCGGCATGATCCCCGCCAGGATGAAGCCGATCCCGAAGAAACTCAGGCTGCTCAGAACGAAGCCGCCCAACAAACTGAGCGCGTTGCCCTCGAACCGCACGTCGAAGACCAACCTCCCGGCGGCGACGAGCAGCAGCATCCCCAGGCCGGTCATCGTGAAGATCACGATCACCTGCGCCGCCAGGACGACCAGCGGGCTGACCGGTGTGGTTTGCAGGCGACGCAGGATGCCTTTCTCCCGGTAGGTGGCCATCGTCATCGTGTTGGACATCATCCCGGCCATGGCGATGATGACGGCAGTGAGGGAGGGGATGGCGACGTCCAGGGTGCGCTGCCCGCCGTACATCGGCGTCGGTTCGTT
>DAOUAQ010000260.1:0-11510 GCA_034433375.1 Anaerolineae bacterium | reverse complement strand
ACAAGAGACTATCCCGGAACCGCAAATGGTTGTAGAATAGAGTTACCGGCGCGGAGGATAGGGCAACGCAGGAGTGCGACCTGAGCGCCGCCGCCGGTGACGGTGCAACCGGGTCGGGACGAAATCGTCCCGACCCGCAGCTTGTCCCTGGGTTGCACTGTCGGGAAGGCGGTAAACTCATTGATCTTCTACCAGACCTCGAATAGATATATACCATCTGCAAGCTTCCAGATTCTGTGTTCACGGAAAATCTGAGGGACTGGAGCATTAGTAGCTTGAATTATGTAGCCAAACTGGTCAGAATAAGTACCTCGGCTATGTATGTAGGCTTTCATTGTGCCCATAACTTTATCAACCTGGACAGAAGATATTCCTAGTGCCCGCAAGGATGATGGACATTCTGAAACCGGTGGAGTCGGACTAGAGGCAATATCTAAAAAATCTAGTGCTTCTTGTTGTACTTTCACAGGGCCACCAGCCAGGATTAAACGTGTCCACCCCCCGAGCGAAAACGCATCAATCCGCCTATCTGTACCGGTGGTATTTACCGGATACGAAACCCACCATACCGATAAATACACAACAGCGAGCAGAACTATTAAGCCCCTAATTTTTAGAGGCCATTTTTTGAAAAACGCGACACAGATATATATCATCTGCAATATAAAGAATACCAGTATCCATTCGTGACCCCATAGCAAAAACACATCTTGCCAAATCCGCGATAAGCGTGGACAACAGATCTCACTCCATCCATCAAAGTAAGGAAAGAGAAGATAACCAATTCCTATGCAAAACGGCCACATATATTTGATGCTACGAGATATTATTGTCATGTCTCCCCTTTATTGTCTGGTTTGAATATGTGTACCATCCTCGTATCGCGCCCTACGATTGTACCAAGTCCAGCCAAACTTTGTCCAATAGAGTTCGCCTGTAGTCGCTGGGTGACCATATTGATGTTCATTCCAGTAATTTGCAACCTCCAAAGTTTCATCCAGCGTCTCCCCAGCTGCTGCTCCCCACATTCCTTGTGCGAAGTAGTTGACTTCTGAGCGCGTGGAGCACTGATGTCCGTCAACGCAAACGTTAATGTCGTCCTCGCCAGCATTCCAAAAAGGAGTATCGTACTGTCCCCTACCAGCGGCGGCCGCCGGGAAATATCCCATCAATCCAAATTCCAGATGGACTCGTATGGTTGATTCGCGATCAAGATCCTGATACACCGCCTCCAAAAGCGCATTGAAATCATTTCTCTGGATTTGGTCCTGATCTTGGAAATCTGCATAGCCTCCATCAATTCCAACTCCTCTTGCATTTCTACGTTCTGTCCCATGACATTCTGGGAGGGTTCCACAGGAGTAGACTTTAAGTGGTTCAATATCGTTGTACGTGCCTTTCCCCACTTCCCAGGATTCGGGCATTGAGAGAGGTCCATACCCGGGCATCAGCGCTCCCGTTTCTGGGTCTTCCCACCAATGCCCCATGGGATCCACATACTTGAGCGGATTATTTAAAACGTAGCTATATCTGTTGAGACTTTGCGGATTCGCCGGGTCAGGTATAATCGTATCGGGACTGATGAAGCGGTTAAGATAAGGATCATAATATCTTGCATTATAAAAGTACAAGCCCGTCGCATCTTTGCGTTGGCCGGTATACTGGTAGGCCGTTGGCGTTGTCGTGGGGCTGTTGTAGCGCGTGTCGCCCCAGGGATAGTAACGCTGTTCGGTGTACAACGCGCCATTGCTGTTCGCGGTAATCGCGGTGCTGCCCAGGTGGTCGCCGAGCAGGAAATACAGCGTGCTGCTCCCCTGGCGCATCGCCATCCTTCGACAGACCTCAGGACAGGTTCCGCTGACTGCCGGCGTAGTAGTACTTGACCATCGAACTCGTGCTGCCGGTCCACTCGAAGTGGGTGCCGACGTAGCAGGTGGTCACGTTGCCTGCGTCTTTGGGATTAAATGCAATATTTTTCTTCTATATGTCTTTTGTACCAGTACAGTAGGATAGTGATTATAGGAAAGACAAAATATGTCCAATCCCATACCGGATGTCCTTCTGTAAATATGAAAGATAGTGTGAAAGCTAAGATACCCCCTACACTTGTTGCAAGAGTCATTATAAAAGCAACCATCACAGCAAAGTGCAATATATGTACTGTGTACGATTTTTCCTCCGATCTTCTTTGCGTTGGCACTCTATTGCGCATCGTAACCATTCCTCAAGTTCTCATACGAATATGGTATGACAGGAGAAAGACCGTAATCTATAACAATAGCATCATTTACTGTAAGGGCTATACCAAGCATCAAAACCGACCGCCCAAAGATATGGGCTACACCCTCTCCGAATTTCTTTCCTAGTGCCCACCCTATTCCGGTTAGTGCCCACCCGGCGGGGTCGGTTATTGGTGAATCGGCAAGCGGGGAAACTCTAATACTGCTTAGCACAGCTTGATACCTTACTGTGCGCATCTTATGACCGTTGATTGGGCCATCCGAACCATAATAGTAGACTGGCTGCTCCCAATAGAAATCGGCTCGCAGACGCTTATCAACGTCAACAAGATGGCCAGCAAATGTCTGTTCTAAGTCAAACCCACCTCTTGGGTTACCATCAGAGTCGAGTAACTTGTAAGGACCGCGACCTTGGTATTGCTCCAGTCCATATCCTCCACCGTTAAATGTAAAGCTACCATCGGATGATTCTCGAAAAACGCCTGGGAGAAGACTGGGTTCTCCCCAACACATTCCTGATGTAGGTGCAAACAAAACATCACCATACTGTGCAGCAGCCAGCATACTAAAAAACAAATGATCACTTTCCCATGCGTCCCAATACATTTTCCATTGGTCGCCATGATGCTTTCTAAGATAGCCCTCAATTTGTTCTTTGCTAAAATGCCCTGTCGGATCCGTATACCGTAGCGGATTATTCAGGACATAGCTATACCGATTGAGACTTTGCGGATTGGCCGGGCTGGGGACTATCGAATCGGCGCTGAGGAACCGGCCTAACGTTGGATCATAATATCTTGCATTATAAAAGTACAACCCCGTCGCATCCTTGCGCTGACCGGTATACAGGTAGGCCGTGGGTGTTGTCGTGGGACTGTTGTAGCGCGTGTCGCCCCAGGGATAGTAGCGTTGTTCGGTGTACAATGTGCCGTTGCTGTTGGCGGTGATCGCGGTGCTGCCCAGGTGGTCGCCGAGCAGGTAGTACAGCGCGCTGCTGCCCTGGCGCATCGCCACCCGCTGACTGCCGGCGTAGTAGTACTTGATCATCGAACTCGTACTGCCGGTCCATTCGAAGTAGTTGCCGATGTAGTACGTGGTCACGCCGCCCATTACGGATTTGACGCGATTGCCGTCGCCGTCGCGGCATCGTTTGTATGGCCGTGCCTCTCACGGATAATACTGCGATTCTACCACTCTGCTACCACGAGTCCGGCTTCCGTTTGCGCAAGCCAGAACAACAAATCATTGATCCTTACGTGATTGATTAGCCTTCTGGTCGGCCCTAATGAGCACTTCTCGGAATTGTTCCGCAGTTAGCCAACGTTTGTCGTAGATGTTGCCACCTACGGCAATGACGATGCGCCCATAACGCCCAACGATCTCGCAGGCGAAGTGATGTTGTCCATCAAAATAGCCTTCAGCGCAACAAGGGCGCATTTCGTCCGCATGATCAGAGAATACAATCTGAGGTATAGCCTCCCACTCCTGCAATTTGAAACCGGCGTATTCGTTAAGCAGAGCTGTGTAACCTTGCTTTGCCGCAGCTTCAGTCTGATAGATATAGACTCCCTCACTGACGTTAACCCAGGGGCGATCACGAAATAGCCTGAACCAGATATCCTTACCAATTCCGTTTTGTACAACGGGTTGCTCTATTTCAATAGATTCTGGACCCCACGGAAGATCATCAACATCAATCAAAACAGCTTCCAAAAGTGCTTCGTCCTGTGTCAGCGAAGGCGCAGGCTTGGTAGTCAACGTCACCCAAAGAACTCCAAACAGCACTGCCGGCAGCATCAAGACGAATCCCAAAGCTTGCCACGTGCTGCGTTTCATGGGATCGCCAAACTTGCGAACAAAGTTCATCAGATTCATTCCATCTCCGTTGACCGCCAAGTATAGGGGAAGCCCGTCCGTCCTTGCTGCGCAAGGTTCCGAGTCCAAAATGCGTTCCAGGCTTTACCATAATTCTCATACACTTCGTAGCCCAAGAGTAATGAATCACGTTGAACATAACGTTGCTGGATACCATTGACTCCCATTTCATTGAACTTTTCACCAGTGGTTATCACAAAGAAATCACCTGCACCTCCATATTCAAATCCAGCCTCAACCCCACTACCATGAATTTTTCCTTCCACCACAAGTTCATTACCACCCCAGACGACAGGGCCTACACCAAGTTCGGGACTTGTCGAGCCGCCATAGTTATCAACCCCCAATGAAATCCCGGCATCGACACTCACAGCAAAGTGAACTTCTTGTGAACGCATCCAGTGCCCAGACTCGTAGCGCCATACGGTTTGCAGCTCAGGCCCTTGAACACAAGGAGCATAAACAGTAGCGATCTTGGGCACAGCCTCAAAATTGGTTTGATAGCGCATAATGACTCCGGCATCCCCAGGCAGCTTTGTGTGCGTTGTCCAGTAGAAATCGTTAACCGACTGAGTTGTCCCTACGGTTAAAGGTTGTGCAGCCGGCGTAGCATATTCAACATTGTAAGGTCCTGTTGTACCGGTATAGCAGATTGCGCCACAAGTATCAGGGGGACGTATCTGATGACCATTCGGGTCAATGAAACTCAATGGGTTGTTGGCTGCGTAAGCATAGCGGTTCAAGTCTCTAGGTTTTTGTGGCTCGGGGACAATCGTATCGGCGCTGATGAATCGGCCTAGCAGCGGATCATAATATCTTGCATTGTAGTCATACAATCCCAACCCAATCTCGCGCCGTTGACCGGTGAAGCGCCGGTCAGTCGGCAAGTCTGTCCCTTCCAGGCCGGGTCGCGCTTCGCCATACGGGTAGTAACGGGTGTCGCTGTTGGCGATCTTGACCCCGCTGGCGTTCGTCGCCAGGCTGGCCGATCCCAAGTGGTCGCCGTGCAGGTAGCTGAGGGTCGAAGTCGCGCCGTTCGGCCCGCAACTGCCGTTGGTACCCGTACAGACGCGCATCGCCACGCGCTGACTGCCGGCGTAGTAGTACTTGGTTACCACGCTGCCGGTCTTTTCGTATCCGCCATTCACGTAGTACGTGGTGGTGATGCCCACGGTCTTCTTGACTAGCCTGCCGTCGCCGTCGTACGTGAACGTCGTCGTCGCGCCGTTGACGGTGACCGTCTGCAAGCGGTTCTCCTGGTCCCAGCCTTGCGTGTAGCTCACGCCGTTTTCGACGCGGGTAAGCATATTGCCGTTGCAATCGTAGGCGAAGCTGCCCAGGGAGGTGACCGATTGCACGGCGTGCGGTTTGGTATTCGGCGTCCCGGCAGTGCAACCGCTGACCGGTTTTGGAGCATCGTAGGTGTAAACGAACGCATCCCTGGACATCAAGTTGCCGATCTGGTTGTAGCTGTAGGTCTGATTATAGCCTTGCCCGCCATTCACCGGACTCGCGCCCACCAGCCGGTCGAGCGCGTCGTAGGTGAAGCCCATCCGCTCGTCGGGCGTCCAGCTCAACCCGCTCGTGTCGAACTCGCGGTAGTCGTTGAGGTAGGCCGTCCCGCGATTGATCCAGTGGTGGAAGCGCCACGTCTTGCCCGTCGAGTGTACACAGCACCACGGCCGCTACGGCCTGATACAAACCTCGGGACCAACGCACGGGCATCATATCGTGATCTCCTGAAATATGTTGGGAATGGCAGTGTTTGCTAAAACACAAAAGACAGTCGGGTTCGTCACCCCTCGCTCGGCCACACTATGATACGGGGAATCACACAAACCAATATCGATGTTATGGTTAGAGTATACGAGATAGTCGAGAAAAATGCAAGCGGTTTTCATCTCTTGCAAAGCCCGGCTTTGGCGCTAGAATCAATCCGTTATATCCGTTCAATCCGTTGACGACAAAGCAGGTTTGTCATGGCTGCAAAAAACGCCGCGACGCCCCGCGAGGCAGTGCCCATCGCGGAACTGTTGGAGACGCTGGAACTGCTCGTCTCACAGGCGCGGGCCTATGAGCGCGCACTTCCACCCGACAGCTATCCGGCGCGCGCCGCCGTCGCTATGCTCGGCGAGTTGGCGCGGCAGGCGTTAACGGAGGCGCGTGACATCGCATTGTCGGCTGCCCCGCCCACTCCGGCTCCGCATCCGTTTTCCCCGCGCGAATACGAAGTACTCATCCTCGTCGCGCAAGGGCTGACCAATCGGGAAATCGCCTACCGGCTCGGCATCAGCGACCGGACCGTGCAGTTCCACGTGAATACGATCTTCAACAAGACCGGCGCGCAGTCGCGCACGGAGGCCGTTGCGCTGGCGTTGTCACGGCGGTGGCTGGATATGGCGAATAGCGAATTACTAATAGCGAATGACGAATAGCGAATGACGAATAGCGAATTACGAGTCCCTGTGGATTTTGACAGGAAGGCTCCTGTGGTAACGGCGGATGTGGCCGTTGTTGGTTCATGCTATGCTGATTACAAATCTGAAAGCAGTGACAAGCTCTCAACTTTCAGCGATCAGCAAACAGCAAAGGAGATACAGATGAAGACACAAGAAGTTCTGACCGCACTTGGGCCATTGGCCCCGTTGTACGTCGATCCGGATGTGTTCGAAATCATGGTGGACGCCCCGGATATGGTGTACGTGGATCGTCACCGTAAGCTGGAAGCAACCGGCGTGCGATTCGACTCTCCCGAAGCGCTCCGTGCCGTTATCGATGAGCTATTGGCACTGGCGGGGATTGCGCTCATCCCGGAGCACCCAATTGGCGAGATGCGCTTGCCTGATGACGCGCGGTTGGTGGCCGTCGTACCGCCGACCGCGCTGAACGGTCCAACGCTGGTCATTCGCAAGCCACTCCCTTACAAGATGACGTGGGAGCAACTCATCGAATATGGTTCGGTTACCCCAGAAGCGCGGGATTTTCTCCGCATGGCCATTCACTCCGGGGTCAATATCCTGGTCAGCGGTGGGCCAGCCAGCGGGAAAACGACTGTCGCCAACATGCTGGCCGAGATGATTCCCGCCGACCAACGTCTCGTCGTCGTCGAGCAGACACACGAGATGCGCATCGATCATCCCCATCGCGTCTGGCTGGAAGCGGGCGGCCCGGCAAATATCAACGTCGTTGATTTGCTCAAAACCGCCTCGCAGATGCGTCCGGATTGGCTGATCGTGGGTGAGATGCTCGGTGGGGAGGCCATGCGTGCTTTGCAAGTGATGAGCATCGGCTACAATGCGATCACGATCATCCACGCGACCAGTCCCGAAGATGCTTTGTCGCGTCTGGAAACCTTCTGCCTGATGGCGAACCTGGGCCTGGGATTGGCGGAAATTCGCCGCCTGATTGCCTCGGCCATCCAGCTCATCACATACCAGGAACGACAACCTGATGGATCGCGCAAATTCATGCAGATCGTGGAATTGGCCGGGCTGGAAGGCGATCTGCGTTACAAACTCAAGCCGCTGTTCCGCTTCAACGCGGATAAGAGAATGCTGGAGCATACGGGCGAGCATCCGGCGTGGGAGAAAAAGTAGTCGTTGGGCTGTCAAAAACCGGGATTCTGTCCAGAATCCCGGTTTTTTCATGAACGATATTCGGTGTATACTTACATCAGTAATCCTGAACACTGACTATCCGACTGACGACTATCAGACTGCCTCACAGGAGACGTTATGCTCGATACCAAATCTCTGCACATCGGCATCATCGGCGCGGGGGTGGCCGGCTTGAGCGCTGCCTACGACTTGCTCAAAGCCGGTCATCGCGTCACCGTCTACGAGGCGCGACCTTACGCCGGCGGACTGGCGGCGGGCTTCAAGGACGAAGCCTGGGACTGGCCCCTGGAACGCTTCTACCACCACATCTTCGCCGGGGATCGGGACATTTTGGCGCTGGCGGATGAACTGGATTTTGGCGACCGGGTTTTCTTCCCCTCGCCGGTCTCGTCCATCTACAAAGATGGGCGGCTGTACCACATCAATAAGCCAATGTTTGGTCCGGGGATAGAAAAGCTGCCGCTTGGCAAGCAGCTTGCCAACCTGGCTGATCTGGCGGCGACGGCGTTGCGCGTCCTGGCCTTCAAGCCGATCCCCTTACCGGCGCGCTTTCGCGTGGGGCTGGCGACGGCCTACATCCGCTATAATCCGCGCTGGCAGCCGTTGGAGCAGGTGACGGCAGATGCCTGGCTGACACGCGCGGTTGGCGCGCGCGCCTACGAGGCGTTCTGGCAGCCATTGCTCGAAGGCAAGTTCGGCGATTATTACCAGCAGGTGAACATGGCGTGGTTCTGGGCGCGGGTCGTCGCCCGCAGCCCCAAACTCGGCTACTTCGTCGGCGGGTTTCAGGGCTTTGTGGATGCGTTGGCGGATAAGGTGCGCGCGCTCGGCGGCGATGTCCGTCTGAACGCGCACGTGCGCGGCGTCCATCCTGAGAGCGGCGGGCAGATTTGCCTGGAACTGCGCGACGAAGCGCCTCTCCACGATCGCGTGTTGGCGACTTGCTCCCCACAGATGCTCAGGGAGCGCACGCCAGCGCTACCCGCCTCATACACCGCCGGCCTGGACGCGCTGAAGTCGATGGGCGCGGTGGTGATGGTGATGGCGCTCACGCAGCCCGTTACCCGCGAACATTACTGGATCAACATCCCCAAGCGTGAGGGCTTTCCCTTCCTGGCCTTCGTCGAGCACACCAACTACATCGACAAACAGCATTATGGCGGCGATCACCTTATTTACTGCGGCGACTATCTTGCGCCGGGCCATCCTTATTTCGATATGGAACCGGAGGCAATGTTGGAGATGTTCATCCCCGCCATCCAGCGCCTCAACCCGGCCTTCGACCGCTCGTGGATTCGCAAATTCTGGAAGTTCAGCGAAATCTACGCGCAGCCCGTGCCCTTCCTCAACCATTCGCAGAACATCCCGCCTATCCAGACGCCCATTCCTAACCTCTACATGGCAAACATGAGCCAGGTGTATCCGTGGGATCGCGGCACCAACTACGCGGTGGAAATCGGGCGGCGCGCAGCGGCAATTGTTGGGAGTAGGGAGTAGGGAGTAAGGAGTAAGGAGTAAGGAGTAGGGAGTATGGAAGAACCTCAGGTGGCGATCTTTATCGATTTTGAGAATGTGGCGATTTCGGCGGAGGACTTGTACGGCAAGTGCGATCTGGGGCTGATTATGGCCGTGGCGGAGCGGTGGGGACGCATCGTCATCCGCCGCGCGTACTGCGACTGGACCGGCTTCGAGCAGTACCAGCAAGACCTCATCGAGCACGCCATCGAACTGACGCAATTGTTCCGCTATAGTTCGCGCCATCGCAAGAACGCCGCCGACATTCAAATGGTGGTCGATGCGCTGGAAATTGCCTTCAACCACCCGGAAATCAAAACCTTCGTCCTCGTCACCGGCGACAGCGACTTCAGCGCCGTTGCCCGCAAACTGCGCGCCTACGGCAAAACGGTGGTGGGGGTGGGGCTGCGTCAGTCCACCAGCGAAGTGTTGGTCAAAGCGTGCGACCATTTCGTGCTCTACGACACGCTCATCGAGGATACCCGCACCTCGGTCTACCGGTTGGAGAAAGCGCGCCAACTGCTGCTCGACGTGATGCGCCTGTTGTTGCCGCAGATCGAAGGGAATGCCGTCAACGGTAGCCAACTGAAGATGATGATGCTCAAGATGGATCCCACCTTCAATGAGGCAGACCTGGGCTATCCGCAGTTCCGCAGCTTCCTGGAAGCGCAATCCGATTTGGTCAGGGTGGAGGTGCGCGAGCAGATTCTCTGGGTGTCGCTCAAACCTGCCGCAGCCCTGGCGGCCACCGAGGACGAACTGATGCAGTATCGTGTCTCCCTGAGCACTACCGGACTGTCTTTGCTCGATCCGCACACGCGCGCCGACGTGCTACTCGATCTGTACGCTCTGCTTTCAGAAGCGCCAGGTGTCTACACCTTCGAGCAGGCCATCATCCACCTGAAAGCGAAATACGACACGGAGAACATCCTACGCTCGCGCGAAGAGGTGCAAGAAGTCGTCAAACTGCTTAAATACGCCGACGTGCTCGCGGTACGACCGCAATCCTGGCAACTGGATACACTCACCGTCAAAGCAGGTTTGCAAGCGCAAGATTTTGTCGACCGCAGCGAAAGCGCCTACTTGATCGTCATGCTCCAGAATAACTTGGAATTGAAACCTGACCTGCTGGCGCAGTTGCTCTTTGGGACTCTGGACCAGCGCGCGCGAGTGATACGCCTGATTGCGCTGGCCCGGCAAGCCTGGGCGGCGGTGCTCGAATCGGCCCGCAAGGCCCGGATACCGCTCAACGAGGGCGCTTGCTATCTCAGTGACATCGTGCAACTACAGCCGGTGCTACAGGCGTTGGAGAAAGTGGAGTTGACCGGTCCGGTATCGCTCGAGCGGGCGGCGCAGTTGAACCAGGAGGGCCTGCAAATCCGTATGACGGACTTCGAGCAAGCCCGCGAGTATTTCATCCAGGCCGCGCGCATGATGTGTGATTTGTTGCGCGCCGGGCGGCAGGGCGCAGGGCGGATGGAGCTAGAGTGGTACCTCGCCAGTTATTGCGCCGCAAGTGGGGGATTGCACTACTTCCGTTCTGAGTATACCCGCGCGAAGGAGTACTACCTGGCGTTTTTCGCCCTGGCCAAAGAAACCGAGCCGGTTTGGGAAAAAGTACAGCGTTTGGTGGAACCCTTGCTGTCGTTCTACTTTATCATCGCGGCCGGCGCCCATGGTGAATTACTTGAATTTCGACCGGGGCGCACGCATCCTGCGCGCATGACCATCGCGCTGTACACCTATCCCAATGAGACCGTGCGCGAACAGTGGCTCTCGTTGGTGCGGGAACTCTACGCGATCAACCCGGCAGTGCTGCGCAGCGTTGTTCGCCGGTTGGAAGTGCTCGAGCAAACGACACAAGTGCCCGGCGCGCGTGAAACCCGGTTGGCCCTGGAAACCAACGTTCTGACGAAGGAATGATGAACACAGCAAAATATGTTCACCTGAAATTATACGCAATTCTAACCAAAAAGGCTTGACAACCGCCTCAACATGCCCTATACTATAATTACCTGAAGCCCCAAGGCGCGAAGTTACAACAGGGGAAGACAATCGAAAAACAAGCTAAAGTTGGTAAGCGGCAGACATCTTCATCCCATAGGAGAAGAAAGAAACCGTAAGTCAATGAAAAGGTAGAAACAATACCCGGAAATTGACAAGCAGAAAGTTGAGCAGAAAAACACAACAATCTGGGAACCAACGTAGGCCATCTTCCAGAGTTATGGAAGTAAGTAAATTGTCCAAAACTGAAAAGTAACCA
>DAOUAQ010000259.1:0-31179 GCA_034433375.1 Anaerolineae bacterium | reverse complement strand
TTGCGGACTTCCCACAGCGGCAGTTGCGATCCCGTGAGGATCACCGGCTTGGCCAACCCTTGCAGCATGAACGGCAACGCCGACGCGGTGTAAGCCATCGTGTCCGTCCCGTGCAGGACGACGAAGCCGTCGTAATCGGCGTAGTGCGTTGCGATGTCTTGCGCGATCTTGAGCCAGTCGGCGGGCGTCATGTTGGATGAATCCAGCAGCGGGTCGTACTCGTGGATGTCGTAATCGGGCATGGCGGGATCGCGCAGTTCCGGCATCGCCGCCAGTTGCGCCGCGAGGTAGCCGGGCGCGGGCGCGTATCCTTCCGCCGTCGGCTGCATCCCGATCGTCCCACCCGTGTAAACGATGTAGACCCGTTTTTTCACAATGCCTTCTTGTTTTTTGTCAGCAGATTCAGCAGATGAAGCAGATTTCTTACTGCTGGCAAAAAGAATCTGCTAAATCTGCTGATAGAAACCATGCTCCGATGTCATTTTCAATGCCTGCGCCACGAACGCCCACATGTCGGCGCGCTCGGTGATAAGGATGGCGGTGGGCTTTCCCGGCCCGTGCCCGGCGTGCGTCTGGATGCGGATGAGGATTGGCGCGTCGCCTTGCTGCGCGGCCTGGAGCGCCGCCGCGAACTTGTATGAGTGCGCCGGCATCACGCGGTCGTCGTGGTCGCCGGTGAGGATGAGGGTGGGCGGGTAGGCCGCGGGTTTCGCGTTGTGCAACGGCGAGTAGGCGTAGAGCGTCTGGAACTGCGCCAAATCGTCGTCGGCGCAGCCGTAATCGCTCACCCAGGCCCAGCCGATGGTGAACTTGTGGAAGCGCAGCATGTCCATCACGCCCACCGTGGGCAGCGCCGCGCCGAAGAGATCAGGCCGCTGCGTAAGGCACGCGCCGACGAGCAAGCCGCCGTTGGAGCGGCCTTCGATGACGAGTTTGGGCGGGGAGGTGATGTTTTCCGCAATCAGATGTTCCGCGCAGGCGATAAAGTCGTCGAAGACGTTTTGCTTCTGGTGGACGGTTCCGGCGGCGTGCCACGCCTCGCCATACTCGCTGCCGCCGCGAATGTTGCCGACGGCGAGCGCGCCGCCCATCTCCAGCCAGACCAGCCGCCACACCATAAAGACCGGCGGCTGCGCGATGTTGAATCCGCCGTAGCCGTAGAGCAGCGTGGGGTTTTGCCCGTCTTTGCGCCAATCGCGGCGATGGACGAGGAACATCGGCACCTGCGTCCCATCCTTGCTGGTGACGAAGACCTGTTCGGTCTCATACGCCGTTGCGTCAAAATCGAGGTTGGGCGCGGCCAGCACTTCGCTTGTCCCGAGGATAAAGTCGTAGCGGTAGACCGTCGGCGGGTAGAGGAACGAATGGAACGTGTAGAATAGTTCTGCATCCTCACGGCGACCATGCACCTCAAGGAGCGCGCCCAACGTCGGCAGCGCGATCTCGCCGCGCGGCGCGCCGTCCAACGCAAAGCGCAACAGCCGGTGGTGCGCGTCGTGCAGGTAAACGGCCACAAACTCGTCGTGCGCCAGCGTCACATCTTCGAGCGTGTCGACAGCTTCAGGGATCAGCGTCCGCCAGTGCTCTCGCGCCGGATTGTCCACGTCAATGGCGATGACTTGCCTTTGTGGGGCGTTCCAATCGGTCAGAAAGTAGAACATCGAGCCGGTGTTGCCAATAAAGTGATAGTTGGCTTCAAGTTCGGCGATCAACGCTACGAAACCGCCCTCCGGCAGCGTTTTGTAGAAGATGCGGTTGCGCCGGTCGGTTCCCTGTGACACGTTCATGACCAGGTAGCCGCCGTCGTCGGTGACTTCGGTGTAGAAGCCCCATTCTTTGTGATCGGGCCGCTCGTAGATGAGCGCGTCCTCCGCCTGCGGTGTGTTGAGGCGGTGGAAGTAGACCTTTTTGTGGTAGTTTGTTCCGGCGTACTCCGTTCCTGCTTCGGGCGCGGCGTAACGTCCGTAGAAGAAGCCGCTGCTGTCGGGCAGCCAGGACGCTTCACAGAACTTGCTCCATTCGACCACATCAGGCAAATCCACGCCGGTTGCGATGTCGCGCACGCGCCACGTTTTCCAGTCCGAGCCGCTGGCGCTGACAGCGTAGGCCAGCCATTGCCCGTCCCGACTCACGGCGGCGCCGGTCAACGCGACCGTGCCCTCTTTGGATAGCGTGTTGGGATCGAGCAGCACACGCCCTTCGTCGCCGGGTGCTCCCATCACATAGAGCACATCCTGGTTTTGCAGGCCGCTGTTGCGGAACTGAAACGTGCGCCCGCCGCGTTTGAATGGCGCGCTGAACTTAGGGAAGTCCCACAGTTCCGTCAACCGCGCGCGGATCGCTGTGCGGGCCGGGATCTGCTCCAGATACGAGAACGTCAGCGCATTCTGCGCTTCAATCCACGCCTGCGTCTCCGGCGCATTGAGGTCTTCCAGCCAACGGTAGGGATCGGGAACGGGCGTCCCGTGGTAGTCATCCACGTGGTCAACAGTGCGCGTTGTGGGATAACAAAGTCTGGTCATACACGTACCTCCTGGAAAAGATAACGTCAGCCAAAGTATACGTGCATTGTGGGAACTGCAAAGCCCTTCGTTTTTTCAGAACAAGCCGGCTGCGAATTCACTGGCTTATAAACCGTGCTATACTATAGATGCGATTCATAATACGCGCTTCTGACCGCTGTTGTTTTGCCACGCGAAAGGAGAGGTTTGACATGGCGCCCAAAACGGTGATTGACAAAAAAAGTCTGTTGAAAGTTGGCGTGATGGGGATCGGCATCGTCGTTGCGTTGGCGGTAACGCTAGGAATCGTCGCCTTTTCCCCGTCCGGTAAAATGGTGGCCTCTGCCGCGCCGGCGCTTTCTATGGAGGCCGCGCGTCCATCTCCGCCGCCCTCTCTGAACATTGCGCCCACGCCCACTCTCGAACCAGGCGCGGTAACACTCGACGCGCTCACCCTCGCCGCAACGAACGATCTGGAGGTGGTGCGCTTCCGTCCGCAGGTGCAGTTGCGGCGCGATGCGCTGTCACAGCCGGCGGCGCAGGCGGATAAGCCGCTCACCGCCGCCCGCAGCGTCGCGCCGGACGGGTCGCACCGTCCCCAGGCGGCGTATACTGCGCCCGATGTCGCCAGCATCATGAGTCCTCTGGAATGGGACGTGTTGCTGTATGAGGACTTCGAGGGCGTGTTCCCCGGGACCTGGGCGCTCTACGATAACAGCGACGACGGCTATGAACGCTCGTGGGGGGATACAGATTTTGGCTATCAGTCTGGATATTGGAGCGCATGGCCCGCAGCCGAAGGCGCCGATGCGCTCGATCCCTGGGTCACGACCTGGTATACGGACAACTTGAACAGTTGGATGGTGCAGGGGCCGTTCGATTTTAGCCAAATGGCCGACATTTTCGTTGGTTTTGGCCTGTACTACGATACCGAGCCTGCATACGACTGGATGTACTTCTGCGCTTCGATTGATGGGTACGCATACTACTGCGATTACTGGTCCGGCTATTCCGGCGGCTGGCAAGATCAGGCCTACTGGCTCACGTCCTACGCGGGTTACTCGGAAGTCTGGTTGGCCTGGGTCTTCATCAGCGACTACAGCATCAGCACTGGATATTACGGCCCCTACGTGGACGGAATCTGGGTCTGGGGAGATAAGATCGGCGGCACGCCTGTTCCGACGCCCACGCCTGACCCGTCCGGCGAGTTGATTCTCAACGGCAGCTTTGAGACGGGCGACCTGACCGATTGGTATGTCTATAGCCCGGCTGCGGCGCTGGCGGCAGACGGTGAAGCGCCGGATGCCGATCCGCAGACCCGACCACAGCTCGCGGCGGAGCCGGGGGAGGCGGCAGACGGTATCCAGGCCGTGCAGTCGCCGTCCGACGTTGCCGAAGTCGGCGTGACCGACCGGGCGGCGGTGGATGGTTATTACTCAGCCTACCTGTGGCGGCCAGCCGCCGGTGACGATTTTCTCTACCAAACCATGAATGTCCCCGCTGGCGTCAACAACGTCGTGCTGAATTTCTGGTTTGCCGTCACCACGTATGAGACGCAAATGTACAATGACTGGTTCTGCGTCAGCATGGCCGATGACCAGTGGAACCTCGTGGTGGACCTGGGCTGCATTGATGCGTACTACACCACCGGTTACTGGCAAGAAGTCCTGTACGTCCTCACGGCGGACGAAATCGCCGCCGTGGCCGGAAAGCAGGTCAACCTGGTCTTCGAGCTGTACAACCGCGGCGTGACCGGCACGGGCACTGCCGGGTGGGTGGATGCCGCGCATCTTTACGCCATCGGCGCCGGCGCCGGCGCAGCTCTGGACATCAACGAGCCGAACGACTCGCCGCCGGAACAGGTCACCGAGCTGGTCTGTGGGCAGACGATCACCGGTGTCATCGGCGATGTCGTGAGCAGCTACGGCGACGTGGATTGGTTTGTGCTGCGGAACGTTCCCCTCGGCCAGGTGGATCTCGACATCAAAGCCGACACGCAGGTGCCGCCTTCGGCGCTGGACTCGGTGGTTTCCTTGTGGACGCCCAACTTTGAGCTACTGACCTGGAATGACGATGACGGCGTCAGTTACGATTCCTATGTCACGTACACGAATGGTACCCTCAATAACACCTTCTATGTCGCCGTTGAATCCTATTCCGGCTACGGCAGCCCGGATTCCTATTACCAGATGACCGCTTACTGCGCCGGAGCGGGCGGCGGCCCGCCGACGGGCGGCAACCCGATTCAGCCCAGCACGCCCATTAGCTGGACGTTGATGCTCTATCTCAACGCGGAAGATCGCAACTTCGAGACCACCCTGCGCGGCTACCTCAGCCGGATCGAGCAGTTTGTCGGCAGCAAGCAGAATTTCCTCCGCGTGGTGGCGCTGTTCGACGGACCGAACAATGGCGATACGTGGCGCTACGTGGTGCAGCCAAACGGTAACTATACGGACGGCGTCAATCGCTGGCATCTGGGCGAGCTGAACATGGGCGCGCCATCTACCCTGGCGAGCTTCGGCAACTGGGCGATGGATCAGTATCCGGCCGCGCACTATTTCCTGGCCATAGACGACCACGGGCATGGCGCGTATGGCATCAGTTGGGATCACACCAACGGCGACGACGCGCTGACGCCGCCCGAACTGTATTCGGCGCTCAAGGACGTCACCCGCAACGGTACGCGCAAAATTGACATCTTCGATTACGAAGCCTGCCTGATGGGCATGGCCGAACACGCCTACGACGTGCGCAACTGGGTGGATTACGTGGTCTTTTTCGAGCAGATCAGTTGGGGGTTGAACACGTACCCGACCTACTTCAGCGATCTGGCGGCTGCCGATTCGCCGCTCACTGTCGGGCAGCGCATCGTCACCCGCTACCACACGCTGGCCGACGCGGCCGGTTACCCTCACACCATCTCGTTCGTCCGCACCGACCTGATGCCGGCGGTCAAGCAGAGCGTGACCAACCTGGGCAATGCGCTGGTCGCTACGGGCAACCGTGATACGGTCAACGCCGCCCGCAACACCGCGCAGGCCTTCGCCGCCGCCAACGACGCCACCAACCCGCTTCTGGCAGATTACATTGATCTGTGGGACCTGGCCGATAAGACGGCCAGCCTGTCGGGCGTGGCGGCGTCGGCCAATGCGGTGAAGACGGCTGTGACTGCCGCCGTCGTTATCGAGCGGCACAGCAGCGGGACGATAGACGGTTATCTCTGGAACCATGCCGGCGTGCATGGCATGTCAATCTACTACCCGGCCTACAATGCCACGAGCGCCTTCAACGACTACGTGGCTCCGCGCCTGTTCCAGATGAGCCAGGACGAAAGCGGCATCAATGGGCGGTGGGACGAATTCCTCAAGTGGGCCGTCACCACCGGCGGGAACGGCGCCAGCGACGGCCTCGGCGGCGGCGATCGCAAAGGTATGACGTCGGGCCGCTTCTTGCAGGTCAAACTGGGCGGCAGCAAATTTATCTACTTGCCGCTCGTCTTGAAAGGTATGTAGTCTATGAAATCGTTGTTGAACATTCTCGCTCCCTATGTCCCGCCCTACATCCTGCGCGCGACGCTGCGGGAGCCGGCGCCGCGCCCGCCCTCAGAGGCGAAGAGCGGTCACCTGCCGGCGGCCGTCCTCTTCGCCGACGTGTCCGGGTTCACCCCGCTCACCGAGGCGCTGGCGCAGCAGGGATCGGAGGGGCCGGAGGAAATGACACGCCTGCTCAACGGCTATTTCAGCCGCATGATCGCCCTGGTCGAGGCCGAGGGTGGGGAAGTGGTGAAGTTCAGCGGCGATGCGTTGACCATCATCTTCCCTGCCCTGCGCGAAGACCTGGGAATCGCCGTCCGGCGCGCCGTCCAGGCCGCCGAGGCGATGCAGGCGGCGATGGTTGAGTTCGCGCTGCTGCCCACCAGCGTTGGGCCGGTGGCCCTGGGCATGAAGATCGGCATCGGCGCCGGGGACATCCTCATTGCTCAGGTCGGCGGCGTGTTGGGGCGGTGGGAGTACGTCATCGCCGGCGACCCGCTGCGCCAGGTCGGCGAAGCCGAGCATCATGCCGGGCGCGGGGAGATCGTGCTCAGCCCGGAGGCCGCAGCGATCTGCGTTCCCCATGCTGTGCCCCCGTGCCCTTTGGAGGAACCGGACTGGGCGGCAGCGCAAGACCTCGCAGCGGTCGCGGCGGTGTTGCAGGTCTACGTGCCAGAAATTGTTACGGTGTGGATGGAACAGGATTTGCAGGAATGGCTCGCCGTTCTCAGGCCGATGACCGTCCTCTTCATCGGCGTCTCCGGCATTGACTATGAGCAGCCGGACGCGGTCGCGCGGTTACACGCGTTCCTGGGCGCCGCGCAGGAGATCATCCGCCGGCTGGAAGGCAGCATCAACAAGCTGGCCGTGGATGACAAAGGCACCATCATGCTGGCGATGTTCGGCGCGCCGCCCTACGCTCACGAAGACGACCCGGAGCGCGCTCTGCACTGCGCGTTGGAACTCCGGGCGATGGCGGAAGCGCAAGGGCTGCGCCTGGCGATCGGCGTGGCTACGGGGCGGGTGTTCGCCGGGCCGGTGGGCAGCGCGTCGCGCCGCGAATACACCGTGATGGGCGATACCGTCAACCTGGCCGCGCGGCTGATGGGCATCGCCGGGCCGGGCGAAATACGCTGCGATCACGAGACCTATCGCTACGCGGCCAGCCGCGTGGCTTTTGATCTGCTCCCACCCGCCCACGTCAAGGGCAAAGCCGGCCTGATTCACATCTACCGCCCGGTGGGCGAATCCGGCACAGGCAGAACCGGCGAACGTCCCGGCTCGCCCTTGATCGGCCGGCGGGGCGAGGTGGCGCGCCTCGCGCGCGGGCTGGACGAGGCGCAGGCCGGGCGCGGGCGCATCATGCTCATTGAGGGCGAGGCCGGCATCGGCAAGTCGCGGTTGGTCGAAGCGCTGCTGCACCTGATGCGCGAGCGCGGCCTCACCGGCTTGCTCGGCGCCGGGCGCAGCATCGAACAGCAGACGCCCTACCGGGCCTGGCGCGACATCTTCACCGCCTATTTCGATCTGGAGGAGACCCGCGATCCCGCCGCGCGCCGCGAGCGGGTGCGCGTTCACGTGCAGGACGTCGTCCCTGAGTTTGTGGAACGGTTGCCCCTGCTCAATGACATTCTCAACCTCGGTTTCGACGAGAACGCCCTGACGCGGGCGTTGGATACCCACCTGCGGCACGAAAGCCTGGTCTCTTTCCTGCTCGCGCTGCTCCAGGCCTGGGCTATGGAACGTCCGCTGATCCTTATTGTGGAAGACGCGCACTGGCTGGACACGCTCTCGTGGGACCTGACCGTGCAGGCAGCGCGCGCGCTGCTGGTTGCCCGCGCGCCTCTGTTCCTCGTCGTGGTGATGCGACCGCTCGAAGGCGAGAAGCTGCTTCTCGGTGCGCAAACCCTGGCCGCGATGGAAGAAACCGAGCGCATAGCGTTGATGACCCTTGCGCCGGACGAGATTCTGGCGTTGAGCGCAGCCCGGCTCGGCGTGACGCCTGAGGCGCTGCCGGCGGTGGTGGCCGATTTTGTCCGCGAGCGCGCCGGCGGCAATCCCTTCTTCGCCGAGGAATTGATCTACGCGCTGCGCGACGGCGGGCTGGTGAAGGTGGTCCCGGAAAACGGCGGCACCCGCTGCGTCATCAGCGCCGCTTTCGGCGCAGAACGCGAATTTCAGCGGGTCGTGCAGGCTCTGCCAGATACCATCCAGGGCATCATCCTCTCGCGGATTGATCGCCTGCCGCCAGAACGCCAACTGGCGCTCAAAGTGGCGGCGGTCATCGGGCGCACCTTCGGCTATACGACACTGTACGATACCCTGGGCGAGCACATGGAAATCAGCAGCCGGTTGTTGAAAACCTACCTTGAGGATTTGATGCGCCTGGACTTAACGCCGCTGGAAGCGCCCGAACCAGAGCTAACCTACATCTTCAAACACATCATCACCCAGGAAGTGGCCTACGAGACGTTGCTCTTCGCGCAGCGCCGCCAACTGCACCGTTCGGTGGCGCAGTGGTACGAGCGCAGGTTCGGCGCGCCGGCGGCGGATGCGCTGACAGCGCCGTTGGCGCCGTACTATCCGCTGCTGGTCTATCACTGGCATCAGGCCGGGGATGAAGGCCGGGAGCGCGAATATGCCGCGCTGGCCGCGCGGTGGGCGGCGGCGCAGTTCGCCAACGTCGAAGCGGCCGGCTACTTCACCCGCGCCCTGGAACTCACGTCGCCTGCCGACATGGCCGCGCGTTACGATTTGTTGCTGGGCCGCGAAATGGTCAACGATCTGTTGGGCGCGCGTGAAGCGCAGGCGCAAGACTTGATCACCCTGGTGCTGCTCGCCGTCGCCCCGGATGTGGCGGCGGACGAGCGCGCGATGGCGCGCAAAGCCGCGCGGGTTACACTGCGGCTGGCGAATTATATGGAAGTCACGAGTGATTACGCCGCCACGCTGGTCGCCGTACACCGGGCGATCAACTTGTCGCGCGAGGCGCAGGACGCCGGCGGGGAGATCGAAGGGCACATCGCCTGGGGCAAGGCGCTGTGGCGGCAGGGGAACTACGAGCGCGCGCAGGCCCCGCTGGAGCGCGCCCTCGAATTGTCCCGTTCCATCCACGACCGCTTGAACGAGGCCGAAAGTTTGGACAGCTTGAGCGACGTTTATCTGTACCAGGGCAGCTATCCCCTGGCGCAGGCGTACTACCACCAGGCTTTGGCGATTTATCGTGATATTGGCCGTCGCCAGGGCGAGGCGGATACTCTCGATATGCTCGGCGTGATTTGTTATGATCTTGGCGATTATCAGGCGGCGCGCGACTATTACGAACAGGGTCTCGCCATCTACCGCGCCATCGGCGACCGGCGCGGCGAGACGATGGCGCTCAGCAACCTCGCGGTGGTCTACTGCGACGTTGGCGACTACGCGCTGGCCCGCGATTACCATCAACGCGCGCGCGACCTGCGGATCGCCATCGGCGACCGCTGGGGCGAGGCAGTGAGCCTGGTCAACCTGGGCTACGTCTATCACAGCCTGGGGGATAACGCGGCGGCGCAGCAGCATTGCGAACGCGCATTGGCGATCCAGCGCGAAATCGGTGATCAACGCGGTCAGGGCTACAGCCTGACCTATCTGGGGCACGCGCTGGCTGCTCTGGGCAAGCCGATCCCTGCCGCCGATGCCTACAACCGCGCGCTAACTCTGCGCCGCGACCTGGGCCAGCACGGCCTCGCCATGGACGATCTGGCTGGGTTGGCGCGGGTGGCTCTGGCGCAGGATGATAAAGTCCATGCCGCTGCCCACGTTGACGAAATTCTGCGCTGGATCGAGACGAACGGCGTTGGCGGTATCGAATACCCGCTACAGGTTGACTTGACGTGTTACACCGTGCTGCGAGCGACGGCGCGCGGAGACGCTGTGAAGCTCTCGCAGGCTCAGGCCATTCTCGCCCGCGCGCACACCGCTCTGATGAAGCGGGCCGCCGATATTGGGGATGAAACCCTGCGGCGCAAATTCCTGGAAGATGTGGCCGCGCACCGCGACATCGTCGCGGCGTGGCAGCAAAATACTTAACTCACGGAGGAAAAACTATGTTTATCGAACGACCGGACATTGAGCCGGGCATCAAAATTGCGGCGCAGATCACGCCGGAGCCGACCGAGGATGACCTCGCTTTCATCCAGCAGATGGGCGTGGGCTACGTGGTGCTGTGGACCGACGCCAAGAAATCGAGCTACGAGTACTACGCCAGTCGTCGCAAGCTGTTCGAGGATCACGGCCTCAAGGTTTACGGCTTTGGCAACAGCGACGTCCACAACCAGGACGCCATTGTCCTCGGCCTGGAAAACCGCGACGCCAAGATCGAGGAGTACAAGCAGCACCTGCGCAATCTGGGCAAGGCCGGCATCCCCTACACGACCTACGCGCACATGGCGAACGGCATCTGGAGCACCGAGCGCGAGACGACGCGCGGCGGCGCGCCCGCGCGGGCGTTCAACCTGGACAAAGCCGACACAGGTCACTGGCACGGACGGCAGTACGATATGCCGCTCACCCACGGGCGCAGGTACAGCGAAGAGGAAATCTGGGACAACTTCGCGTACTTCATCAAGCAGGTCGTGCCTGTGGCGGAAGAAGCCGGCGTCAAGATCGGTATCCACCCGGACGATCCACCCGTCCCGGAACTCGGCGGCATCCCGCGCTGCATCTTCGGCAACTTCGAGGGTTACCGCCGCGCCATCGAGATGGCGAATAGCTCCAACGTTGGCTTGTGTCTGTGCGTCGGTTGTTGGCTGGAAGGCGGCGCGTGGATGGGCAAGGACGTGTTCGAGACGATCAAGTATTTCGGCGAACAGAAAAAGCTGTTCAAGATTCACTTCCGCAACGTCAGCCAGCCGCTCCCGTACTTCGTGGAGACGTTCCTGGATGACGGTTACATGGACATGTACAAGGTGATGCGCGCCCTGCGCGAGGTGGACTTCGACGGCGTCGCCATCGCCGACCATATCCCGTTGATGGCAAAGGATCACAAAGTGAGTACCGCATTCAGCATCGGTTATATGAAAGCATTGCTGGAGCGCGCTAACGCTGAATTCAAGGAGTAGAAAATCATGTCAGACGAAAAACAACCCTCAATTTTGGAATTACAGGCCCGGTGGGATAAGATTCGTGTAGCCAATCTCTATGACGCGATGGACCAGATGGGCTATGGCGATCAGTGCATTGATCTGAGCATCCGTCCGTTGTTACCGCACCAGCACTTGGCGGGCATGGCGGTGACGGTGCGCGGCAGCCGCGATCCTTCGACGTGGGAGGAGAAGAAGGCGGCGATGGAGAAGGCCGAAGCGGAAGGCAAACCGGTAGCGACCGGCCCCAAGCTGCACGAGTGCCTCTTCCCGGGCTGTGTCGTTGTGGTGGATGGCGGCGGCGAGCCGCACACCGGCAAGTTCGGCGAGATGACGAGCTGGGATTTGAAGCAGCGCGGCGCGATGGGCATCGTCATTGACGGCTTCATCCGCGATCTGTGGGGACTGGAAGTCATCCCCGATTACACGGTCTGCGCCAAGGGGACGTCGCCCATCGAGTCAGCCAAACGCTGGAGCATCGTCGGCGTCAATGTCACCATTGGGATGCCCGGCACACTCACGAGCATGGTGCGCGTGCGTCCCGGCGATTGGATCGTCGCCGAGGCAGACGGCGTCATCGTCGTCCCGCAGGAGATTGCGATGGAAGTCCTCGAAAAGGCGGAGGAAATCGAAACCCGCGAGCAGGGTATGCGTGAGGATTTTGCGCAGGGAATGTCCTTTAAGGACGCCTACGAGAAGTGGGGTAGAGCGTAAGGGAGGATGCGTGATGCGTGAAACGTGATTCATAAACGTTTCACGCATCTTGCATCCTACATCCTGCATCTTGCTTCCTGTCAGAGGAGGGCGCGATGAAATACGGCTTCGTTTTCCCCGGCAATGACGCCGTGCTGGCCGTCGAATTGGCGCAAGAAGCCGAAGCTGCCGGGTGGGATGGCTTCTTTGTTTGGGAATCCGTGTGGGCTACCGACCCGTGGGTGACGATGGGCGCGATTGCCGCCGTCACAAAGCGTGTTCGTATCGGCGCGATCATCACGCCTGTATCGCGCCGTCGCCCCTGGAAGCTGGCGAGCGAAACGGCGACGGTGGACCGCCTCTCCGGCGGGCGGCTTATCCTGGCGGTGGGTCTCGGGGCGATAGACACCGGCTTCACCAAGTTCGGCGAAGAGACGGAGCGCAAAACGCGAGCGGAGCTGCTGGACGAGGGGTTGGACGTCATCACCGGTTTGTGGAAGGGACTGCCCTTCGCGTATGAGGGGAAGCACTATCACGTCAAGCCAGAAGACTTGCACTTGATGTGTCCGCCGCCGCTTCAGCAGCCCCGCATCCCGATCTGGGTGGTCGGCGCGTGGCCGCGGATGAAGTCTATGCAGCGCGTGCTCCGCTACGACGGTCTGCTACCGGACAAAATCAACGCTGCGGGCCAGCATGAGCCGCCCACGCCCGACGATGTGCGGGCGATGCGCGCCTTTGTGGACGAGCACCGTACCCTGACCACACCCTTCGACATCGTGGTGGAAGGCCAAACGCCGGGTGACGACCCAGCGCAGGCCGCCGCCATCGTCCGTCCCTGGGCCGAGGCCGGCGCAACGTGGTGGATCGAAGCGAAGTGGGGTGCGCCGGATGATCCCGTGCGCACCCGCATCCATCAAGGCCCGGTTCGATTTTAGATTTTCGATTTTGGATTTCCGACTTTCGACTTTGGACTTTGGACTTTCGACTACCGACTGACGACTATGAACTATATCACTTTTGGCAATACAGGCTTACGAGTTTCGCGTTTGGCGATAGGGACGGGCACCAATGGGTGGGCCAGGCGCTCGGCGCAGACGGCGCTTGGCCTGGACGGGCTGGCGAATCTGTTGCGCCGCGCCTACGATATGGGCGTCAACTTTTGGGATACGGCGGATCAATACGGCTCACATCCGCACGCAGCGCGCGCCTTGCAAGGGCTGCCCCGCGAGCAGGTAGTGATTGCAACGAAGACGATGGCGCGGAAAGGGCCAGACATCGTCAAAGACTTGGCGCGCTTCCGTAAAGAATTGAACACCGACGTTCTCGATGTTGTGTTGCTGCACGCGCTGAGCGACGCCAACTGGCCGACAAAGTGTGTTGGCGCGATGGAGGCGCTCTCCCGCGCTAAAGAAGCGGGTATTGTGCGCGCCGTCGGTTTTTCGTGCCACGGTTTGGGCGCGCTGCGCGCCGCCGTGGAGACGCCCTGGGTAGACGTGGTGCTGGCGCGCATCAACTACGCCGGGGAGAATATGGACGCGAAGCCGGCCGATGTCGTTCCCGTCATCGAAAAGCTCTACGCTGCGGGGAAAGCCGTCTATGGGATGAAAGTGCTCGGTTGCGGCGCGCTGAAGGGCAACGCGCGCGCTGCCATCGAGTACGTCCTGCGCTTGGGGACGGTCCATGCCTTCACCATTGGTATGACCAGCGCCGCACAGCTTGAGCAGAACGTGCGGCTGGTCGAGGAACTGTCGCCGAAGTATCCATTGAAAGCAGATTGAAGATTGGTTGATTGAAGAATGGTTAAGCCTGCGAGACTGCGTTCGGGAGACACGGTGGGCATTGTCAGTCCCTCCTGGGGTGGGGCGGGGATGTATCCTCATCGTGTTGAGCTGGGCGTTCGCCAACTGCAAGCGCTTGGCTTCAAGGCGAAAATCGCGCCACACGCCCTCAACCAGCACGGATCCGTCTCCGATACGCCGCAACATCGGGCTGACGACATCAACGGTATGTTCGGCGATCCAGAGGTCAAGGCGATCATCGCGGCGATAGGCGGAGATCACTCCTGCCATCTGCTTCCATTGCTGGATTTTGACCTGATTCGGAAAAATCCAAAAATCTTTATGGGATTCTCCGACATCACGGTGCTCAACGTGGCGATCTGGCAAGCAACGGGGCTGGTGACCTTCAACGGCCCGGCCCTGTTGACCGATTTCGCCGAGTATCCGAGGATGTTTGCGTACACAGAAGACTATATGCTGAAGGCATTGTGTGAAGCGCAACCAATCGGTCCTATCAAATCATCCACGTGGTGGACGGAGGAGTTCTTGGATTGGGAACACAAAGCCGATCTTGAACGTCCCCGTGAACGACTCGCCTCGGCAGGTTGGACCTGGTTGAGGGGAGGTAAAGCTGAGGGCATGCTCGTCGGAGGCTGTATCGGGTCTTTGCAGCATTTACGAGGAACACGGTTCTGGCCGGAGTGGCAGGATGCCATCATGTTTTTTGAGACTTCGGAGGGGCCTCCGCCTCCGGAAGCTGTCGACGGTATCTTGATGGACTACGAGAATATGGGTGTTCTGGAGAAGCTCAAGGGATTGCTTGTTGGTCGTCCTATGCGCTACAGTGATGAACAGAAGCAACAGCTTCGCGAGGTTGTCTTGGAGCGGACAAGCCAGTATACTTTCCCCATTATTGCGGATATGGATTTTGGCCATACATCACCGCAGCTCACTATACCGATAGGATGTCGTGCTTCGATTGATGTAGAAAATCAACGGTTCGACATCTTAGACGCGGCAGTCGCATAGTCGACAGGATATGCCGAGAGCACAGTGCGTCGTGTGTAGAAAAAACAAGTTATTGATGGTCAAGTATCAGCACGCTTGAGAATTTTTTATCAGAGGTCGAAAGTTGGGATGATGAAATTAGCTATCTGAAAGTAGGAGAGGCACATGGAAATCAATCTTACCGATGAACGAGCGTTTATCTTGCAGGCGCAGCTTTCCGTGGATCAGGCGGAGGGGCGCGCGTGGGGCCGCAAAGTGGATGCGTTTGGGACGATGGCGAAGGTGGGCAGTCTGCTCCAACGTCCCAAAGACGATGACTTCAAGTTGGTGTACAAAGAACAGCGCTTCGAACCTTTCTGGCACGTGGTGTGCGATGCGCGCTACGTCTACGAACGCCGCTGCGATTATCCCCTGGCGTTCGGCGATCCGGTGATCAAGTCCGTGACGATTGAGGGGAAGGAATACCAAATCTGCAATGGGAAGATCGTTCTGGCCGGATTGGAACATTGCCGTGAGGAGTTACATTCTGACGTCTTTTTCAACGGACTGGACAGTACGCGAACACCGACCCTGGCCGACTATCTGAAGTACGCCGCCGTTGAGATTCCTGGCGATGACCTGGATGACTTCTCTGCCGGCGATTCTGTCGTCGTGCCACCTGCGGCGCGCGCCTCGGCGATTGTCCACGAAGTGCTGATTGAGATGATCAAGAGCGTGAAGGCCGAGCGTATCCTGGAGGACCGCATTGACGTCGCGCAGATTGATCTGTACTACCGCCCCGTGTACGCCTTCCAATATCGCTGGCTTTCCAAGGAAAAAGAGGCCATTGTGGAGTACGACGGGCTGACTGGTCAGTGGCAGGCCGGCGGGAAGACGTTCCAGCAATACGTCGGCAAGATCCTCGATCCTGATTTCCTCTTCGACGTGGGGGTGGAGACAGTGGATTTGCTCGTTCCCGGCGGCGGTCTCGCCATCAAACTGGCGAAGAAGGGCCTCGATGTTGCGCGCGGATCGAGGAAGGAAGGATAGGTCAACAAATTTCCCTAACTTTCAACCTGTAACTGGCAACCCGCAACTGTTTTCCGTGGAGGTGTGCAATGACCCGAATCTTGATCACGTATTTTAGCTCGACCGGCAACACGAAAGCGTTGGCGGAGGCTGTAGCAGAAGGCGTACAATCCGTAGCAGGGGTGGAGTGTGTGATGAAGAGCGTTCCCCAAACCACTAACGATGACTTGCTGGCGGCTGACGGCATCATCGTTGGCTCGCCTACCTACTTTGGGCAGATGGCGGCGCGGGTCAAGCAGATGTTCGACGTCACCGAGAAAATTTACGGCAAGCTGGAGGGCAAAGTTGGCGCTGCGTTCACCACGTCCGGCGGCGCGGGGTGCGGCCACGAAATGACGAATATGTCTATCATCACCGCGATGCTCGTCTGCGGTATGGTGGTGCCGGGGACGACGCAAGGTCCACACTTTGGCCCCTTCGCTGTGGGCGCGCCGGATGAGAAAGCCTTGCGCCAGGCCCGCGAAATGGGCGTTCGTGTGGCAACGTTGACTCAGCGATTAGCTGTCAGCCATCAGCCATCAGCAACCCGTAACTCTTAACTCGCAACTCATAACTCGCACCATGCCAGCTTTGCTTCCTGTCATAACCACCTGGACCGAGTGGGGTCGGATGTTTACGAACGTCGCGCAGTGGACGCTTGCCGTGCGCGAAATCTGCCGTCGCCATAACCTTCCGGCGCAGCACGTGGAGGCCGGATACCCCGGAACCAACGCAGTCTTTGTCGTTGATGAAGCCTACGTCGTCAAAATTTACGCGCCGTTTTGTCCGGAGGACTTCGACCTGGAATGTGAGTTGTACGCGCTTTTGAGCCGTGATGCGCGCGTCCCTGTACCGTCGCTCATCGCGCAGGGCGTTCTTGAAGATCAGATGCGGTGGCCCTACATTATCATTGACTTCAAACCGGGCGCGCCTATCCGCGATGTGCGTGACCACGTCCCCCGGCGCAACCTGCTGCGGATCATCGCTGATATGGGCGAGATGGTGCGTCACCTTCACAATGTGCCGCTTGCGCAGCTCACATCCCTGGATCACACCCAGGCGGGATGGCGAGCGTTTGTGCAGCGCCGCGCGGCGGAAGTTGCCGAAGCCGGTCAATGGGAAGGCATCCTTCCCTTGTCCATCGTCGCCGAGATTCCAGGATTCCTCGCGTCTGAATTGGATGGCGGTGACAATGTCCCCCTGGTGCTGATGAACGGGGATTTGACCGAGGATCACATTCTACTGCGGCAGGATAACGGCAAGTGGCGCATTTCGGGTTTGATTGACTTTGGCGATGCGCTCGTTGGCCCACGCGAGTATGAGTGGATCGCCTTGTGGTTCAGTGGGTTGGATCGAGATTATGAATGTCTGACGACCTTTATGGATAGCTATGATCCGCACATCAAACTGGACGACCACTTCTTCACGCGCGCTATGGCTTTCACGTTCTTGCACGAGTTTGCGGTTGACATTATGGCGCTGACGATGAAAGCTTTAGGCCATCCACCTATAACGTCACTCCAGGAATTACAGGCGCTGGTGTGGCAGTGTTAACTGAGCAATTTTACCAGTCATCTTCAGCGTACTAAAGAGCTATTGAGCGTATCTCCGTTTAGGATATACTGGTATATATATGTCCTGGCAGTGTTCGCCGAACCTTTTAAGGGGGTACGATGGCAGAAACAGTTATGGTGATAACCGATAATTCCTCTGAAGGTCAGTTCTTGACTGAGATATTGACACCTCACGGGTACTCAGTGCGCGTTTTGCCTCAGGAAAAGGTCAACCCTGCAACGCTTGCCGAACTTGCCCCCGACCTCGCCATCGTTGATATTGTATGCGTCGAAGCCTACGCGCGTCTGCAGCCGGATATCGCCTGGCCTGCGCCGGTGATCGTTAGCGGCGTTTTCGACACCGACACGGAGCGCGAAGAAGTCTTCGCCCGCGGCGGTATGGATTATCTGGCAAAGCCCTTTCGCGCGGCGGAAGTTTTAGCGCGGGTAGAAAACTGTCTGGCGCTTCAGCAGTTGCAGCAGCAGGTTGCCGCCCAGGACGAGCGTCTTCAAGCAGAAATTGCCGCCCGTCAGGATGCCGAAGCCGCCCTGCAGGCCGCGCACGAAGTCCTCAACCGGCGTATGACCGAGAGCACGGCCACCCTGCGCGCCTCTGAAGCAATGTTCCGCTATCTCTTGGGACGGGTGAACGATGGCTATGTCATCGTTGATCAAGAGGAACGGATTCTGTACGCCAATCTCAACGCGCAGGTATACCTGGGCCTGGGACGCGAGATTGACAGGACCGCGCCGCCGGCGTTTATGGACATCGTCAAGCAGCAGTATCTCTGCGAGCCACAGGCAGCCTGGGCGCTCTGGCCGAAGAAGATGTTCATCAACAAAGCCCCGGTGCCGCTCTACCTGGTGCGTCCGGAGACGCAGGTTGACAAAGCGTTTTGGCTGCAAGTGGAGATGCTCGACATCGCGGCCGGCCTGGATATGCAAGCCGGGCGCATTATCTGCCTCAAAGACATCACCGAAAAAACTGCGCTACAGGAAGAGTTGAATCGTTTCCATTCGATGATCGCGCACAAATTACGCACACCTTTGGTTCCCATCTACACCGGGCTGACCTTCTTGATCGAACAGATAGAAACGATGTCACGGGACGATATTCTAATGTTCGTTCAAAATGCCTCCGAAGGCGCGCAACATCTTTATGCTGAGATTGAGGAAATTGTCCGCTATCTGGGCGCGCCTCGTATTGCGACACCGGATGCCGCCTTCCCCCTGGCGAACTTCGCGGCGCTGATTGCGAACATCGGCGGCGATTTGTTGCTGCCAGATGTCACCGTGATGGTTGCCCAACCCTTGCAGGATCAGCATCTTGCGCTCTCGCAATGGAGCCTCGAGGTGATCTTGTGGGAGGTTCTGGAGAATGCCCAAAAATTCCATCCGCGCAACATGCCGGTGATTACGATTGATGTCGCGCCGGCCGGCGTGCAGCAGGTCAAGATTCAAGTGTGGGATGATGGCCTGACACTGTCGCCGGAGCAGCTTGTGCGGATGTGGATGCCTTACTATCAAGTGGACAAGTTTACGACGGGGCAGGTCGCCGGTATGGGACTGGGACTCTCGATGGTCGCCACGCAAGTATGGAGCGTGGGCGGCACATGTCGTAGCTTCAACCGGGAAGATAGTCCCGGCATCGTGATCGAATTCGTGCTGCCAAGTCGGGAATAGATTCGCGTTCTAAAGCTGGAAGTGTCCGTCACACCAGGCGGCCACCCAAGCCCATGTTGGCTTGATCATCTGGTTAACCTCAATCAGATTTGTTCTCGGGAGGTGCGTGATGCGTGTGTCAAAAACCCTACGAGATATCGGCCTTCTGATGTGTTTATTCCTTCTTGCGCCTGATTCGTCGGCGACGCCTCCGGTCGCTGCCGCGCCGGAAGCGCCCGCGCAACTCTTCGTCGTCAACACGCCCCTGGATTATGAAGACTGCAATCCCGGCAATGGCGCCTGCGACCCGGGGACGTGGGACGTGGGCCATACGGTTTGTACGCCCGCGCCTGGCGTTTGCACCTTACGCGCGGCCATCCAGGAGGCCAACGCCGGTGTGGGCGCGGACGAAATCGTCTTCAGCTTCGTCGCGCAACCGATCCGCCCACAGACAGCATTGCCGTACATCACCGACGCGATGACCATCAACGGCATCGACCAGGGCCACGGCGGGTCGGTGCGGCTGGATGGCGCGCTTGCCCCGGTAGGAACGAACGGCTTGTATCTGGTGGCGTCCAACAGCACGATCCGCGGGATGACGATCACCGGTTTCAAGGGCGATGGGACGCTCAACGGTTGCGGCATCGCTGTGGACGGCGACAACAACGTCGTCGAGGGCAACTTCCTGGGAACGAACGCCGCTGGCCTTAGCGGCCTGGGCAATGGGAATAGCGGCATTATTATCGTCGAAGGCGCCGACGGCAACCGCATCGGCGGGACGACGCCCGCGCAGCGCAACGTGATCTCCGGGAACAACGGGCACGGCATCCAGATCGGCAACGCGGTCAATAACATTGGCGCGTCCGGCAACCGTATCATCGGCAACTACATCGGCATCGCGCCCAACGGGCAAACCATGCTGGGTAATGGTTACACCGGCGTCGCCGTCTTCTACCCCACATCCACCAACAACCAGATCGGCGGGACGGCGACCGGCGAGCGCAATATCATCGCGGGGAACGGGCAGCACGGCGTCGCCCTGGACCAGGGGACGAGCGGCAACCTGGTGGTGGGCAACTACATCGGCACCAACATCAGTGGGACACAGGAACTGCCCAATGCGCGCGTGGGTGTGCTCATCCATCAATCGTCCAACAACACGGTAGGCGGAACCACCGCTGCGGCTCGCAACATTATCGCGGCAAGTGGGTTGAGCGGTGTGGAAATTTCTGTCCCGCCGGCTATGACGACAGCGGCTCCGAGCGTGTCGCCGGTTAGCTATGGCTTGCGACGGGAGGGTGAGCCTTCTGCGCCGATCTCAGAACCGGCGGCGCTTGTCGCGCCCGCCGACGGCAACATCATTCAGGGCAACTACATCGGCCTGGACGTGAGCGGGACGCAGGCATTTTCCAACAATGGCAACGGCGTCCTCATTCACAATGCCTCGTCCAACCAGGTTGGCGGGGCGGCGGAAGGTGCGGGCAATGTCATCGCCGGGAACCTGGGCAACGGCATTTTGATTCAAACCGCCGGTGAGTACACGGCGACCGGCAACCTCGTCCAGGGCAACCGCATCGGGGTGGATGCGACCGGATTGACGATACTTTCCAACGGCGCTAATGGCGTGGCGATCTATAACGCCTCCTACAACACCATCGGCGGGACGCCGACCGGCGCGCGCAACGTCATCGCCGGGAACATGGGAAACGGCGTCGAAATTCGCGCGGGTGGAGGCGGCGCGGCTGAGGGCAACCTTGTGCAGGGCAATCTCATCGGCCTGAACGCGAGCGGTATGGCGCTGGCGCCCAACACGTACAGCGGCGTGATGATCTACGATGCCTCGCGGAATACCGTCGGCGGCGCGGAAACAGGCGCGGGCAACGTCATCGCCGGCAACGGCCAGAACGGCGTCACCATTCAGATCGTCGATGGGACGGCGCTGAGCAACACCGTGCAGGGCAACCTCATCGGCGCGTACCAGAACGGCAGCTTCAGCGACCCGGACGAAGTCCCCGGCAGCGGCGACGATCCCGGCAACCGATTTATGGGCATCGGCATAGAAGGCGCGTCCGGCAATCAGATCGGCGGCGCGACGTCCGCAGCGCGCAATATCGTCGTTGGCAGCGCGTATGGCGGGATATACGTGTTCCGGCCCGGCGCGACCGGCAACCAGATTCAAGGAAACCTCATCGGCGTGCTGGCCGACCAAACTCCGGCGGGCAACGGCGGCGCCGGCATTTGGATTTCGGAAGGAACGCGCAACCTCATCGGCGGGACGGGCGCGGCGACCAACACCATCGCCTTCAACGCCGACGTGGGTGTGCTGATCGCGGATAACGCCATCAGCAACACGCTTCAGGGGAACGCCATCTACCTCAACGACGGGCGTCCCGTGGATTTGGACGACGACGGTTTCACATCCAACGACCTGGGCGACGTGGACACGGGCGCCAATCAGCGCCAGAACTTCCCCACGATTCTGGGCGTGAAAGACAAGGTCGTGACGGGCACGCTGGCCAGCGCGCCGAATACCACGTACCGCGTGGAACTCTTCGCCTACGAAATCTGCAACGCCGCGCGTGGCTTCCCGGTGGGCTACGGCGACGGCGAGCGGTATCTCACCTTCAAAAACGTCACCACCGACGCGCAGGGCAACGCGGCGTTCACCGTCACCCTGGCGAGCGCGCTGCCGGTGAGTTACACCGTCGCCGCCACCGCCACCGATCCGGCCGGCAACACGTCGGAGTTGTCGAACTCACCGTACAAACTGCGGGTCTCATCGTCCACTTTCATCCCCAAAGCGGCGTTCAACCCGTATGCGGGCGGCGTCCCCGATATGCACGTCTTGCTCTACGGCGCATTGGACGAACTCCAGGCCGCCGCGCTCAAAACGTGCGGCTTGAAGAACGTGGATATGTACGTCGTGGTCAACGGCGATGCGGCCAATCCCCGCAAGATGACCAACGACGGCGCGGGCCGCCTCGACCGCACGCAGGCCGACTTCAACGCCAACGACGTTCACCCTTCGCTGTGGTTCACGCCCACGGAGGCCCTTACGTACACACTGGAGCTTTATGTGGTCCAGGCCGGGAAGCCCTTCGTCGAGGCGCTGCTCAGCGACAGGGTGACGCTAACGCCCAATCCCCAACCCGAACTGGTCGCGCTGACCGATCTGCGTGAACTGTATAAGGAATTCAATCTCACCAGCGCCAACTCTGCTATCCAGGATCGGAACACCAACCATACGCTCGACTATTACGAGGCCGTGGAGCGCATCCGCATCTACGCCGCCGCGCATAAGGGCGTGGTGCTGGATGTGCGGCAGGATGCTTATGTCGAGGACTTCGACTACGCCAACGCTGCCCAACGCGCGCAAATGCCTCTCACCATTGATTGGCTGGCGGCGCGCTTGCCCGCCGCGCGTCTGAAGTCCATCGCCATCATCGGCGATGACGCCGTCGTGCCGTTTTATCGTTTCCCTGATCCCAAAGCTGACGATGAAAGCCGCTATGAACAGGGAAATGATGCGGCTGGCAATCCGCTACACCACGGGGTCGCAACGATTATCGACACGCAGGAGAACGTGATCATGACCGACGTGCCATACAGCAATCGCGCCATGACCACGCCGCCGGGGCCGGACGTGGATTGGGGGTTGGGACGGATCTTTGCCCTCGCTCCGCTCTCGCTGGTCGCGATGATCGACGGTTACGAGAAACCGGCGGTGGTGGGACCGCTCACCGGCTCGGCGTTTACGTTCAATATCCGTAATGAACTTTATGCGGATGGGACGGTGAAATTTGGTTGGCAGGCCAACACACGCACACTCGTCAACCTGCTCCGCGATTCGGGATATAACGTTTTGACGGATGATTTGACCGATCGCGGTACCCCACGCCATCGTTTGTGGTGGGATGAGACGGCGGGAGATAAGTGGGTGCCTGGCAATGTAACCTATGCACTAAACAATCCGGCCTCAGGCCCCCGCTTGACGATCCTCAACTCTCACGCCACCCACTACTACAACACGACGCCGATCACGTTGCATTTCACCAGCGGATACCTGAACATCCTGGCTGTGTTCCCCGGTTCGGTATTCGTCAACGTCGGGTGTCACGCCGGATATACCACAGGCTATGACGCGACCAATGATCCCCAAAAATGGAACTATTACACCAATGCCCTGGTGCGCGGCGCGCTGGAACGACAGATCACCTATCATGCTTCCACAACCTTCGGAAAGACGACCGCCGGCGCCGAGATGCGCTTTAACGACCGTGTGCACTACCAGTTTCTCCGTGGGCTGTTTGGCAATGCGACGACCATGGGTGAAGTTCACCGGCGGGCGATTCGCACCTATTACACATATCATCCCAGAGCGCATTTCGAGGCGCGGGACATTATTGGGGTGTATGGCACGGAGTTATACGGCTTGCCTACCCAGCCGATTCAACGGCAACCGGGCGCAGTCGCGGTGCAGCAGTTGGCCGCCGCCTCCACCGCGCCGACCGCGCCGCAAGCCACCGGCACGCTCACTGCCAGCTTCGACGTGCCCGTCTTCCGCATCACCGCCGAGGGCGACGCCACGCGCTTCGAAGTCCCGCACGACGGCGAGATGACCGCCGTGGGCACCGGGCCGCTCGCGCCGGTGCTGGCGCGCTCGTTCTACTTCCCCGCCGGGACGACCGGCCTGACCGTTACCCTCGTCGCCAGCGACACGGCGCTGCACCCCGTCGTCGTCCAACTGCCCCTGCAACAGGCTGGCGACCGCACCTGGGGCGTCGAAACGGTGCCCTTCACCGGCACGGCGCTCTATCCCGCCGAATTTTTCTGGACGGCGATCTATTCCGACGCGCGCGGCGTGCAACTGGCGTTGAGCGCCATCCCCCTGCGTTACGATCCGCTCACCGGGCAGGTGACGCTCTATCATCACCTGGAGTTCCAGGTGGACTACGACCTGCCGGACAACGGAACGCTGGCTCCGACGACAGCGCCGGACATCACCGCGCTCAGCATCAACGGCGGCGCGCCGGTTGGCGTTGACCAGGCCAGCCTTCCCCTATCGCTGACCGCGACCGTGGCCGAAGACGGGCCGTTGACGCTGCGCTGGGTCATCGAAGACGCGGCCGGCCAACCCGTGCGAGGCGACATAGACGTGGTGACTCTGACCGCCGGCGTGAACGTCCTGGCCTGGGACACAGACAGCCTGGGCTGGCAACCGGGTCCCAAAGTGCTGCACGCACAGCTCGCAGACGCTGAGGACGTTGTCCTGGCGACCGCGCAGACGCCGTTCACCGCGCAGGGACGCAGTCTGGCGGTGACCACCGACCAACCCCTCTACGGCCCGGACGCGACGCAGGTCATCGCGCGCGCGGAAGTGCGCGACACCACCGGCGCGCTCGTCCCTGGCCTGAGCGGGGCGCTGGCGGCGTCCCTCGACGGCGTCGCGCAGGCCCTCGTCTGGCAGGGCGACGGCGTCTACACCACCACTCTGGACGTGGCGGCGCTGGCGGCCATCAGCCATACCCTGGACGTGACGCTTCCCGGCGGCCCGGCGGATACTGCGCCCTTCAGCGTGGATCGCATCGCACCGACCGCGAGCCTGAGCAGCCCGGAGGTCGCCTACGCGCCAGCGGGGATTCCCGTCACCATCAACGGCGACGATGACTTGAGCGGCGTCGCTGTCTACCGGCTGCAATATCGCATCGGCGAAACCGGCGCGTGGACCGACTGGCTCACCCGCGAGACGACGTGGAATTACGACCTGGGCGCGCCCGCCGACCTCACGCCGGTCTTCGGGCCAACGATCCCGGCCGTTCTACAGGGCGACGCCACCTACTACTTCCGCGTCCAGGCGGTGGATTGGGCGGGCAACGTCGAAACGCTGCACGCCGACGCCGACACCTGGACGACATACGTTCAACTCAAGTATGTCTATCTGCCGCTCGTGCTGCGTGCCTACGACGGCAGCGGCGGCGTTCTGGGGAACATTCGTTATGTCAAACGCTATGCTGCCGATAGCGGCGACTGTCTTACACCGGCTACAGCCTGTGGAACGATCCAGTACGCCGTCGATGTGGCGCTCGATGGCGACACCATCGCCATCGCCGGATATGCGGACGCCTACACGCTCGAAAATCCGGGCGGCGACCCGCGCAACACGTATTGGCAGACCAGCACCCGCCCCAAACCCGACGGCTACTACGGCCCGGACGAGGTCACGCAGGTAGTGCTGGTGGATAAGTCGCTTACGCTGCGCGGTGGGTATTCCGAGGATTTCAAAACGCGCAATCCGGTCATATACAAAACAGTCCTGCGTCCTGGTCTCACGGGTGGGGCGGGACGCGGCGTGCTGATCGCGCCGTTCGTCGCCGTCACCCTGGAAGACCTCTATATTCTCGAAGGGGATGCGACCGGACTGGGCGGCGCGTATCACAGCGCCTACGGTTACTATGACGCGGGTGGCGGCGTTCACGCGCTCGGCGTCAGCTACCGGCAGGACGCGCTCATCATCCGCAACTGCGTCATCGCCGGCAACCGGGCTTCCGACTGGAATTTTGCCGAAGGCGGCGGCATCTACATCAAGAATCGCTCCAGCGCGCAGCTCATCGGCAATGTCATCTCTAGCAACTTCGCGGGTGGCGGTGGAGGGCAAGGCGGCGGCCTTTTCATGCGCGGCGGCGCGGGTGTGCGGCTGGAGACTAACAGCATCATCTCCAATACTGGCACGGAATACGGCGATTTTCAGGGCGGCGGGGCATGTCTATACGGGCTGGTTAGTCCCGTTATCCGGGGGAACACCATCGCTGCTAACGTCGGCACAGAAAAGGGTGCGCGAGTCCTGGGCGGCGGGCTGTATATAGACACTGTGACCGGCGCAGTCATCAGCGGCAACATCATCCGCGATAACGTCGCGGGTGGCTACGAAGTCGGCGCGGGCGGTGGGCTGAGTATGTACCAGAGCCAGAACATCACGTTGCGCGGCAACTCGATCCTCGGCAACATCGCCGCGTATGCCGGCGCGACGGGCACTGCCAGCAGCGGCGGTGGCCTACGCGTCTCGGCCGGTTGCGCCAATATCGTGCTGGAAAACAATATCATCGCCCGCAACCAGGCGCCTTATGCGGGCAGCGGCTTGCTCTTCACCCCCACCAGTAGCGAAAACCTCGTCGTCACCCTGCGGCACAATACGATTGCCGATAATCGGTTGAGCGAGTCGGCGAATCAGCGAATCAGTGAATCGGCGAATGGCGAATGGCAAATGGCAAATGGCGCATCGGTTGATCAGCGCCTCAGCGAACTGGCGGATAACGCTCTACTCTTTACTCCTTACTCTTTACTTCCTACTCCTTACTCCTTACTTCCTACTCCTTACTCCCCACTTCTCGCCGTTCCCAAAGAATCCCAGGGCATCATGACCGTCTACAATGTGACGCTGAATGCGGTCAACACCATCATCGCGGGGCACACGCGCGGCATCTTCGAGCTGTTCCCCGGCGAAGGAACGCTACAGGTCAATTACACACTCTGGTATGCCAATACGGTGAACGCCGACCCGACGGTGGCGCGAACCAACGACCGCTTTGGCAGTCCGGACTTCGTCAACGCGGCGGCCGGCGACTATCACATCGGCGCGAATTCAGCGGCGCGGGACGCCGGGCCAGAGGTTGGTGTGACGACGGACATCGACGGCGACGTCCGCGATGACTTGCCGGATATTGGGGCGGATGAGTACATGCAACCATAAGGCGTGCTTGTGATGTGCGAGAGATGCAGGAGGAGGACGATGGTAAAGCTGCGGGTGATGATGCTGGGGATGCTGTTGACCTTGTTGGTAGCGCCGGTGCAGGCTGCATCGCAAGAACCTGTTGGGCGAGTTGCCAATTCACCCAACGCTATCGTCTTTGTGGAGAATGTCGGGCAGTTCCCGCCGGAAGTGCGTTTTTACGCGCTCGGCGCGGGGCTGTGGATCGGCGATGATGGCGTGTGGCGGCAAGAGGCAGGAGGCAGGAGGCAGGATGCAGGGGGCGGGAGGCAGGAGGCAGGAGGCAGGATGCAGGATGCAAGAGGCAGGAGGCAGGATGCAGGGGGTAGGGTGCAGGAAGCAGAACGGGGGCTTTATGCGCCTTACGCATCTCTCCCTGCCCAAAACTCACAACTCATATCCCACAACCCACATCCCATAACCCAAACCTTGCTCTCCACCGGGCATATCAATCTGCAGCCGTTTGGACGTTTGGCGGAGCGCGTGCACTTCTACCCTTCCGCCGATCCGGTGACGTGGCGCGAAGATGTCCCTGTGTGGGGCGGTGTGCGGCTGGAGGACGTTTATCCCGGTGCGGACCTGGAATTGGCGAGTACAGCGGGTGGCGTGAGCTGGCGCTGGGTCTGCACTGGCGCGTGCCCGGCGGATCTGTCCGCGTTGACAGCATCCACGTTGATCCCGCAGGCTGTCACCGATAACCCCGGCGCCCTTATCGACGGCACATTCCTCGGCGGCAGCGCTTTCGACGGCCTGACCGGGCTGGTCCTGGGGGACGACGGCGCGGTGTATGTAGCGGGTAGCACATCCAGCACCGACGCCGGATTTACCGGCCCGGTTTTCGTCGCGGCTTATGCGCCGGATTTGAAAACGCGGCGCTTCATCACTTTCCTCGGCGGCGATCGACAATATGATGCCATCCGCGATCTGGCGCGCGATGCGGCAGGCAACCTCTATGTCGTCGGCAGCACCTGGTCGCGCCAGTTCCCGGTCACGCCGGGCGCATTCGACACGGTACTGAACGATGGGCGCGCGGCCAACTGCCCTACCGGTGTTCTGCAAAAGCCGTGCCCGGATGCCTTTGCGGCGCGTTTCAACGCCGCCGGTCAGTTGAGCTATGCCACGTACCTGGGCGGCGCGAAAATGGATATCCCCGGCCTGGGCAATCAGGGCGGCGACGATTACGGGATAGGTATCCGCGCCGATGCCGCCGGCAACCTCTACGTGGTCGGCAATACCGACTCCGACGATTTCCCCACCACGGCGGGGGCCTACGACCGTACCTTCTCGTATATGGACATTGGCCTCAACCCGGATGTGTTCGTCGTCAAACTGCGGCCTGGCGGGGCCGGGGCGGCGGATTTGCTGTACAGCACTTACGTCGGCGCGGGCTTCGTCAACGAGGCATGGGGGATGAGGCTGGATGGGCAAGGCGTTGTCTACGTCACCGGTAGCGTGAAAGGCCACGATGGTCTGATTCCGCCGGAAATTGACTTCCCACGCACGCCGGGCGCGTATCCCAACGCGAGTGAGTGTCGCGCTTACTATTGCCAGGACGTGTTCTTCTTCAAACTGCGTCCCGGTGGACAGGGCAGCGCCGACATGGTTTACAGCACGTTCTTCGGCGGTTCGTCATCCTCTTCGGCGCTCTCCGAGATGGAGTGGGGGGCGGATGTGGCGCTGCTGTCCAATGGCGCGGTTGTCATCGCCGGCAGCGCCGCATCGGGCGATTTTCCGACAACGTCTGGCGCGTTTTTTACCTCCTATCCGGCCGGTGCGTCCCCGGCGGGCTTCGTCGCCCGGCTCAATCCGGCGGGGCAGGGGACGGCGGATTTGCAGTACAGCACGTTCCTGGGCGGACGTTATGAGACGCGCCCACTGGCGGTCGCCGTGGATGCCGACGGGCAGGCTTACGTCACCGGCATCACCACGTCGCCGGACTTTCCCTTCACGCGCGGGGCATTCGATTCGACGCTCAACGGTTGGGACGACGCCTTCATCGCGCGGCTGGCGCTGCTGGGCAAAGGCAGCGCCGATCTGAAGTACGGCAGCTTCCTGGGCGGTTACGACGATGACGGCGGCCGGCGTCTCGCGCTGGGGGCGCTGGGGACGGTGTACCTGGCGGGGACCACGTACTCGGCGAACCTGCCGCTCCCGGCAGACGGGTACGATCCCACGCACAACGGCGGCGCGGATGGCTTCATCGCCCGGCTGGCGCTGGGCGTCGCTAACATCGCCGGGCGGATCACCGACGGGAATGGCGCACCGCTGGCGGGCATCACCGTCAATGCGGGAACGTATGCGGCGGTGACAAACAGCCAGGGGCAGTATGCCTTCACCGATCTCCCGGCGGGAACCTACACGGTGGCGCCGATCGGGAGTTATTTCTGGGAACCGGCGCAGCGCGTAGTCAGCGCGCCGCCGGACGCGACCGGGCAGGATTTCGTGAGGCGCAGTCTCGTCAAGACGGTGACGCCATCCACCACTCAAGGGACGCTGTTGCTGGGAACGCCGCTGACGTACACCATCGGCCTCATTTTCCCCGACACGACGGCGCGCAGCTTCTACGATGCTGTACCCACCTACACGACTTACATCACCGGCACGCTCATCGCCCCGGCCGGCGTGACCTACGATCCGGCGCAGAACGCCATCGTCGGCCCACTCACGTTTATGCCCGGCGCGCCGTTCACCGTGACGTTCGCCGTGCAGACGACGATCAGCGGCGGGCCGGGATTTGCGCCTCAGATCGTCAACCGGGCCTGCGTCCATACCCCCGGCGATACGCTTTTGCTGCTGGCCTGCTCCAATGAAGTGCGCACGTGGACCTACGTTCATCGGATTTACCTGCCGCTGACGTTGCGCAATCGCTAAACTGTGTTATACACACCGGTACAATCTTACAGATGCGTTGCACTTTACGAAGTGCAACGCATCTATGTGCAAGGGGGAAATCCGGGATCATGGAACAGCAAATTCACACGTTCGAAGCGTATCTGGATGACGAACAGCGCGCAGTATTGGCCGGATTGACCAGCCCGGCGACGATCCAGGCCTTTCTGGACAGCATCCCCTATGCGCCGGAGGAGCGCAACCGTTGCCCGCTCAACGTGCTGCGCGACCGGCGCGGGCATTGTCTGGATGGCGCGCTCTTCGCGGCGATGGCCTTGCGCCGTATAGGCTATCCACCCGTGGTCGTTGACTTGCTGCCGGAGCCGGGGACCGACGATGATCACATGTTGGCGCTTTACAAGTGCAACGGGCGCTTTGGGGCGCTGGCCAAGTCCAACTTCGTCGGCCTGCGGTTCCGCGAAGCGGTCTATCGCAGCGTGCGCGAGTTGGTGATGTCCTACTTCGAGGTCTTTTTCAACGTAAAGGGGCAGAAGACATTGCGCGCGTACACCGTACCGCTGAACCTGACCCCGTTCGACAAGCACGGCTGGCTGTGGGACGACGCGGGGGTGGAGGTCATCGTCGCACGGCTCGAAACCGCGCGGCAGATTCCCCTGTTGGCACCGGCATTGGCGGCGACGCTCTCGCCGGTAGACCGGCGTTCGTATGACGCGGGGTTGTTGGGAGCGGATCTCAACGGCCTGTACGTGCCCCAGGAGGATAGGCTGTGACCCCGGCAGAAAAACTTATCATGTGAGCCTATCGAGAATACTGGCTGATGAAGTCTAGAAATCAATATGAGCGCAGTTACACTTCAGGTGTGTGCTGAAATGTCCATAAGTCACTTTCGAGTCTTATGTGTTTTGGTTATCTTGTGTGCGGCTTGCGGCCCGGCGACTGAAACACCTGTGCCGACTTTTCGCGTACAAACTGTTACTTCAACGCCTGCGGCTTTGTATACGCCATCTCTGACATTGGCCGCTTCTACCGCGCTCCCGGCATCGCCTTTTCAACTTGATGGATTAGAGGGCTGGTGCTGGCAGGATATTTTGGGGTTAGTGGATGCGCTCAACGATGTATTCTTTTTGGATAGGCAAACCGGCTGGGCTGTAGGTGAAGGGGGAATTATCCTGCACACTCAAGATAGTGGAGTGACATGGCAGCGGCAAATTAGTCCTGTGCGGGAGAATTTTCATCGCGTGTTTTTTGTAGATGCTCATCGTGGTTGGATTGCGGGGCGGGGTGTTTTGTTGCACACCGAGGATGGAGGACGCGTCTGGGTAGAACATCCCTTACTATCAGGGGTTAACTCTTGGGAATCTGTGGATTTTGCATGGGCGGATGCTCACACGGGCTGGTTGATATTCAGTGAGCATATTTTTCATACCTTTGATGGTGGGCAGACCTGGCAAGAACAATCCCAAAGTTCAGACTGGTTGTTAGAAAACATCGTTTGTTTGGATGATCGACATGCTTGGATTACGAGTGGCGATACTATTTTGCGCACGACTGACGGTGGTCTAACCTGGAGTTCCCATAATTATGGCCCAGGTTATTATTTCTCTGCGTTTACCTTCACCAATGAACACTTGGGGTGGGCCGTTAGTTTTGATCATATTCTGCATACTGT